>CAJFOL010000063.1 GCA_904397185.1 uncultured Clostridia bacterium
CTCCGCTCTAACAGACTAAATATCATCATTTTTCAATAAAAATCT
This sequence comes from uncultured Clostridia bacterium, assembly GCA_904397185.1. Taxonomy (GTDB): domain Bacteria; phylum Bacillota; class Clostridia; order Christensenellales; family UBA1242; genus Caccovivens. The sequence goes on from CAJFOL010000063.1 coordinate 46, forward strand.
CCTTAGTTATAATAGGAAATAGTTATGTATATGATAATGCAAATTCGTCTACGGCTTGTGGTGGATTGTTTAACTATGCAACTACTATAAAAGTTTTATCAAGTCTAGTTAGTGATTCGCATCCTTATATCAATTCTACAAACTTCCCAAACGTAACTAGCGAAGTAATTGCGGGTAAAAATTATACAGTTTATTCAAAATAATTTCGCTTAAAATAAAACTAGAAGATTTTTTAACCCTGCGGGTTATCATTACCTTCTAGTTTTTTATTTTTTACATATAATACTTTATTTCATTCAATATTATTTGTCTCACCCCAGCAAAAAGCCTTGGATTATCATGTTTTCGGCTTCGGATTGGGATAAACCTAAGGTCATAAGTTTGATAAGTTCGTCTCCTGCGATTTTGCCGATTGCTGCCTCGTGGACAAGTGAGGCATTGCTGTCCACTGCATCAATCATAGGGGTGGAGACAATGCGGGCATTATCCAAAATTATACCATCACACTCGACATGACCAAAGCATTGATTTTTGCCGATAAGGTCCGATTTAAATTCTTGATATGAGTTATCTTTTGCGACACTATGGCTTGTCACTTCAACACTTGAATCTTTGCCAATTAGGTCGACTTTAAAGATTGTCTTTGCGGTCTGGGAGTCGGTGGTTAAGATATTTTCCTGAATGTGGAGAGTTGCACCATCATAGAGTTTTGCATTTGTCTTTCTTATAGTTGAAGTCACACCCTCAAGTTGGAGTGTCTCCATTTCCATAAATGAATTTTCTTTCATTAATATTTTTGTCACAGGATTTAATATCTTCTTGCCGTCAGGGTTGCCTTCTCCAACGTGCTTTTCAATATATTTCACTCTTGCATTCTTTTCTATATGAAAGGTGTGGATACCATCATGCTGACTTGTCTTACAGGTCTTGTTGTGTATTCCGCATCCTGCAACGATGACAACATCACTGTCATGCCCGACATAAAAGTCGTTATATACAAGGTCATGCAGTCCGCCGATAGTTATGATAACAGGGATATGCACACTCTTGTTCTTTACATTTGGTTTTATTATGATATCAATTCCACTCTTATTCTTTTTAGGTATAATTTCAATATCTTTGGTGGAGTTTCGCATTTCTGCTTGACCATTTTTTCGCAGGTTAAAAGCACCGCTTGGCACTTTATGTAAGTCGGCGATTTTTTCTAGCAATTTTTGTTCGACACTATTCATTTTCACCTCGCAGTTTGTGACAAGTACGATTTTCGATTAAAGGCAAAACTTCTTGCAGTGACCCCTGTTTTGCAATTTCTCCACTTCGAAGTAAGATTATTTCATCGGCAATCTCAAGTATCTTCTTTTGGTGGCTGACGATAATATTTGTGCAATCTTTTAGATTTGAAAAGATTTTTGTCAGTGCATCAAAACTCCATAGGTCAATTCCAGCCTCTGGCTCGTCAAATATATTGATTTTTGTCTTGCGAGACAAGACCATGGCAAGTTCGATACGTTTTAACTCGCCACCAGACAGTTTATCATCAAGTGGGCGGTTGATATAGTCTTTTGCACAAAGTCCTACAAGCGAAAGAAAGTCGCAAAGTTCGTCAACCGAGTTTTTCTTTCCTGAGGCGACATCGAGTAGTTCTCGTACTTTAAGTCCTTTAAAGGTCACAGGTTGCTGGAAAGCATAACTTATTCCAAGATTTGCCCTTTCGTTTATAGGTAGATTGGTTATATCTTTGCCATCAAAAATAATTTGCCCACCTGTTGGCGAAAGCACACCCATGATAAGTTTTACAAGGGTTGATTTCCCGCTACCATTTGGACCAGTTATTACATACGTTTTATTTTTTTTGAAAGTAGTACTTATATTTTTTAATATATCTTTTTGACTTTTGTCTTCGTCAATTATATAACTTAGGTTTTTTAATTCTAACATATGCCTATTATATCATACCGAAAAGTGCTTGTCAAATAAAGTTATGAAAGTAAAAACAGGATAAAAGTAAAAATATATTTTATTTGACTATTGATTTTTGAAAAAGATTATAGTATAATAGTCAAGAATTAAAAAGCAAACAGGAGAGTAAATGATAAAAGGTTTTTTAAAAAGCGGGGGAAAGAGTGCTAGGTTTATGCTAGCAGGGGCTGTTACTTTTATAGCAACACTGTCAATTGCGATTGTAAATACTATTCCTAGAATGATAAAAGAAGGTGAAGCGAGCGATATACTTAGCGATTTTAAAAATACAGCATTTTTCCAAGAAAGCATAGTCGAGCAGATTCAAGAGACTGAAGGTCAATATGAAAGTCGTGAAATAACATCTAGTGAATACACTCAAAAGTTGGAACAAATATTATCTGACGAGAATGCTGAGGCGATTTTAAAGTCCACGGCAAGTCCGCTAAGTTTAAGTTATGAAAATGCACAGAGAGTAGCCAGCGGTTTAAACACCGCAAATGTTATTCTAAAATCAATCTCAGTTGTAGGTTTAGGCATGATTATAGCGGGTGGGACAGCAGACAATAAACGCTTAAGAAAAACAAAATCAGAAGATAAGACAATAGAGCGAGAAGAAAATAAAATAATTGACATTTAAGAGAGAGGAGAATATGCAGGATAGAAGCGAGTTAAAGGGCGATAAAGCATGGAAAATAGCAAAAGTAGGTGCTTTAATCGTTGTGGTTGGTGGAGTTTTAAGTATAGCAAGTGGGACTGTTAATTTTGTTAAACAGTCAGATGAGAGAGCCTTGATAGACGACTTTAAAAGCACTACATATTACTCTCAAGAAATAGACAGACAACAAAATGAGAATCTGCAATCGTACAGTGACGGCGAAATCAATTATGAAGAGTATCAACAAAACAGCCAAGATATACTCTCAGATGACAATGCGGTTGAGATACTAAAAAGTTCGGAGTCTGAACTTAAATTAGAATACAATCATATTGAAGACCTGCAAAATACTATGTTTACAGCAATGATAAGTGGCTTAGGTGTCGCTATTGCTGGAGCGACAGTAGTTTATGCAGCAGGCGGTAAAGCAGTGTTTGACTTAAATGAAGAAATCAAGGAGATTTAAGGAGTTAATATGAATTTTATCACAAGGAATTTAAAAAGCAGTGTTTTAAAAGCGGTAAGTAAAAATGGACTTGAACTTGCAAATGCTAGTGAAAAACTTAAAGACGACAAGCAAGTGGTAACTTTTGCTATTAGACAAAATGTACAGGCTTGCAAGTATATGAGCGATAGGCTTGCAAATGACGAGAGGTTCATATATTCGCTAGCCAAAGAAAATATAGAGGTGCTAAGTAATCTCCATAATGAAACTGCAACAAAAGTTTTGCAAAGACTTCGAGATGAAAGCAAATATAATGTTGTGGATGAGTCCAAAGTTTTTAACGACAAAATGGTGATAGATAGCATTGAAAAAGTTAAATGGGCTTTAAACTTCACAAGCGGTGCAGTGGTCTTAGATAGAGCGACAGACAAGTTAAAGGATGATATTGAAGCGGTGCTTATTTGTGTGAGAGATAAAGGTCATGCTCTTTATTATGCCTCTAGCAGGCTGCAGGATACAAGAGAAGTTGTCATGGAAGCGGTTAAGCAGGATGGACTAAGTCTCATGAGTGCAAGTGATAGGCTCAAAGATGATGACGAGATTGTAAAAACTGCAATATCAAATTATGGTTATGCCCTCCGCTTTGCAAGTGCGAGATTGAGAAATGAAAGGGATATGGTACATTTGGCTTGTAAAATAGAACCTTGGGCAATCATGTATGCTTCGGCTGAAATTCGTAACGATGTGAATTTTGTCTATGACTTGGCACAGTACAATAAGTTGATTTTAACCAAAGTTCCTAAAAGGGTGGCGGAACGTGTGACAAAGCGACTTATAAGAAATGGGCTTTGGAGAGTAGATAAAGTTGCCCTAGAAGAAAACTTAGATGAAGAAATTAATATAGAACAGTAAAAATTAACCTTTGCAAAAATTTTGCTTTGCAAAGGTTTTTTAATTTCTGTTGTCAACAATTTCATCTATTTTGTTTTCTTTTAAATAAAATTCATAAATTACATTTTGCTTGTCAGATATTGCGAAGCAAGTTTTATAATCTATCATATAAAAATAATCAATATGTCCAAAATATTTTTTTATATTGTCAATATCTATCTTTTTTAAAATTTCATCACTTAAAAGAGAAGTTATCATAGACGTGTCATCGTTTTGGACGGCGGTCATAAACTGAAATGGGATAAGTTCGAACGGGTATTTTTGATTTGCCATAGCAAATGTTTTATCCTTTATTTTTAGCCCTTCTTTATCAATTTTGTACTCCCACGTAGCCATGTCATAAAAATTTTTAGAGGATTGCACGGTAAAACCATTGTCTTTTAATTCTATTTTGTCGCCTTTAAATTGTTTTGCACTATTATTTTTTACATTGTATGCAATCAATATAGAACCATTTTCAAACTTAAGTAAACTGTAATCTATATGATAAAAATTCCCGCACTCCACATTTTTAGGAGTTGAGTAAATATAGATTTTCTTTTTATGCTCTTTTGTTTTAAATGTTATCTCGTGAGATGAAACCTCAATTTCACTATCAATATTGTTATAACGAAAAGAAAAAATATCAACATTTTGACTTAGTAGTCCGTCAATAAGAAAGACAAGGACTCGGTCGTCCTTTTCTATGATAGAATAAAATTGACTATTTAAGATATTAAAATCAATCATGAATGAATATCTTTTTGTCTTGCCAGTTGGGTAAACATATATAGGCATGATGGCATCAAGACTTAGGTGTTCATTTTCATTAATCGTCATTTCCTTGTCTCCTGCCTTTACAAGACAAGGGTAAGGAGAATAAATTACAATATTTTTCATAATTTAATTTATGAATTTTCTCCTTTAAAAATAACATAATGTATAAAATTCGCTATAATTTATGAAAAAATATGATAAAAACAAGAAAATATGTGTATAAAATCATTCAGCATGGTCTATAAAACGTGCAAGGAGATGAAATTATGAAAAATGGAATTTGGGGGAATGAAGAAGTCAAAGACTTGTTCAGTTCTATAGAAAAGTTAAAAGACGAAGGGAAACCTTTAAGAAAGGCATTCATGGAGCATGCAAGAAAATACAATCGTCAGCCAAACAGTGTGAGGAATTATTATTATCATGAAATAGACAATTTGGAACAGGACACACCAAGACTTAAAAAACTTGGAATTGACCTTGAAAAGCATAAGAAAAACTCCATACAATATTTTACAAAGGAAGAGGAAGAAAAACTTATGGGGAAGATAGATGACCTAGTAAAAGGCGGATACTCTGTAAGAAAAGCCTGCCTTACTCTTTCAAATGGAGATATCAATCAAATGCTACGATACCAAAACAAATATCGCAACTTTAAAGCCGAAGCACAACCTATGAAGAAAGACAATATTATAAAATTTACAAAGAAAAAGGACAAGATAACTGACGGAGAATTACAGGCATTATTTATGGGACTTGTGCGACTTGTCAAACGTAGTGCGGCAGAAGAGATAAACGACCAAGTTAAGGACACTATGAATAGGGCAAGTCAAGAACTTCGCAAGACCATTGTTGCACTAAATAATAAGGAAAAGGAGTATCGCGAACTCAAAGAATCTTTTATAAAGATAAAAGAAGAGAATGCCAAACTTGTCAAGGATATGTTTAAATTAAAATGTGACAAGGCAGGAAAGTTAAGACAAAAATATCAAGAGTTAGAGGCGGTAAAAAATAATTAAATCACAAAAAGGCAAAGCAAGCCTTTTTTTCTTTATTTTTAGTGCAAGATATGATAAAATAAACTTATGAAACTTAAAACTTATTGCAACAGCACTGTATTTGATGCGACAAAGGATATGATTTCTTCTATTGACTTTAGGGATTTTTCTATTGAACATATAGTTATTGTTCCAGATAGATTTTCTCTTCAAATGGAGAAACTGCTTTTGCAAACATTAAAAAAGTCACTATTTAATGTCAAGGTGATGGGGCTTACATCGCTTGCAACTGAAATCTTTTCAAGGCTTCACAAAAAGGTGGAGGTTTTGTCGTCTGCAGAAAGTCTGCTTTTAACTCAAAAAGCGATAGAAAATGTAAAAGGCGAATTTAAGACATTTAGAAAGAGTGGCATTAATTTTTGCTACGAAATAAACAAACTTTTGTCGCAATTGAAAAGTTGCGAAGTTATGCCAGAGGATTTAAACGAAAATGCAGAGGGGCTTAGTGGTGCAAAATACCATGATATTATGCTTATATATAGAGAATATCAAAATTTGTTGGAAGGTAAACTTGATGCAAATGGCAGGTTATCACTTTTGACTAGCGAGATAAAGAAAAGTAATATTCTATCCAAAACCAAATTCTATTTTGCACAGTTTGACAGTTTTACTGTAGAGGGCTATAGCCTCATCAAAACACTCGTAGAATGTTCAATGGAAGTCAATGTGTCTTTGACAAGTTCGCTAGGTATAGGCAACGATTATATCTATGAAAAGGATATTCTTGAAAAACTGACTCAAATTTCAAAAGAGTGTGGTATTGAAATTGAAAGCAATATTACAAATAGCAATTTCTCAAAGACCAAAGAGGCGATAATCAGAGGCGAGTATAGTTACCAGCCTGTTACTGCCGAAAATAATGGCTTTTATAGTGTAATCTCAGCACAAAACATTCATGAGGAAGTCGAAGGGCTTGCAAAAATTATTTATTATTTAACCTATAAGGGATACCACTACTGTGACATAGTGGTGGCGACAAGTGATTTAAGCCGATATCAAGATAAAATAGAAAAGGAGTTCGACAAGTATAATATTCCATGCTTTGTTGATAGTTCGGTAACTGCAGATAGGACGATGCTGGCAAGAGTGGTCTTAAACTTTTTTGAAGTAATAAGCCACGGATACCAAAGTGAGCAATTACAAAATCTTTTCAATAATATTTTGATAGACCAAAGAGAACTTATAGAGAACACACAAAAGTATAATGTTAATAACAAATACAAATACAAAAAGTACATATCAAAATCATTTGAGTATGATGATATCTTAACCAAAATTGAGAGTTGTACAACCGCTGCAGATTATCAAAATGTTGTGAATGAGATAATAGACAAACTGCAAAATCGCTTTGATGAGGTCATGGCAAAAGTGGACGAAAAGGGATATTTGAAAGAGGGTGACATTGACAGGCAGAGTAAGGAAATATTACAAGAAGCAGTGGGACTTATTTCAAAGTATAATTCTAGCGAGATTAAACTTGCCGAATATTTTAAAATGCTCAAATTGCTTTTGTCATTCAAAGAGGTGTCCACCGTTCCGACCTACCTTGACGGTGTTATGGTGGGCGATGCGACCAACTCATACTTTGGGGATTGCAAAGTACTGATTTTGTTAGGCTGTCAGGCTCTGCCACAGGTTAGTGGTGATAATGGACTATTAAACGATTACGACCTTTCACTCAACTATTTTAACAAAAAAATAGAGCCTACCATTCGTATGATAAACAGACGAAACAGGTTTAAAGTTTTCAACCTCTTATCACTGCCGTCAGAAAGACTTATTTGTTTTTCGCGAAGTTTTGACGACGAGGGCAAGAAGACCGAACCGCCTGCCTTTATTGATAGTTTGAATAAGATTTTTGGGCAGTCTATAGTGAGAGCACAAGATTTGTTTTTGCCAAATGAAGTGGCACAGGGAAATTCATTTTTAATAAAATTAGGCAACCAAACAAACTTTATTGAAGAAAATTTACATTCTCTGTCTCATGAGACCATTGAAAAATTAAATTTGGATAGTAATCTTCCTTTTAAAAGTATATCAATCAACAAAGACAAGATTGAAAAAGGTTACGACTTGTATTTCAATAACAACAAATCAGTTTATGTCACACAGTTAGAACAATATTTTTCATGTCCATTCAAGCATTTTGTGACCTATGGACTGAGACTAAAAGAAAAGGATTCCTGTGATTTTGATGCACGTGACACAGGCAATATTTGTCATGCAGGTGCTGAAATATTCGTTAAATATCTTATGGAGCAGGGTTTTGAAGGAACGGGTAATGTGGATATAGACAAATTTATTGAAGACAATTTTGATTTCATCATCAAGCAAGAAAATATAACAGAAAAACTTGAAAATGCGACCGAAAGAAAAAGTTTGATTGACTTTTTTAAACATCAACTGCATATCATCTTTGCAGATATTATCAAAGAACTGCAGGTGTCAAGTTTTAGACCTAAATATCTAGAAAAACGTCTTGATAGCATTGAACTTGGCGGGGCGACAAAGGTCAAAATGTCTGGTAAAGCGGATAGGATTGACGAAAGCGGCCAATATTTTAGGATAATCGACTACAAAACTGGGCACACAGGAAATCTCGTCAAAGAACTTTATTATGGCGAGAAATTGCAACTATTTTTATATCTAAGAATTGTGAAGAAGATGCTAGACAAAACTCCAGCAGGTGTGTTCTATTTTAATGCAAAATATAGTTACGAAAAAAATGATAATGACAAATTGCTACTTAAAGGACTTGCCGAAGATGACGAAGATATCCTTTCACGTCTTGATAACAATGTAGGCTCGAAATCTGACGGGGTATTATCGCTTTACTTAAACAAGGACGGACAATACAAGGGCAGTGTTGTAGCAAAGGAGCCACTAGCATTTTATGAGGACTATGCATACAAGATTGCCAGCAAAGCGGTGGATGAAATTATCAGTGGATACATTCAGCCAAAGCCACATAAAGATTCATGTAAGTACTGCAAATACAGGGGTATTTGTGGATATGAAGAGGTTAAAGGTTATCGAAAACTTAAGAAAGTGGACAGTTTAAAAGGGATAGAAAAAGATGAGTGAACCTACGAAAGAACAACAAGCAATACTTGACAACGACAAGAAGAATTTGATTGTCTCCGCTTCTGCTGGTAGCGGTAAGACTTTTATTGTCATTGAGCATATTATTAACTTAATTGTAAAGAAAAAGGTCCCAGTAAGCAGACTTTTAGTGCTGACCTTTACAAAGGCGGCTGCTGGCGAAATGAAAAACCGACTTTATAAGGCAATACTGCAACAAAAAAACACTCCATTTTTGCTTGAGCAGTTAGACGATATATCAATTAGCGATATATCCACAATAGATGCCTTTTGCGAAAAGATTATCAAAAGATATGTAAACAAGTTGAATATTGATGAGAATTTTCGAGTTTTGGACGAAAAAGAGAGTAAAAACTTAAAATATTTGACTTTTAATCATGTTTTTGACGATTTTGCTGAAAATTATCAGCAATTTAATGAAATTTATTTTGCATTTAAACATGACAAAAACAAAATTTTTGAATGCATGAATGATTTGCAAAGTTATTTTGATAGCCAAGATAATGGAGACGAACTTTTAAAGTCCTACATTGATGACTATGAAAAATTTTATAAAGACAGTTTAGATTATTTAAATTCTGTTTTAAAAAGTATCATTTTAAGAGCAAGAGAGAACTTAAAGAATATCAATTTTTTAAGTTTAACAGGACAACTGCCAGATTTTTATAGGGCGGTAGAGGAAATTTGCAATATAAATATAAGTGAAGATTTCTTTGAAAATTGTAACAAGATAAATAGCATCACCTTTCCGTCTGTTCCACGGAAGAAAACTGATTTGATAGAAGAAAAGCAAATAATAACCAAATCCCGTGATATTTTGAAAGAAATGTTGAATGTGACAGGTGACTATTTATATTTAAGTGAGGAGGACAAGCAAAGTCTATCTGCAGGCAGACTTGCCAAAGGACTACTTGAAATGCAAAAGCAGTTTAAAATAAAGTACAACGAACTTAAAGGTGGCGATGCCCTTGACTTTGCTGACCTTGAAAAGTTGACACGAAAACTTCTTGAAAACGAAGATGTGCTTTTAAATTTGCAAAAAAGTTATGACTATATTTTTATAGATGAATATCAGGATACAAACACTTTACAGGAATCAATTATAAAACCTATTGCTGAAAAGGGCTATTTTATTGCAGTAGGTGATCCAAAGCAGGGCATATATGGCTTTAGAAATGCGAGCATGGAAATAATGCAAAGGGATATTGAAAACTTTTCGAATGGAGAGGACAGTCAATCGCTATTTTTAACAGGGAATTTTAGGTCAGATGAAAGACTTTTGTCTTTTGTAAACAAAATTTTTAATAGACTTATGACACTTGATAGTGTTGGAATTGATTACGAGCATAAAAGTCAACTAAAAGGACTTGTGCCGTTTGAAAAACCGCAGTTGCCAGCGGTGAATGTCGATATAATTATTGATGAAGAAAAAGAAAATACAAAGCCAAACAAAATTTATAGTGTAAAAGAAGATGACATAAACAGCACCTACGAGTATAAAAAGGAAGTTTATACCCTCGCTCATCGAATTGAAGAGATTTTAAAGAGCCAAATATACGATGCAAAACAAGGGAAAATGCGAAACGTCAATGCGGGGGATATCGCGGTACTTTTCCGCTCTCGTGATAAGGTGATGAAAGAGTGCACCCGCTTTTTACAAGAAAAAGGTTTTTCAGTCTTTGCCGATTTAAAACAGGAACTTCTTGAGGATAGTGAACTTCAAATCATCACAAGCCTTATTAGACTTTCGCTCAACTTTAAGGATGATATTTCGCTTGTCAGTGTGCTTGCTTCGTGGTTTGGTGGGCTCACTCTTGATGAATTATCCGAACTTCGTCTAAAATATCCAAAAGTAAACTACTGGGAGATAGCGGATGATGTTGACAGCGAAAAAATAAAAAAATTTAAAGAAAAATTAACCTCTTTTCAGTTTGATTGCCAAACGATTGGACTGACAAAAGCACTAAACAAACTTTTTAATCAAACAAATTATTATGTGTATCTCGATAGTTTGCCTGATAAAAATTCAAAAAAATATCATCTGCAAGAATTCTTTAAATTAATTTCTCAAAATAATTTTGATTATAATTTGCCAGGGCTTGTAGGCTATCTTGACAATATAGACACGTCAAGTTCGGTTGCCACCAATGCTGTCAATGCAATAACTCTTACCACCATCCATGCGACAAAAGGGCTTGAATATCCTGTTGTGATTTTGGCTGGCGCAGGCGAAAAACTGAGCAAAAATTACATTAAGTCATACATTGTCTCATCTAAATTTGGTATGGGTACTTATCTATATAACTATCAGGACAACCTCCGCCTTGTCTCTCCACCATTCTTGGCTGGAAAGTATTACAAAAAACGAAGAGAATTTGTCGATGAACTTATGATTTTCTATGTCGCACTCACACGAGGGCAGAATCACCTTTACTTGATAGGCACAACCACAAATGAAAATTTAAAGCAAGATAAAGAACTTTTTAAGTGCGATAGTTACCTAGATTTGATTCTCTATAGCCTAGGGGGGAATTTTAAAGACCAACTTCTTAGTCAAGATAAAGTAAGCACTGGAAACTGGCAATTCAATTTGATAAATGAAGTGGAAGATGCTGGGAATTACAAAGAGACAGAACTTGAAAATTTCAATAGGACACTGCAACTAAATTTGGACACAATTAAAGATTATATCAACTTTGCCTATGCAGAAAATGAACTTTGCAAAATAAATTATAAAAACTCAGTTTCAGGTATTCTGAATCTTGAAAATGATACTGTGCCGTCATACGAATATAATGGAAATAGTTTAGCACGGCAAAAGGCGATAGAGAGAGGAAATGCTTTTCACCAGGCTTTGAAATTTATTGACTTCAACAAGGTCGATTCGCCTGCCACTCTTCATAACCTTTTGCTAGAGGTAAAAGATTATTTAGAAGATGGCTACTTTGATTTAATTGATGAGGATATTCTTTTTAAGGACATACAAATTTTAAAAAAAACTGTTAGCGACAATGTTTACAAGGAACGTGAGTTTATAATGCAGTTGCCACTCAAGGACGTATTAAATATTGATAGCGACAAAGAAGTGATTATTCAAGGTATCATAGACCTATTCTCATTAGGAGAAAAAAATATTTTGATTGATTACAAATTTTCTTCAATAAAGGATGAGGAAAGGCTGTTAAAACATTACAAAAAACAACTTGACCTATATGCAATAGCGGTAGAAAAAGCATTTGATATAAAATTGGACGAAATCTATTTATTGTCGCTTGCAAATGCAAAATTGATAAAATATGATAGAAATAATTGATTTTTTGCCATTTTTTTAGGAATTTTGCATTAATTTTCTTAAATTATGAAATTTACTTTTGATTTTCAATCTATTTAATTACAATAAAATAAGGATAAAATTATGAAATATTTGTTTTTTGATATAGAGTGCTCAAATGGGCATGATATTTGCTCGTTTGGGTATTGCTTGACTGACGAGAAGTTTAAGATAATAAAAAAGGAAGACATTGTCATCAATCCTGAAAGCAAAATAGTACTGTCTAAGAAAGGGGAAGTGGCGAAAATTCACCTTGCTTACAGTCAAGAGTATTTCAACAAACAAAATCCTTTTGATTTTTATTATCCTAAGATTAAAAAACTTTTGACAGACCGAAAACATGTATTGTTTGGTCATGCAATTCAAAGTGATTTTAGTTATTTAAATATCGCTTGTGGAAGATATAACTTGCCATCTATTGAAATGGAAGGGTATGATACACAAAAATTGCACCACTTAATTTACAAGACTCCTCATATTGAATCTCTTGAAAAAATAGTTGAGGAATTGGAGATTGAAAAGGACTTTCTATATCATAAAAGTAGCGAAGATGCCCATGCGACAATGCTGGTTGCCAAACGAATATTTGAAGAGTACGAACTAGATTTTGCAACTTTTAAGGATAAATATAGTGATTGTTTAGTCAAAAATGTTTGTCCTAAACCTAAAGAAAAAAATATATCAAGAAATCAATGAGAGGATAATGATGAGTTATTTGCAAAGTATCAACGAAGAGATTAAAAAATATTTTGAAGTTTTAGAGCCTACCTTTCCAGTTTGGCTTGATAGATACATAGAGACGAAACAGATGCAAAGACTAAAGTTTATCAGCACATCTTGTGGCACTATCTATTCTAAACTATATAGCGACCGAGTTTTTTATTCGACCCTTGACCATTCGGTTGCGGTTGCACTGATTATATGGCATTTTACTCACGATAAGAGGCAAACCTTGGCGGGACTTTTTCATGATATAGCCACACCTGTTTTTAAGCATTGTATAGATTTTATGAAAGGCGACTACACCAAGCAGGAGTCGACCGAAAGTGAAACTCATGAAATGATTGCAGGCTCTAGTGAGATTATGAAATACCTCAAGGAGGATGGCATTTCGCTTAGTGAAGTTGAAGACTATAAGATTTATCCAATTGCCGACAATGACAAGCCAAAACTTTCAGCGGACAGACTTGAGTATTCTCTGTCAGATGGATACTTCAGATATGGGCTTTTAAATTTTGAGCAGGTAAAACGAATTTATCAAGACATAGAGATTGAGATAAACGAGCAGAACTTTCCAGAAGTAGGTTTTAAAACCAAGAAGATAGCACGAGAATTTGTCAAAGCAACAAGTGAGATGTCAATCATATATAGAGAAGATAGAACACGTTATTCCATGCAACTTCTAGCAGAAATTTCAAAAAGACTATGTCAAGATGGGCTTTTAAAAATAGAGGATTTGTATAGCATTAAAGAAAGCGAAGTGATTGATATAATAAAAAAGTCTAGGTATAATGAGATTTTTAGTATTTGGCAAAATGCCACCAAAGTAAAGACTTCAAAAGACAGACCAACAGGAGTTTACAGTGTGAAAATAAACTCAAAGGTCAGATATATAAATCCACTTGTCAATGGCGAAAGAATATATGATATTTGCAAACTTGCAAAAAGAATGATAGATAAAAATCTTGCCTATGATATGTCAAATTATGTGTATCTTGACAGTAATTTTAAAATTTTTCAATAATTTTATAAAAAAGTATTGATTTTTGCATTTTTATGTGTTATTTTAAAAATTAAAGGAGTAACTTATGCAAAATTTTATGCTCACAATTGGAAAAGACTATTCATTTGCACCAAATTGGACTGCAAATAGTTTTTGTGTGGGCGAAAGTTACTTGAAATGCGGATTTTAGGATAAAGTAGCCATTTCAAAATAAAAGTATAAAAAGCACTCATAAAAACTACTAGCACAATGCTAAAAAGATTATGGGTGCTTTTTATTTTTGCAAATCGTTAAAGAAAAACACACATACTATGTTAAAATAAAAAAGGAGAAAAGAAAATGATTGAAACTGAAAGATTGATTTTAAGAAATTATCGTTTAGATGATTTAGAAGAATATTGGGAATATGTGCAAATGCCAAATGTGGGACCACGATGTGGCTGGCCTGCCTATACCGACAAAGAAAAAGCCAAAGAAAGACTAAAATTCGAAACCACAAGGCCTTTACAATTTGCCATTGAACTAAAAGACACTCATAAAGTTGTTGGTTCGATTGAACTTATGGAGCCAGATGAAAACACGAAAACCGAAGGAAACACAAAAGAAATTGGTTGTTTGCTTAACGAAAATTATTGGGGAAAAGGCATTATGACAGAGGCTATGCGAGCAATTGTGAAATATGGTATGGACGAACTTAAATTAGATGAAATAGTTGCAGGTTATTTCACCCCAAATGTTGCAAGTGGCAAAATTCAACTTAAAGCAGGATTAAAACCATTTAAGACAGTGAAAGATATGATTGTTTGGTATGAAACTGGCAAATATTGTGATGGTGTTGTTTGCAAAATAACAAGACAAGAATATTTGGATAACCCAATATATCAAAATTTACAAATAAAAGCAAAAGATACAAAGTTAAGATTAGAGGAAAAACTATGAACTACGAAATTAGACATACCGGGACAGTTGAGATTGAAACGGATAGATTGTTGCTTAGGGCTATCTTGCTTTCGGACGCACAGAGTCTATACGAACTTGTCTCAGACGAAGAAGTTTTAAAATATCTGTCTGGAATACCAGTCTATACAGGCAAAGAAATGGCAGTTGATTATATCAAGAATAAACTTACAAAAAAATATCAAAATGCCGATTTTTATGATTGGGCTGTTGTTTTAAAAAGCGAAAATAAGATGATTGGCAGAACAAGCATATATAAGCAAGATGATTATCGCCGAATGGCTGACCTTGTGTGGTGTTTAAATCCTGCTTATCGTGACAATGGATATATAAGCGAGGGCGTGAAGGCAGTTATCAACCACTTGTTTGAAATCGGCTTTGAAAGAATTGAAGCCTTTGCAGATGTTGAAAACAAAGCAAGCACAAAAGTTATGGCGAAAGTTGGAATGCAATATGAAGGAACTTTAAGAAAATATGACTGTCGCCGAGATGACAGTCTATATGATGCAGAAATGTGGTCAATTATAAAGGAGAGAAAAATGGAATACAAAAATAAATACAAAAACATTATTGAAGAAAAGTATAATAATTATCAAGAAGATGAAAGGTTCAACAGGAAGTCGCAGTCTTTTGAATATCGGACAACTATGAATTATATTCAAAAATATCTTAAAAAAGGAAGTAAGATTTTGGAGATAGGGGCAGGCACAGGGAGATACTCAATCGCTCTTGCAAAAATGGGCTATGATGTGACGGCAGTTGAACTTGACGAAAGCAATTTAAAAGTACTTCGTGAAAACTCAAAAGGGCTTGACAATCTTAAAAGTTATCAGGGGGACGTATTAAATTTGCAATTTGAAGATAACTCTTTCGATTTGGTGCTTTGTTTAGGCCCAATGTATCACTTGTTTAACAAAAAGGATAAGGACAGAGCAATAGCCGAAACAATTAGAGTGTGCAAACAAAAGGGGATTTGTATGTTTGCCTATCTCACACACTCATCTATTATTTGGGCTTATGGAGTTAGAAAAGGAAGCCTTAAAAATCTCGCCTATGCATTAAACAAAGACGGAAGCATTAAGGATGTCCCAGAAGAGATATTTTCGTCATACTTTGTAGAAGATTTTGCAAAACAATTTGAAAAGACAGACACAACTTTTCTTAAAAGTGTGGCAACAGATGGACTGGCTCCAATTATGAGAGATTATATTGATGACGGAAGGATGGATGATGGGGATATTGAACTTCTTTACAGTCTTCATCTTGCGACCTGTGAGCGACTAGACCATCAAGGTTACTCAAGTCATATGTTATACATATGCAAGAAAAACTAATCGGAGAATACTATGAATGTAATAGAAGTGAAAAATTTAACAAAAGTTTTTAAAACAAATAAAAAATATAAAGGAAAAGAGTGGTTTAAACACCTGTTTAAGAGAGAAAAGATTGTCAAAGAGGCAGTTGATGGCATAACTTTTTCTGTGGAAGAAGGCGAAGCACTTGCTTTTATTGGTCCAAACGGTGCAGGCAAATCCACAACAATTAAAATGTTGACTGGAATTTTGTATCCAACAAGTGGAGATATAAAGGTATTAGGCTATAACCCTAGCAAAGAACGTGTCAAATTGTCACGTGAGATTGGCACTGTTTTTGGACAGAAAGAGCAACTTTGGGTGCATCTATCTGCTATGGATAACTTCTTATTCTTCGGAGCCATATATGATATTCCAAAGAAAGAATTGGGAGAGCGAATAGACAGACTTGCAAAGATTTTCGAGATAGAAGAATTTATCAATCAGCCAGTCAAAAACTTAAGTTTAGGTCAACGAATGAAGTGCGAAATGGTGGCGAGTTTGTTACATAATCCAAAAATGTTGTTTTTTGATGAGCCTACAATTGGGCTTGACCCGATTGCAAAGGAAACATTACGAAATCTCATAAAAAAGATGAATAGAGAACTTGGAATAACCATTCTCTTTACGTCGCACGATGTTGGGGACATTGAAGAGGTTTGCAAAAGGGTTATTATAATAAATAATGGCAAGATTATGCTTGACGACAGCATGAGAAATTTAAAATATCATCATTTAAACAAGAAAATTGTTGAAGTCAACCTTAAAAAGGATATAAAGATTGAAGAGAAAGATGGCATAAAAATCTTAAAGGCGAAAAACACCATGTACAAGATTGAAGTTGACATGAATAAGACAAGCATGGAGGAACTTATGAGTATGTTCTCTGCAGACGATTTGCAGGACATTTCAATTTCGACCACCCCACTTGAAGATATTATCAAAGATATTTACCGAGGAAAAGATGAAAAAGTATCTTAGCATTTTTAGAACAAGTTTTAAACAAGAGAGTAAGACTGTTGCGAACTCTATTACAGCAGTTATCTCTTTTGTTGTCATAATTTACATTTTCAAAATGCTTTGGGAATTCATTTATGGTGGAAATGGCGGTGGCACACTCATAAATGGCTACTCGCTAAATATGATGATTTGGTATATGATAATGGCAGAAATCCTTATGTATTGTGTCAATGCTCGTGCAGTGACAAGAGGTTTTAGCAGCGACATTAAATCTGGCAAAATTGCATATCAACTCAACAAACCATACAACTACTATGCTTATCAAGTGTCATCTCAATCAGCAACTTTTGTTTGGAAACTTATATTCTTATTGCCGTCAGGAATAGTTATGGGGCTAATATTGCTTGGTCCTATTCCAAATTTTAGTGCGGCTTATATCCTGCCTATCTTCATAAGTTTATTGCTCGCAATATTTTTGACTTGCATAATTTATGGAACAATCGGACTATTGTCATTTTGGATTGAAGAAGCAACGCCTTTCACTTGGATTGTTCAAAAACTTCAAATGCTATTGGGCTTATTCTTCCCACCAGAATTCTTCCCTGCTTGGGTGCAACCTATCATCAATTATAGTCCTATCTATGCAATGATGAGTGGGCCGTGCAAATTACTCGCTAATTTCTCTTGGGACGTATTTCTACAAACAACAATCTCACAAGTTGCTTATTTAATTGTGTTTATAGCAATTGGATTATTGCTTTACAAAATTGGAACAAAGAAGGTGAATATAAATGGGGGTTAAAAATAATTTAAAACTGATTTTCAGTTATTTCAAACTTAATTTGAAAAAAGAATGGAAATATAAATCATCGTTTTTTATGCAAATAATTATGATGATTTTGAATGACCTTTTCTTTATCATTCAGTGGTATGTCATATTTCAATTAGTTGACGACATTGGCGGATATGGATTTAATGAAACTATGTTGTTATGGGCAGTAGCCGCAGGTGGCTATGGATTTTCTCATGCTTTCTTTGCTGGTGCTTGGAATTTGAAAGACATTGTTTATGAAGGAAAACTTGATGTTTTCTTGACACAACCTAAAAATGTCTTAATAAATGTTTGTTGTTCTTCAACAGATGTCTCTGCTATTGGTGATATGATATATGCTTTTGTTGTGCTTGCAATTATTGGCGCCCCTTGGTATTGGTATCTAATAATGGTGCCTGCTATGATATGCTCTGGACTTATCTTTTTGTGTGTTTATCTTGCGTATGTAAGTTTGTGTTTTTATGTCAAACGCGGAGACGCTGTTGCTAACTCTGTCCAAAGCACATTAAATAAAGCCGGAAATTATCCACCAGCAATATATAACACTGTAGTTAAAGGCATATTATATACCTTTATTCCAGCATTTTTCTACACATTTATTCCCGCCCAATACTTTTTCTTAACACCTAATGTTTGGTGGATTTTGGGAATGATTGCAGTGACTATATTTTGGGTTGTGCTTGCATTTGTTTTATTTAAACTGGGACTAAAAAGATACAATTCTGGAAATCTTATGAGCGGAAGGTTGTAGTATGAAAAGAAAAGTTATTAGCAAGACATATCTAAGAGATGTGGAGAAGTATGAATTTCGGCTTGAATATGACAAGACAAGAGACTTCTATATCTGCGAAAAGAATATTTTAAGCATTGAAAAGCCCTTTGTGACAAAGAAAGGCAAAACAATCATGGACAATGGTTACACAATTTTGGAGATAACACCAAGGGATGAAAACTACAACCTACGTGTTTATTTCAATAGGCAAAAAGATATTGTAGAAATGTATTTTGACATAACAAAAGAAAATGGTATTGATGAATGTAGCCAAATGCCATGCTATCTCGACCTATATCTTGATGTAATTATTGGAGACGGAGAGTGTGAACTCAAAGACGAGGACGAACTAAAAGATGCTTTAAATAACGGCATCATAACTCAAGATGATTTTAATCTTGCATATCGTAGTGCAAATAAATTGATAAAAGAAATACATGAAAAAACAAATAAATTTATAAACTTAGATTTAAAATCATTATTAAAATATTAAGTAAGCACAAAATATCGAATAAAAAATATCCAAAAATTTTTTTTGGATATTTTTTTAATATTTTTTAAATAATTTTTTATTTTTTCTCTATATTTTTATTATTTTTCGAATTATTTTCTATATTTTCACTATTTTTTTTAACATTTTCTGTTTCAATATTTTTTGAAGTAGCAATTTTTTTCTCTGCAATTTTTTTCTTTATAAGTTCATAGCAGATGAAGAACAGTGCATATCCTACAGCGAATACAGGGGCAATTATCCAAACAGTAAGAGGGGTGCCAGAAAGTATAGGGTCATTAATATAGAAAGCACTGTTATATCCGAACACTGACATTTGGAAGGCACCAATAGTTATATATGCCATAAAACCTATAACCAAGTTTGGCCATTTCTTATAGTTAGGTACAAAGTATTTTGTCATAAGAAGCAATACACAAAGGTATAAACCAACTGTGTGGTGCAAAAGTCCTGATATTGTGTTTGGGTAGAAGAGCGAAGGATTTTGTTCTATAAAGTCAGGATAGGCTAAGGTTAATATATCGCCAACGAGTGCTACGTGACAAACGAAGTGCATGACCTCATTATTCTTTTTGCCGATAAGACAGGCAAGAGATAGCACAAGACTGCTCATTCCACAGAAAGTGTCTGGTATTAGATAGGACCAATTGTTGTTTGAAATGCATATACAGATTCGGTTCCATAATATTAGACATAAAAGTATCCCAGCGACAACCTTGACTATAATAAATATCGCTTTTTCACTTTTTGCATATATTTTAATAAGGACCAAACTCACAACCGCTAGTACAATAAAAACTGCAAGATATGTGAGGTGTTCCCAGCCAAAAACTTGTGGATTCATAATAAACTTCCTTTTATAAATAATAATTTATATAAAATAAGTAGAAATGTCAAATTATTTTAAAATTATTTTTCATTAAAGATCTTATTGCATTTCTTCTTTTTCATCAATATTATTATTTTTTAATTTATCTTTAATATTATTTGTTACTGATTCGACTGTTTTATATATCTCGACAATTGCTTCTGATTCTGGGCTCCAATTTCCATCTTCATGGACGATATCCCAAATATAATTTGTAATATCTCTTGGCATAATATATCCCGCTTGAAGAAATAATTGCTGATAAAGTTTGTTGATTGAAAATGTATTTAAATCCAATAGTCTCATAGTACTTTTTGCCAGGCGATCATAATCATCATGTCCTATCAAGTCTCTAAATGCAGTAGGGTTTGGCATCATCCTAAAGGTTTTTAAGATATCAATATTTTGTTCTATAAATTTTTTTAGAAGTGGAAAACCCACTCTATAGCAAGATGTAATGGCTTGATTTTCATTTAAAGAGAAGTTAAGCCCCATTTGTTTGGCAATTTTGTCAATACTAATGGTAATATAGTCATTTACAACTTCGTTAAGGGCAATAACTGCTTGTTTTTCTTGGTCATTTTCGTAACTATTGTCCATATTTTGTAAATAATTTATAACTTCTTTGTAATCAAATTTTGACACATTTTTATAATAATTAAGGGTAGAAAAACCTGTTTTATAATCAATCTTTTCGTCTGAATTATTCAAAACAGCCATTTCACATATATGATTTAATTCGTGAAATAATACGTGATTAGAAAGTGTTAGTGCATTTTTAGTGACACATATAAATTTATAGCCATCAGATGTTGGAACAAGTTGCACAAAACCACAATCACCATATGAGTTAAAGGCAAGGTCATACAAATCTCCAATAACACAACTTTCATCCATCACATCATTTTGCCTTAAAGTTTTGATTGCATCTTGAAGAGATGGGCAGGCTTTAATCTTACATATTATTTCATTGTCAAGTATCTCTCTATATTGCCTTTGAAGTTCTTGGTCATCAAAGATTTCATCTATTAGGGGTATATTTATGTAATTATTAAAGTCGCCATTTAAGTCGATTCCAAGTTTTTCAAACATTTCACGGAAAATATTTTTTGAGACGGAGTTTAAGACTAGACTATCATCTTGATAATACTTTAAAAATTTATAGAAAGGTTTGGTTATTTCTCTTTTGTGTAGACAATGTATTCCATGTTGTTCTAAAGTTGAGACCATTAATTCTTCCAAACTCTGATTTTTGTCTATACTTATTTTTGTATAAATGCCATCTTCTTCTAATGTATATTTGCTTAGGATACTTTCAATCTCTTCGACGGTCTGCTTATATCTTATAGAGAAATTCTTTTTCCAGTCGTACAAGAAAAATTGAATAAGTTTTTCTGCAGAATCCTTTGTTTCAGTATGAGAAAAATATTTTTTACAATATTCTGAATCAAATTTATCGCCATTATTGATAAGACTTAAAAAATCCGATAAATTCGCAAATTGACCAGTGCGGAGATAATCTAGAGACCCTTGCAAGTATACTTCTGGGTTAGTTTGAATATCTCCAATTATGTTTTTATCAGCAAAGCATCTATGTTTTTCCCAAAATTCATTAGTAAGAGGATAAATTTTGCTTTTAATTAAATAATTTTTAATTTGAGAAAAAGTGGTGTTGTTTGCTCGTGCATCATCCAAAAAGAAAAATATGGTGTTATTTAATTTGTGGGTTATTTCGCTTCTATATTTCTCTCCATAAAATTTTACAAAACAATCTATTATTTGGTCAATCTTCCCTTCAATAGGGTTATAAATATTTATACCATCTAATTTAAAATCAAGCATCTCCCACCTCTGCAAGTATTTCTTTCAAACTACTATAATCATTTGGAAAACTGTTTTTCCCTCGATATGTGAGTTTTTTCGCATTATCATCAATAATTATTTCAAAACTTTCACCATCTATATAAGAATTTTTAGTATATTCACTCTTCCATGTCGAAGTTAATAGACATATATCTGCTATCAATTTTTTATAATCTATATTTTTCTTTTCGCCATTATAAAGCACAAGCTTTTTGTTGTCATCAACTTGAAGCAAAGTCTGCTTTGAGAGTGTTGATATTAAAATACTAATTCTCATTTTGTCTCCTTGACCAATTATATCTTTTATTTACCCGTTTGTCAATGGCTACAGTAATTTATTGTTGTCATTCAAATTTAGGAAGTTACAAAAAATAATGTCTTAAAATAGGGGATAAAAAATAATAAAATATAAAGTTTAAAAAATTTTAATAAAACTGTTGACAATATGGGAGTAAATATGTATAATTTAAAGTGCAAATCGTATCAAATGGAATATTATACAATGCTTCAAGATGATGATAACAATGTAAAATAACATTTGAGATCAAGATTAATGCATTACTAAACAAGGTAAAAGATATAGAGATGTAGCTCAGTCGGTTAGAGCACCACCCTGATAAGGTGGGGGTCGGTGGTTCGAGTCCACTCATCTCTACCAGATTTGAGAGCAAAATTTGCTCTCATTTTTTATTTAAAAAA
>CAJFOL010000064.1 GCA_904397185.1 uncultured Clostridia bacterium
CAAAGCAAAACAAGGCAATCATTATTTCAACTGATATGTGTGAAAATGAGGTTGCAATGAGGATTGTCGACTTTTTGAAAGGGTTTTGTTACGGCTGTAATGCAAGGCTCATACCACTTAATGACAACAAACTCTATTTGATATTGCCGGAGGGTATGGAAATTGAAGAATAAAAAACTTATCTTATCTCTTTCACTCGCGGGTGGATTGTTCGCTCTAATCTTGCTTTTTGACCTATTAAGCAAACATTTCATCTTTCAATCGTTGCCAGAGAGTGGCGATTCTATGGAAGTTATACCAGGTTTTTTCAACTTTCTACACGTTGAAAACTCAGGGGCGGCATGGGGTATGCTCGCAGGTCGTCCTATCTTTTTGATAATCATTTCACTTGTTATACTCGGGGTATACCTATGGTTTTATGCAATCAGACTAAAAAAACATAAAGGCAACACCTCAATTGTGCTTAGTATAAGTGTTGGGCTGATTGTAGGTGGTTGTTTTGGTAATCTTATTGACCGAATAGTCTTTGGTTACGTGCGAGATTTTATCAACTTGCAGTTTATGGAATTCCCTGTCTTCAATGTTGCAGACATTAGTTTGACTGTCGGTATCATTCTTATGATTGTATACTTCATTTTTATATATTCAAAAGAGGATAAAAAACAGGAAATGCTAATGAAAGACTTGGCAGATTTTCGAGGTAACAATGAGGTGGCAAACATTATTGAGATTGAAATGCCAAAGGATGATGAAAATTCAAATGGCGACCAAAAAGATAATGAGCAGAAAGTGGACGAAAGTGCATCAAAGTCTAGCGAAGAGATAACAAAAGGGAAAGACGGCTCACAAACTCCCCCAAAAACACAGGAAGGCAACAAAAATGAAGGGTAGTTTTGTAATCGTGGATAGTGAGGCACTTAAAAGACTAGACGTTGTCTTTAATGAGCATTTTGGGGAATATTCACGTTCGCATATAAAGAATTTGATAGATGAGGGCAAGATTTTATTAAACGACAAAGAGTGTAAGGCTGGTGAAAAGGTTAAGAGCGGGGACAAGGTCGACTATCAGTTCGAAGAATTAAAACCGCTTGAGGTGGAACCTGAAGATATTGATTTTGAGATTGTTTATCAAGACCAAGATTTAATAGTTGTCAACAAACCGCAGGGGTTGGTTGTTCATCCTTGCTCGTCCACCAAAGACGGAACACTCGTCAATGGGCTACTTTACAAAATCAAAGATTTAAGTGGTATAAATGGTGTGTTGAGACCTGGTATCGTGCATAGGCTTGACAAAAACACTTCTGGGCTTATGTTGGTTGCCAAAAATGACATGGCACATTTGTCGCTTGCCAAACAGATTAAGGATAAGACATGTCACCGACAATATTTAGCACTTTGTGAGGGTATATTTAAAGAAAAAGAGGGACATATTGAGACCTTTTTAGAGCGAAGCAAGACCGACCGCAAGAAGATGACTGTTTCTGACAAAGGCCGAAAGGCTATAACAAATTATAGAGTTATCAAGGAGTATCCGCTGTCAAAGAAAAGTTTGGTGGAGTTTTCATTGCAGACGGGCAGAACTCATCAAATTCGAGTACATTGCAAGTCGCTTGGGCATCCTATAATAGGTGATGACGTTTATGGCAAAGCCGACAAAAACTTAAATGGGCAACTGCTTCATTCCTATAAGATAAGTTTTACTCATCCTAGGACAGGGGAGCCTATGTCTTTTGAAATAGACCTTCCGCCTTATTTCAAACAGTATATTCAAAGAATGAAATAGTTTAAATTTGACCTAAAACTAATTATTTTAAAATATTTCTTTTTAAATACCTTTTTTTAATGTTTTTTAGTTTATATTCTTATTTAAATATATTTTTTAAATACTTTATTTATGAAAAATGCAAAAAGGCAAACAAAAACCACAATCGAAGAGTTTTGATTGTGGTTTATATTTTTTAGCCCATATCTGGGATTTGAAATTCGGTAATACCAACATTACGTTTCTTCCTCTCAATTTCTATCATATTTGAGATAAGGTCACGGACTTTGTATGGGTTTTTGATATGACGCATATGGAAGACAGGAGCATGAGCATCGTTGCTGGCAATTTCGATGGTGCCTGTCCTAAAAATTTTATCGGTAAAAGATACAAACAGTGTGACATCATAGCATCTATATACGTTGATATCGTCAATGATTGCATTTAAAAAGCCTTTATGTCTAAAAAATTTAACCCATTCGCCCTCTTTTTTGACTATGTAGTACCTATAAAAAGATATAGGTAGTCCAAGGTGACGTTTTCGGTCTTGCCATATAACTTCGCAGTTTTTGTCGAATTTCATGGTGTCTCCTTACATTTGCGGTATTGTTATGTTTGGAATTCTGTAATTCCAACGTGACGTTTCTTTCTCTCTATTTCAATTAGGCTGGAAACGAGGTCACGAACTTTATAAGGGTTCGCAATATGTCGCATATGAAAAGTTGGAGAACTTTCATCATTCGCATTTATCTCAAGTGTACCTGTTTTGAAGATTTTGTCAGAAAGTGATTGAAAAAGGGTTACATCAAAGCATCTGTAGATATTCACTTCGTCTATTATAGAGTTAAAAAAGCCCTTATGTCTGAAACTTTTTACCCATTGTCCTTCCTTTTTCACAATATAGTAGCGAGTGAAGGATATAGGCAAGCCAAAGTATCTTTTTCTGTCATGCCAAATAACTTCGCAGTCTTTATCAAATTTCATTTTAACCTCCCTTGGTTTATAGATATTATACTCTTTAAATATATTGTAAATGAAAATTCTCAAAAAGTAAAGGGTTTTTACAAAAAAAAGACAAACAAGTTTACTTTCTTGTTTGTCTATGTAATCGTGATTTAAGGGGATAGAGAATTTGATTTGATTATTTTTTATTTGCAGTTACCGCCGCAGCAACCACACAAAAGTAAGAGTATAATAAGTGTGCAACAGTCCATGCCACAGCCGTTATTACCATTACCGCAAAGGCATTGAAGAAGCAATATCCAAATTATAAGTGAGCATGGGTCGCAACCGCAGCCGCCACAACTGTTGTTAAAGCCCCCACCACAAGATGAGTTGTTAAAAAAGTTCATTTGTTCCTCCTAAAAATTCATATGTAAGATTGAAAGATTTTCCTTTCACATTAACATACTACTATCATTATCAAAAAAATGTGCATATTTTTCTAAAAACTTTTTATTCGACAAAAGAAGTGTTTTTTAGACAGCATACAAAACATATCTTTCCACACAATAAAGCCGAAAGAAAATCAAGTTTTTTGTGCTAGGATAAAATTCCCTAGTTTTAAAGAAAATGGTTTTCTTAAAGTACAAAATATCTATTCACATATGTGCAAACGTCCATATTTGCTTAAATTATGCAGGATATAGGCTTTTTGTGATAAAATATTTTGTTTTAATGCCTAATTTTGTTGACTTAAATTGAAAAATAGTTTAAAATAGGGTGTTACTAAATTTATATAATAATTTGAGAGGTTACTATGACTAAAACTAAATCTAAATTTAAAGGTATTTTCAAAGGGGCAGCACTCGGGTTTGCCTTTGTTTTATGTGGGGCTTTCTTCCCATTTAATGCGGCTATCTCACTTGCTGAAGACTGGCAAGGGTCAAATGCGACAACTAATACCAATAGAATCAGTGTTGACGGAGCAGTAGAGGATAACGAATACTCTAAAACTGTTACAAAAGGTAATGCATACACCATTCCACAAGGTGTATATTCAAACAATGGCTCTGACCACGTAATTGGTACAAATATCTCTGGGGATATTAAATCTTCAAAAGTTGAAGTTCTATACAAGAACACTGGTGACACTATAAGATCAATATCAGGACTATCTTCTTTTGAGAGCCAATCTTTCACTGCAGATAGAATTGGTACTTATACCATTCGTTATACTGTAGTTGTTGGCGAGGGTGAGAGTGCAAACGAATATAGTTATGACTTCGATGTTCAATGTGTGGCAAACGAGGCAAGTTTTGAATTTAGAGCAAACAGCGAAAATATTGTTCCTAATGTTTATGACAAGGCTCTTGCTGAAGATATTGGGAATAAAGATATTGTCATACCTCTTCCAAACGTTGTGGACGAAGATGACGAGACCATCCTTTCAATAGAAGATGGACAAGAGTATTACACAAACAGCATGAGCGATATCCCTTCTTACGATAGTGAGAAGAAGGCTTTTGTTTTGGTTACCTTAACAGGTGGCAGTGAAACAGAGGGCGAGTTCAACGTTCAACTTGAAAAAGACGAAGACGGACAATATTTCATAGACGGGGATAAATTGATTGCCGAGGAGGATGGCACTGAGTTCAAAATCACCTATTCTTACTATGAAATTAGGTCAAATCAAACTCCTGTATTTATTGCTTCTACTAGCACAACATTCACTGTAGAGGATGAATATTACTATACAGACAGCGATAGAGACCAATCTGGATACTCTCTTTCAACTTCTTGGTCAGCATCAAGACCTGACAGTGCAGTAGTAGGGGTAGAGGTTGACCTCCCTTCAATTACAGCAACTACAAGGTCAACAAACTCTCCAGCAAGCGAAGAAGTAAATATTTACTATGAACTTTCAGTTATGAAGTATAACAGCCAAACTGGACGATATGATATTGACGTAACCGCTGATACTTATGATGCCGTAAACAACACCTTTACAGCAAAGGAAGAAGGCTCATATAGATTCACATATACCGTTCATGATTTCTATGGACATACTGTCGACACCTCAAATACAAACTTCACAATAAATGACGTTAAAGATACTCAGCAAGCAAACGTCTATGTTTATGATGCAGGTGACTACACTGTCGATGAGGACGGAGCATATTCTGATGCAAGTTACAAGATTAAGACTCAAGGACTTAATAGAAACATAATCATGTATGCTATTGCCGGCAAAGATAACATGGTTGAGGCAAGCGAAATTGACCTTAGACGTGAAATTAGAGATGCTTCTGCAGTTAGATTTAGCATAACCGAAGAAAAATACAATGCATATAACCTCATATTTGCTCCACAAGGTGGCAACAGCGATGCAACTATGGACGATATTTATGTTCAAATTGCTAGCGATAACTATGAGATAACAAGACAGATGATTATGGAAGGCAAAGACCCATCATCTGCTAGTGATATCAAGGCTTGGCTCCTTGACAATGACTATCTTCTTGTAACTACCTACTGGAATCAAGACCCAACAGGTGCAAACATTTTGAATGAAGGTGAGGCTGGTTACAGCGAAACAGAGGGTGACGAGGCTGCTATTGATGAAATGATAAACAAAGGTTTTGCATTTATTAAGGCAGAGACTGACGATGGTCACTATGAGTTCCAAGAGACAAGATATAGTTTCTACTACTATGCTGATGACAATATGAACAACAATGCTGAACGTGCCGTTTACTATACAACAACATTGAGTAGAGACGTCAGCGATGAAACTATTCCTACAATCAACTTCTCAACCGACCTTCAAACTTCTTATCTCCCAACCGATGAGATAACCTTCTCAGTTGCAACTGCATCTGACTCAATTGACTCAAGACTTGACGTTCTCACCGCTTACAGATTTATTGGCAGTGATGAAGAAACTTCTATTACAAATGAAGACACAAACAAAACATTACAATACGTTATTGCAGAAAATGCAAATTATAACGAAAATGACAGCGAAAAATGGTTCATTAAAAACAAAAATGACAATGGTTTGGTTACAAGCGAAGGTTGGTATTTTGATAAGGATGCATCAGAATACACAATTGACCTTTCTAGGGCTCCAGAAGGTGCTACAAAGGTTGAAATCTTCGTCTATGCTATTGACGACTTTGGCAATATTGCATTCTATGACAGAAAGATAAATATTGCAAGCACTGCCGAGGAAGAGGCACCAACACTTACTAAGGTTACAAATGCACCGCTTGTTGACTTATCTTCTCAAGATTACAATGCACCTCAAACGATTTCACTTCCAACACTTGAATTTACTGCTACAAACCCTCAATATATGTATGCAAATGTTGAAGTATACAGAATTACAAGGACAACTGCAGATAATACCACAGTTGTAAATAAGCAGGCAATGCAAAGTGCTAATATGTCCACATCTGTCGACACTTACAGAGGAGTGTTTAGAGTTAAAGCAGGTTCATTCAATGCATCTACTGAAGGCGAGTACCAAGTTGTTGTAACTGTTACAGATTCAAGCAATCACACTGTTTCAACTTATTTCACATATCGTGTTAGAGGAACAGGTGTCGTTGAGGACCCAGTTATAACAAACATTTCTTCAACTCCAATTGAGACAGCAGTTGACACTCCATACTACCTTGACCCACCAACTCTTGCAGTTTCCGAGTCAGTATCGTTTGGCTATATTGGACTTGATATCAATGATGACTCAAACACATCAACATACTATACAACCACCATCCTTGATGCAAGCCACAGTGACTATGAACTCACTCAACAGTGGTTTACAGGTTTCTCAAAAGGCACATACAAACTTCAATATAATGTATTCCTTATGAGATATCGTCTTGATGACTTAAAGACCTCAAGTGACGATGGCCCATGCATCTATCTTGATGATAACGGCAAACTTATGTACAAAGCAAGCGATGGCACTTCTTACTTCATCTATTTTGAAGAGACAGAGGAAGGTTACCAAGTTGCTATGAACACTCTTCTAAGTGGTCTTGGCACTTCACCAGTACTTAGTGAAGAGCAAACCTATGAAGACTTGCTCGAAGGAATGGTTGACGTATTTGTCCTTCCAAGCAAAATTCAGACAATCACAGTAGGAGACATTGGTATCAACATCTCTATTGACGATTCTGCATATGAACGTACTCAATATCCTACAATCGATGTTGATAATCCAAACACAGTTACCATTGTAAAACCTGATGTCGATATCCAAGGTAATGGTGAGGTTAACCTTGAAGAAAGTTATGTACAAATCACATGCACTTCTGAAAGCACAAGGTCAATTGGTACTATCTACTTTGACGAATGGGAAGATTCTGTTCGTAATGACAGCACAAACTTCACTGTCGATGACGAAACTGGAGAAATCAAATTAAAACTCGTTAGAGATGGACAATATACAATACGTTATAGTGTTCAAGTTAAAGATAGTGGCGGACAAAATGTTGGTGACCCACGTACTCTTGAGTATACAATTGCAAATGGTGACGTTAGAGATCCAGAAGTTGAGATTCAAGATGGCTTACTTCAAGAAAGTTATAAAGTAGGTGATACTCTTACCATTGATATTGATAGAATTGACGTTTTTGATAACATAACTACTGGCGATGAAGAATATGACAGAGAGGAACTTCTCAAGACCATCCAAATCACATTGAGAAACAACGATACTGGAGAATCTGAGAGAATAAATAACACTGGCTCTGATGGATACTATGTATTTGAGAAAGAACTTACCGAAGTTGGTAATTATACTCTTACTATAACTGTCCAAGATAAGGCTGGAAACCGAAATGATGGTGCATCAGTATCATTCGATGTAACAAGTGATGACGGAGAGACAATCAACGTTCAAGAAGTGCTTGGCGGAGTATTGATTGGACTTTCAGTTGCAGTTCTTGCTGGTGTTGTAATCTACTTCGTAGTATCTAAGGTAAAACTTGATAAACGTGCAAAGGGTTACACAAAAGACGTTAAGAACGATAAGAGCAAGAAATAAAACCTGAGCCTTTGTTGAAGTTTAAATTTCTTTGTTAACTTCTCAAATTTTGAGCAATCTAAAAGTTTAAAATTAAAAAATCATAATTAAAAACTCTAATGCTAGAAAGCATTAGAGTTTTTTTGTTTGGGTTAAATGTTTATATTGGAATTTTTTAAATAAAATAATTTTTTTAAATAAAATAATTTTTTTAAATAAAATAAATTTTTTAAATAAAACAAATTTAAAATAAAATAAATTTCAAACTTTAATTATGTTTTTTGCTAATAAAATCACATTTTTTTTATCAAAAATAGGACTTTTTAATACATTTTTTATAAAATAGTATTTTTAAATTTTTCTTTATAAAAACGTAATTTTTTTAATTTATAATAGATTTTTTTAGATTTTAGGTATAATTTTTATCAAAATTTTATTTAAATTGTTCTGCTATGTGAATGTGCTTTTGACAATCTTGCGACCAGTTTTATTTGATTATTTTAGTGCAATACTATCTATTTTTAAATTGCCTTTTAAAACCTTGATTTCAAGTGTATGGGTGCCTTGCTTTAATAGTGTTGAGTAGTAGGCAAGTGTCTTACCGCTCTGTGAGTTGAGTGAAAAAGTCTTACTATTTCCGTCTATACTCACTTCAATTTCGCATTCTTCGTCTTGTCTTGTATTGATAGCAATTTGTCTTCCAGTGAAAGAGTAACTTATATAACCATTTCCGCTTATGCAATAGCCAAACGTGGATAATGCATAATTTTTTGAAAAGTTATGACTGCCAAAACCATATGAGTAGTAATTCAAACTGTCTGGGGTAAATTCTTTTAAACCCGTCAGACTATACGAAAAATCTATTTGATTTATTGCGACATACCTATGGGTATCAGTGTCTGTGACTACAAGCCTATAATATTTCACATCCTGTTCGTCAAAACTTACAGAGAGAGTTCTGTTGCTATAGGATAGATTTTGGTAACTTCCTGCAAAATGCATATCATCTAAATTTGTGCCGACATAAAGGTCAAAGGTTATAGGCATATGTCTTTGGCTTGCATTGGTATAGCCTGTGATAGTCATGCGATTATAAAGAGCGGTTTTGCCTAAATCTACTGTCAAAATATATGGGTTATCCTGCGAAACAATATTGTTTCTATCAGAATGATAGGCGGTTGACTTGTCTCCGTCAATTATATTTTCCACTTTATATGTATCATCATTGTCCCAAAAACCGAAATTTTCAAGTGAGACTATACTTTGCTCTGAAAAGTCGGCATAGATATCTGATGAGAATGTATAATTTCGTGGATATATTGTCTCGCTGGTAAAATCATATTCTTTATATCCGCCGTCCACATTGTATAGATACTGAGATGGTATTGATACCACACTGGCTTGCCCATTTTGTAATTTACCCCACCCCAATTCCATATAGGCATCACTTCCAGAAGATACTGTCACCTCTTTAAAGTATACATAATCTCCCTTTTTAAGAGTTAGTGTGGTCGTTTGAGTGCCTGTTGATGTGAAATTTGGATTATTTCCAGTTAAATTAACTACTTTTTTGTAATCTTTATCATTATTTATTGAAATGTAGAGAGCATTGTTTCCTCTCCCTGCACGGAGACAAATCATATACTCACCATTTTCTGGTACATAGATTTTGCCTTCAATAACACCAATAGAGTTGTTGTTAAGTCCGTTCATGAAATGGCTTGTGGTCTCGTAGGTGTTTATGGTGGTGTAACCTTCAAAATTGCTCGCAAGTGCCTCGTCCGCTGTGGAATACAGTTTTGTAGAATAGGTATATTTAGTCGCAATCATATCCTTGTCTTTCTGCTTTAGATTAATTGTAAGTGTTATATCTGGTGTTACAATGCTTTCATGTTCAAGCGAGACTGTTACATTAAATGTTCCAGAGTAGGTTGATAGGCTAGGGTGGTACACATATATATTTTCTCCTGTCTTTTCAATGCTACCATTTTGAGGTTGAGAGATATTTTTTATTGTGAAGGTAAAACCAGCGGGCACAATCAAATATTGATTGAAATCTAATGTAAAATCTTTCCCGTTTGGTATTTCAAAAGGCTTGACTGTTTCGATAAAAACTTCTTGATTGTCTTTGAAATAATTTCTTCCCGTCTGATAGATTGAGGCTATAGGCACAAACATTGGTCTGTCGCCTGTGTTATAAAGCGATTTCATATCTGATGAGACCGTTTGATTTAAGAGTGTTTCAAAGTAATAGGTCATATCATAGCCCGTTGCTTCGCACAGTGCTTGGTACCAATTGTCGCCCCCGCCTTTATTTGCATTAAATTGAGTTGCTGAGATGAATGTGTCAACACCAAAGGAGTGTATTATATCAGCATAGGTGTTGAGTGATGACTGTGATGAGCCGTTTGCACTTGCACTAATAGTTTCTCTCAAACTACGAGAGGGGTCGGTAAACCTGTTCCAGCCTGAAAGGGTACTATCATTATAACTTCGTCTTGATGAAATGTTTGTATATAAGATATATGAGAGAAGAGTTATAGCATTGTTTGTCACCTCATCACCCATTGCAAAACCGTAACGTTGAAAGTGGTGGTTGTATTCGTGTATAACTCCCCATGCACCTTCGCTTGTAAATGTTTGATAATTTAAAGCCCCACTCATCCAATCTGGTGGCACGTTACACCAATTTCTTCCAACAAATGCGACAGCACTGCCTGCGGCGATGAATGGGTCGTAAAGAATATCTATTCCAATGTTTGACTTTGAACCAGTAGGTACTTGCTTTGAAGTAAGTGAAATTTTCTCCCAGAGGTTTGCTACCTTGGTCAGGTTGTCATAGTCAGCAGGGGCATATCTGCGAGGTCCTGAGTGTCTAACTGAATTATCCCAAATTTCAAGGTCAAAATATGGTGCAGATAAAGATTTCATTCTTTCAAATTCTTCTTCCGTTGTAAGTCCGTAGATATAATGCATATATTCAACGGCACCTGAGATTGTCACGGTAAAATCTACATTATTTACAGGTGTCACATAGATAGGTCCGCCTAAGAAGTAACCTACGTATGCAGTTGTGTCATTTACAGTCATGGTGCTTGCAATTACTGCCATACGATTTAACTGTCGTTCCACCCAAATATTGTTTACTTCATTGTTTTGAGATATTTGTCCGATGGTAATTTTCACTCCACCTGTTGCCTCTAAGTCTTCCTCTGACATCTCAATTTTTATCACTTCGCCTGCTGGTGCATATAGACCTGTTATGTAGTTTCCAAGTGGTCTTGGGGAGATTGATATCTGTTTGGTAATCGCAGGTTCATCGTCATCGACATCTCCGTAGTACATCCCTACCGATGCCGTATGTTTGTATAATTTTCGTCCTGTTGGACTGCCGTTAAGATATAGGTTGCCCTCTGCGTCCATGGAGTCGTATGTAGAGGAGGATGCTAAAAGGTAATTGCTTTCGTCAATAATTTCTTGCCTCTCATCCTCAGTGGTGTTTGTAAGGTTTGTGCCGTAAACTGGATATCTTGATAGTCCCTCATTACTTACCTCGGGTTTACTTCGTGAAGTCTTGCCTAAAATGGTCATATATTGACCTACTTTTGTATCAGCAGATTTTGCAAAACTAATTTTACTTTTACTATTCCATGCTATCAAAATTGCAGAAGCAATTAACATTGAAACAAATATTATTATAATTGCCAAAACAAATTTAGACGATTTTTCTCTCATTTTTTCTCCTTATATTTATTATACATTAATGTTTATTGAATTTCAATATCACCTGCCAATTTTGTAAGTATATATTGAGTGCCACGGGGAAATCAAGTATTTGACAAAAAATTATATTTTTGAAATAAAAAGATACAAAAAATGATGATTATTTTAGTCATATTTTGTATGTATTTTCATGCAAGGCAAATTTGACTTTGTGTAATTTGATTTTTTGCTTGACAAATCTCGCTTAATATGGTATAACAATATACGTATCCGTATGCAAAAGGTTAATTAAGTCTATTTTTAGCACCTGATGGGCAACGAGATTGGTTAGAGGAGGTAAAAATATGTTTGCAGTAGTTCAAAGCGGTGGCAAGCAATACAAAGTTAGCGAAAACGACATTATTAGTGTTGAAAAACTCGACAAGCCAGTTGGCGACAAGGTCAAACTTGATGTTTTGCTTGTAAGCGATAATGGAAATGTTGTTGCTGGAAACCCTATCGTTCAAGGTGCTGTATGCGAAGCCGAAGTTGTGGCTCATGGAAAGGGCGACAAAATTGTAGTTTTTAAATACAAGCCAAAGAAGAACGAAAGAAAGAAACAAGGTCACAGACAACCATTCACTCAATTAAAGATATTGTCAATTAAAAAATAAGGTTTTTATGACAAAAATTACTTTTTTTAAAAAAAATAATTTGATAGTTGGTTTAGAAGTCTCAGGACATACTGGTAAGGATGATTACGGCAAAGACCTTTTATGTTGTCAAATATCTACAGTTTCACAACTGGCTATTGTCGGTGTTGAAGAGGTGTTAAATTGTAATGCCTTTCATGAAATATCCGATGGTTACTTAAAATTGACAGTTGATGAAAAGGTGGCAAAAGACGAAAGGGTGCAAACGATATTTCTCACCTGTCTTGAATCGTTAAAATCAATCGTCATGGAAGAAAAAAAATATGCAAAATTGGAGGTAAAAAATGTTTAAGTTTAATGCTCAACTTTTTGCTCATAAGAAGGGTGGTGGTAGCACTAA
>CAJFOL010000065.1 GCA_904397185.1 uncultured Clostridia bacterium
GTCAGCATGAAAGATGGTATGCCTATTACAAATGCCTCAAGAAGTAGCATCATACTCGGTCTATATGGATAGGTTATCTGTGGCAAAAATAGAGTGATAATTGTAAGAGTGATTGCAAAAAATGTTTTCATAAGGAAAAGTGAAGAGGAGTTCT
The DNA here is from genome assembly GCA_904397185.1 of uncultured Clostridia bacterium. GTDB lineage: Bacteria > Bacillota > Clostridia > Christensenellales > UBA1242 > Caccovivens. The sequence goes on from CAJFOL010000065.1 coordinate 155, forward strand.
GCACATTGTTTACGACCTGTCGACCTTCTTTCACGACTGATGGAAGGGAAGAGAAGTTTGACTCAAGCAGTACAAGTTTTGAGATGTTTCTTGCCACTTCACTTCCGTCTGCCATAGCAATTGAGCAGTCTGCCTCTTTAAGTGCAAGGGTATCATTGACACCATCTCCTGTCATCGCTACAACTTTGCCTTTATTTTTAAGTGCTTTTACAATGGTGTACTTTTGCTCTGGTGTAACCCTTCCAAACACAGTAAACTGGTCAGCCATTTGCTCGACCTCTTTAGTGCTTAGGTTTTCAAGTGAAAGGTATTTGTCGCTATTTTCAACTCCCACTCGCTGTGCGATTTTTGATACAGTTGCAGGGTCGTCACCTGAGATAATTTTTATTTCAACACCGTTATCTTTAAACCATTGTATTGTTTCAATGGCATCATCTCGTATATGTTCTTCAAGGACGATAAGAGCGAGCAGTGTCGAGTCTTTTCCACTCATATCCTTGTCAAACTTTTCGCTTTCCGATTCCGCTAGGGCGATAATTCGCAGACCCTTGCTTTGCTGTTGCTTGACAAATTCAAGTTGTTCGGGAGTGAGTTTGCATCCAATTCGGGTATATGCACCAAGGAAGTAGATTTTTTTATTTGAAAATTGTGTTATTGAATATTTCCTCTCTGATGAGAACTCCAGTGTGTTGAGTGCGGTGTAATCTTGATGCCTTCCAAATTCCTTAATCATAGCGCTTGAGGTGGAGTTTATTGTCTTTTGCAAATTTAAAATGTTTGTCAATATCTTTGTGATACTTGCCTTACGTCTGTTTGTAAAGGTCATGTAATCTACAACTTTCATAGTACCATCGGTGATTGTACCAGTTTTATCAAGACATAAGACATTTGTCCTTGCAAGCATTTCAATGGAATATAGGTCACGTACAAGTGTCTTCTTCCTTGCCAGTTTGATGACACCAATGGCAAGAGCGACTGTTACCAGCAGGAACATCCCAGCAGGTATCATACTTGTGAGGGCACCGCTTGTGTAGGTGATTTGGTCTTTCAGCGATGCACCAGCGGTGTATTGTTTTAAGAAGGTGAGTATCCCGATAGGTACAAGTGCGATACCGATATACTTTATAAGTCTATTAAGGTCTTTAAAGAGGTTAGACTCTGGTGCCTTAAACTCTTTGGCTTTCTTTGCCATTTGATAGACATAATTGTCTTTTCCAATCTTCTCAACCTTCGCATAGCATTGTCCGCTTACTATAAAACTTCCCGATAACAGCCAATCTCCACTTGTCTTTTCAATGGCATTTGATTCGCCTGTTAAAAGGCTCTCGTTTGCCTCAACTTTTCCGTCTATAATCTTGCAGTCGGATGGTATTTGATTTCCGTTTTTTAAGACTATGATATCATCAAGCAGAAGTTGGTCGGAGGCTATCATAATTTCCTCTCCGTCTCTTATTGTCTTAACCAGCGGGGCAGTGACGATGGAGAGTTTTTCGATTGTGATTTTTGCTCTTATCTCCTGTATAATTGCAATGGCAGTGTTAGCAACGATAACAAATATGAAAATTAGGTCACTATATGAGCCGACAGCGATGAGAGCAACTGCTATAATAAGCCAAAGCATATTGAAAAATGTGAATATATTTTTAGCAAATATTGACCAATAAGATTTTGTTGATTTAACTTTGGTTTTGTTTATAAGGTTGTTTGCAATTCGCTCATCCACCTGCGATTTTGTAAGTCCAACTTTAATATCTGGCTCATATCTTACAACGTTGTCAGGAACGGCAGGGGTTTCTTCTTCAATTTTTTTCTTTTTGTTTAACCTATCATATATAGATTTTTTTAACTTTTCTAAAATCTTCAAATGTTTTTCATAGCCTTCCATAGTAAAGAAAAAGATAGAATTGTCGGTTGGGACATTTCTATTGTATCTAACTTCTGATTTTAGTAAAGTCTTATATCTTGAACTTTTAAGGTCGGATTTATTTTTCTTCATAATTTAGTTTTAGTATATATTATTTATTAATAAAAAGTCAACTTTATTACAAATAGATTTGACATATTAAAGAAAAATATGTATTCTTTTATTAAGGTGAAATTATGCAGATAGAAATACCAAACAATCTTAAAACATTATCAGATATCTTTTCACAGCCACTGTATGTTGTAGGTGGTTATATAAGAAACTGCCTTTTGGGCTTAAAAAATCAAGATATTGACATTTGTTCCTCTCTGACAATAGATGAGGTGGAGAAACTCCTCGAGGGGAGCGAGTTTACATTAAAAGTCAAAAGCAAGGTCCTTGGTAGCGGTGTAATCATGGCTGGTGACGACAGTTATGAGTATACCTGCTTTAGACGTGATATTTATCCAGAGGGCGGAGGACATATGCCTGAAAAGGTGGAGTTTATTAAGGACGTCAGCGAGGATGCAAAACGTCGTGACTTTACCTGTAATGCACTATATTATGATATCAAAAATGACAAGATTTTGGACTTTTATAATGGTATTGATGACATAAAAAAGAAAATTCTTCGCACAGTTGAAACCCCAGAGTTTGTTTTGTCCCACGATGGTGTGAGAATACTTAGACTTTTTAGGTTTGAGTGCGAACTTAACTTCAAAATTGAAAAACATACCTATCAAACGGCACTAAAATATAGCGGGAATATGCGAGATATTTCAGGCGAGCGAGCCATCTATGAGATAACACGTATCTTGCATAGCCCGAAAAAATATCCAGGCTACACCAAAAAACATGCATATATGAAGGCACTAAAACAGTTTAATAAAGCCTCACTTTGGCCTATTTTCAAAATAGACTGCCCAAAAGTTAAATTTAACATGGTCAAGAAGGTTGAGCATAAATCTCAAGGCTTCTTGATTGACGTCATCGACACGGTCAAGCCTATATCCATCTCATATTATTTAAATCTCATCTTGACAGAATCGTTTGGCATGAACAAGAAGATGACCGAGCAGTATATAAATATCATTTGCGGATACTATGAGGCACTAAACCATGTGCAGAACAAACCATATTTCTTCAAATATTTTTCTTCTTTTCCAAGCATTCATGAACTTTTGCTTGCAAAGTCGAAATATCTTGCAAATAAGTATGAATTTTTCTATAAATATATCATCTCTCACAAGATAGTTGTCTCTGTCAAGGATATGAAGATAACAGGTGAGGATATTCGAAAAAACTATCCAAATGTCAAACAAAATCGTTATAAGCCAATCTTAGAGAGCCTATTAAGTGATATTTTTGACGGGGTTATCTCAAATGATAAGGAAGAACTTATCAAGGCGGTTGAGAATAAACTTAAATATTTGTAAACACAAAACTACCTAAAATTTCAATTAGGTAGTTTTTTTTAAAAAATATTTAGAAACACAATTTTCTTTGCTTATAAGTAAAAGCGGATAATCCTCTTAAATAATATTAAACCGTCTTTTCGCATTTTCTGTGGTCTCTTTGGTGACCTTTTGAGGACTTAAATATTTGACATTGCTAGCGGGGAGTGTCATGCCCTCTTCAAGTGTTCCGCTTCCTTCGACAATAATGCCGTTTTGAGCAGGGTAACTGTCATGGCGAATTTCTTTTTCTTCCACCAAAACTCCGTTCTTGAAGTATTGCAGATAGCCTCTGCTCTCATAGCCCTCTTGCGGATATTTAAGCCTATAATATTCGCCCTTGTAAATCACTTTATTTGAGTATTCTCCACTGTTATCGGTGATAATTTTGTCACCACCATGAGGAATAACTTTGACAAGTTCGCTCCTCGTCTTTATTTCAAGCCCATCATCAAGTGGCTGACCATAGATTTCAACGATTGCATTTTTCTCATCGCCGTATGCTTTTATATAGATAGGCATATCAAGGTTGTTCTTAAACACAAGGTCGGCATAGCCCTCACTGACCATTGCATCAAATGAAAGCGGAACATAGGATGCGGGAAGTGTGTGATGGCATACTTTAAGTACGTCAATATCAGCACGAATAAGGGCATTATAAAGTGTGGTAGAGGCTTGGCAGACACCACCACCTTTGCCAGAGACATAACTTCCATTAAAGATTATTTTGGCATCCTTGTAACCATTTTCAGCAGTCCTTGGACCAGTCGTTGCATTAAATGACACCTCTTGGTCAGGTTCGACAATCATGCCGTTAAAAGAAGAGAGTGCTTTTTTGATGTTAGATTTACGATTTTCTGTAGATTTTGAGTAATCTGTTGAAAATGAGGAACGCATAGTTATCTTATCAAGTGCATTTTCGAGGGCTTCTTTTGGCGATACTTCCACAAATGGTATGTTTATAACATAGTTGTCGCCATTTCCAAATGCCTCATTCAAAGCCTCATCAAGTGCAATTCTATCGACCATAACACCATTTTCGCTTTGGCTTATGCTGAACATCTGCTTATCTTGTGGGTTAAACACAATCTTAGCCTCAACTGGCTCTCTGTTGATTTCACTGACGATACTGTCTATTTTTTCATCGACTCCGCCATAAAGGTCTTGGTATGGCACGATTACATTAAGACCATTATTTTTTATCTCATTTTCAATCTTCTTTCTTTCAAATATGTTGTCAGCATTTTTGTTCCTAAGCAGGTTTTCAAGTACAGGCGAAAAGTTGCCGACAATTTCAAAATCACTGCCATTAAGTTGCCAAGTTTTGTCGCCGTTTTTCAAGGTTACCACTATTGACTCCTTGTTATCGATTAAATCTTTAGATAGTTTTGCCTCTGCCTCGGATATATTAAGACCTGACACGTCCACACCATTTACCTTGGTGTTTTGGGCGAAGCGAGAGGCATTAAGTCCGCTGTCGCCAAAATAGAATTGGCAAAACAGGAGCAGTCCAACCGCAATAAAACATACAACTATTAGCCAAATGATTGAAGAGGGGTTACTTTTTGCTTTTTCTTTTACTTTCATCTTTTCTCCTTAAATCTATTTTTGATTATTATTTGTAACTTTGCAAAAATTATTACAAAATTAAAATATAAAATGTAAGGTATAATAAACACCTCATTGCTTTATAATAAATTATGCAAAAGTTGACAACTAAAAAGAAGATTATCCGCACTGTTATTGTTTTGCTTGCGATAACTCTTTTTTTGCTTTTGATATACCTAATTTTAGTATGGACTGGACTGTGGGAGAAACTTAACTCTGTTGAAAAACTCAAAAACCTTATTTTATCACTCGGCATTTGGGGGAGAATAACATTTGTCGTATTTCAGTTTTTGCAGGTGACCTTTATCCCCGTGCCATCACCCATGCTAATCTTGGCAGGGTCGCTTATCTATGGACCATTGCAGGCGGGGCTATTATCTCTTGCTGGAATACTCCTCGGAAGCGGGTTTGCCTTCTTTTTAGGGCGAACATTTGGCAAAAAACTCGTGACATTTATGGTAGGGGAAGAGTCTCAAAAGAAATGGACTAAACTTTTAGGCGAGTGTAAATATTCCTTTGTTATCATGATGCTTTTGCCGTGCTTCCCTGATGATATTCTGTGTTTAGTCGCAGGACTAACCGATATGAGTTGGACGTTTTTCATGGTAACACAGTTTATATCAAGACCGATAGGGATATTTTCGGTAAGTTATCTGACAAGCGGAGAGATAATCCCATATTCAGGCTGGGGACTCGCTGTCTGGGCTGTCATAATAATTGCCTCTTTAACTTTAATCTATCTTTCGATTAAGTACAATAGACAAATAGAAAATTTTATCAAAAATTTATTTAAGAAAAATAAAAAAATAAAATATAAATAAATTATTTAATTAAAAAAATATTATAAAAATAATATTATTAAAAATAAATAAAAAGTACTGTCAAAAATATAAAAAAATATTGTAAAAAATAAAAAATGCTAAAATTTGACAAAAAATTAATATTTAATTTTAAAAATTATTTTTGATAAAAATAACTTTGCCTTTTTTAATCATTTTTGGAGTAATATTGTTTGTTATCAGTATGCTCAAAGGTGAAACTTTATATTTTTCGGCAATTTTTTCAAGGTTGTCTCCCTCTTTTACAATATAAATTTGATTGTATTCTTTTTTCATAAATTTCTCTCCTTTAGTTTTAAATTCTATGCCACCTAAATAACATATATGAGGAGAAGAAATGAAATCTTTATTTAAAACGGTTGCACTTATCACTGTATTTTCTGTCCTTACTCGGGTGTGTGGCTTTATCTTTAGAATTATTTTGTCGCGTGAAGTGGGAGCGGAAGGTGTAGGCTTGTACCAAGTTGCCTCATCTGTGTTTATGGTGCTTTTGACTGTGATATCAAGTGGACTACCTTTGATTATATCCAGGATGAGTGCCAATTTTTCGGTCAAAAAGGAGAAGAAAAAGGAAAGTTCTTTTTTGACAGTCGCACTTATCTTTACCCTGTCATTATCAGTATTTTTGTGCCTTGTTGTCCTATTATTTAGAAGTCTTTTCAGTTCAATCTTCACCGAAGCACGATGCTATGAAATACTTGTGATTTTGCTTCCAAGTTTGATTTTTTCATCGGTCTACAGTGTCTTCCGAGGGGCTTTGTGGGGCAAGGGGAACTATTTTGCCCTCTGTGTCAGCGAATTTTATGAGCAACTTGTGCGGATAGTCGTTGGGGTGCTACTTATAAGTTCAACTTTCTCAGCCATTGAAAATGCACTCAACCTTGGCTGGTCTATGACGATAGCCTGCCTGCTTTCAATGATACTTGTCGTGCTACTATTCTTCTATTATGGGGGAAGTCTTGGCAAGGCAAAAAAGGAGTATTTTAGACCGCTTATCAAACAGTCAAGCCCGATAACCTTAATGCGAGTCGCTGGCTCATTTTTGCAACCACTTATTGCAATAATCATTCCATCACGGCTGACCTTGATAGGCTACACAAGTTCGCAGGCACTGAGTTTATACGGTATAGCGGTGGGGATGACACTTCCTCTCATCTATGTGCCGACAACGATAATCGGTTCTCTTTCCACCGCACTCATCCCAGATATATCCAAAGCCGTTGCCCAAAATGACTCCTCTCATATTGAGAAGCGGATAACCTCATCGATATCCTTTGCCATGCTTATCTCGGCTATATTTGTCCCTGTGTATCTTGGCATGGGCGAGCAGATAGGAATATTTTTGTATGACAATATTCTCTCAGGCACACTGCTTCAGTCGGCATCGTGGGTACTTCTTCCAATAGGACTGACAAATATAACTTCTGGGCTGTTAAATTCCTTAGGACTTGAGAAACACTCTTTTGTCAACTTCTTTTTTGGAGCGGTAGGTATGTTTGTGGCACTTTGGGTGCTTCCACCACTGCTCGGCATAAACTCTATCATTTGGGCAATGGGCATAAACTATTTGATAACAGCGACCTTGAATATCTTGCTTTTAAAGAGGAAGACAAAGGTAGATTTCAAGATATTTGCCTCGCTTGGAAAGATAATTTTGCTTGTGTTGCCATGCTCCGCCTTGACAAGTTTTGTAGTCAGCCTTGCAGATTACGTTTTGCCACTATTTTTCACACTGATTATAGGCGGACTCACAGCGGTCGGGTCTTTCGCACTGCTTGCAAACACCTTCGGTCTTGTGGATATCAGGGCATTTATCATAAAATATAAAAACAAATTAATTAAA
>CAJFOL010000066.1 GCA_904397185.1 uncultured Clostridia bacterium
AAAAAAAGTCTATTTTTTTGAATAGACTTTTTAAAAATTTTATTCATTTTAATTATTTTTTCTTCCGTGGAGCAAAGACTAAGCAAATAAGTGACGAGCCAAAGGCAACCAATGCTCCCCAGCCGACTGTTACGTATATACCCATCTCTCTAAAGCCGTCCCAAATTTCCTTTCCACCTTCACCTAAAATGGCAAACATATCGTTTATACAATGCATACCAATCATAATAACTGCAACAAGCATACACAGAAAGAACATTAGTCCTGCGACCTTTGCTCCAATAAATGACTTGTTGTTTGCAGCACGTGCAATCAGGTTGACAAGGGTGAGTAAAAGCATTATTCCAGCAAAGACAAGTGCTAAAATCAAGAATACCGCTGCCACAGTGTGATATGTCCCTTGATTTTCATCAAAGGTTATAAAATCAAACAGGCTCCTCTTGAAATCATATGAATCAAGGTTTCCTTCACTATCCGTTCCGTATGCACCTATAATTGGTTGTGAAAACATTACTATTGAAAGCACACCAAAGATTAAAGTTATAATTCCACCTATCATAAAATCACCCCACTACTTTAAATTTTGAAAGTTTCTTCTTAATATCTTTAGTTAGTTTTACTTTGTTATATCTCTGTTCTCCGTAAACAAAAAGTCTGTTTTCATCATATGCAAGGTTAATTTTAAGTCTTTTCTCTTCAATCGTATCTTTTATATGTTTTCTCTTCGCCTTACTTTTTTGACTTCTTTTCTTGATAGCCTTTGTAAAGTCAAAGTTTTCAAGGTCAACGTTTTCTTTTACTGTCCTAACCTTTTCAACACGTTTTGGAATGCCTTTATAGTCAACAGGAAGTGTCACCTTGTCTTTTCTTTCACGTATTTCAACTTGGTCGTATGGTATTGAAATATTATTGCGTTTAAGTTCGTTATATACAAGTTCTAAAACGTCATAGTACACATCCCAATAATCTTCGCTATCACAATAGCATCTTGCTGTAAACTGGATGCTACTTGAGTTTAATGCACTAAGTCTGCAGAATGGCTCTGGATCTAAAAGGACTTTTCCATTGCTTATCATACAATCTTTTATAAGTTTTTTAACCTGTTCGACATCGGTTTCATAAGCAACGTCAAAAGTAAAGTCTACCCTACGAGTTTTATTTGTGTCGTAGTCGACAACTGAACTATTGACGATTGTAGAATTTGGTATGGTAACACGTTTGTTATCGCCTGTAAGAATGGTGGTAAAAAGGAAGTTTATCGCTATAACATTGCCTTCTTTGCCGTCAACTGCAATATAGTCACCCTTTTTAAACATTTTGTTTGATACAATAACTATTCCGTTTGCAGCATTGGCGATAATGTTTTCAAGAGCCATACCTATAGCAAGAACGAGAGCACTGATTGCAGTCAAAAGTCCTGTGATATTTATACCAATAATGCTCAATAGTATCAAAACAAAGACAACATACAAACAAATCTTGATTATTGCAATGATAAAACCAACGGTAATCTTTTCCATCTTGGTTTTATATAATAGTCTTCTCGTAAGATTTATTAATAATTTAATAACTATTATACCGATAATTAAAGCAGCAAAAAAGATTACAATATTCCATGCATTAGTTTCAAAGAAGTTTACAATGTCATTCCAAATTGCACCCCAATCCATACTATCACCCTCTTTTGTTTATATAATGATAGTACTATTGTCATGTTTTGTCAACATTTATTTAATATTTTTTATCTTTTCCCACGGGAAATTCTCTCTTCCAAAATGGCCATAGCAGGCGGTCTGTTTATAAATTGGTTTTAATAGGTCAAGTTCGTCTATAATATTTGATAAACTAAAATTGAAGTTATTTTTTACAAAGTCATAAATATCTTGCATAGGTACTTTATTTGTGTCAAAGCACTCAATATAGATACTTATAGGGCTTGGCAAACCGATTGCATAACTCAACTGAAGTTCGCACCTAGACGCAAGGTTGTGAGCGACTATATTTTTTGCAACGTATCTAGCATAATATGCCCCTGACCTATCCACCTTTGTGGCATTTTTAGAACTGAAGCACCCTCCGCCTACTTTACCTTCACCACCATAACTGTCAACGACTATCTTACGTCCCACACAGCCACTATCAGAAAATGAGCCCCAAATGGTGAACTTTCCGCTCGGATTGATTAAAAATTTGGTCTCTGGGCTCAAGTACCGCTTATACTCCTCCAGCACCTTATCTATAACTTGAGATTGAATGGCAGTCCTAATTTCATTTTCTGTCAAACTGTCGCTATGAGACACTGAAATAAGGATACAGGTTATCTCTTTAGGCTGGCTATCCATATACCTAGCAGAGACTTGACATTTCGCATCTGCAAAAAACTTATCCGTTGTGTGTCTAAACTTCTCATATTCATACATGAGTTTATGTGCAATAACTATTGTAAGTGGCATAAACTCTTTTGTCTCGTTTGTCGCATAACCATACATTATACCTTGGTCGCCTGCACATAACTCTTTTCTTTTTACCGCTTGGGCAATATCTGGACTTTGGCAGGACAATTCTTTTATTATGGTAAAATCATTTTTATAGCCTATTTCTTTCAAAATATCCCTTGCTATTAACTCATAATCTATCTTTGCCTTCGTTGTCGCCTCGCCATAGATAAAAAGTTTGTCATTTTTTATAGCACACTCAACCGCCATTTGGCTGTCCTTATCCTGCCTTAATGCCTCATCTAAAAAGGCATCTGCTATTGTGTCGCAAGTCTTGTCTGGATGCCCTATATTTACACTTTCGCTTGTGATAATCTTTTCCATAATATTCTCCTATTTCTATTTTTCTCAATTTCTTTAAATAATTATATATTATTTTTTTTAGTTTATAAAAGTCGACATTTTTCTTAAAATTTTTTAAATATAAATCTCTATTTATTTCAATCATAATAGCATAAAAATACTTTATATTTTTATCATAAATATTATCTGGAATCATTGCACCTACGTACGGATAATTAATTCTTGTTTTATAACCTTTAGTTTGAAAATACGTGGTCGTAAAATCAATAATATTTTTATCAATATACTTTTCATTAATTCCTATACAAATATCAGGAAAATCTCCTTTTTGGTCAAGTACAATATCTTTTGAAAAGGAGTGACAATCTACTAAAATAATAGTTTTTTTGTTTAAATTTTTAGTTTTTTTATCTAGTTTTTTATGCACTGGAAAATAAAATTTATTTAATATTTTATTTTTATATTTTTCATCTATGTTTATAAATTCTTTGCCCTGATGTGTTTTCGTATAAACAACACCAAGTCCGAACTTGCTCATACATTCTTTACTATCATCAATAAATTTCTCGCAGTCACAAACTATTCTTGACACCCTACTTTTTATATTACAAAATCTATACGAAGAAAAAAGTTTATCAGTATACAAATCGGTCATTGACATATTGAAAAATCTAATTTCACTATCACTCAACAATTTTTCATGTTTTTTAAAAATATGGGGAAATTTAATACTAGAATGTGGCAAGAATAATATAATTTTATTCTTCACCATAAAGTGTCTTAAGTCCCTTAAAATCTACAATGTCTTTACCCTTTTTATCAAGTTTCCAACACATGGTTGGTACATAGCCAAGTCTTCCGTTTTCTAAACAAAAATGATACCCTTTTCTATCCGTTTCTGGTTTAATCTCATTGCCATTTAGCCATTTTACACCTTTTGATTTTAAAAAAATTAGCAGTGATTTAGTCTCTCCTTCGTTGATGCTTACCCAAATAGTTTGGTTAATTTTAATAGTTTTTTTCATATTTTTCTCTCCTTTTATTTAACCAAAAGAGAGATTGAAGAATTTTTCAAAATTAGATTGAAAAATAAAACCCCATCGTTTCCGATGGGGAATGTTATCTTCTTAACTTATCGCCATCGGTCTGCCATTAGCACCTTATCAAATGATAGGTTGCTGTGTGGTCAAAGGGGCAGTCCCTCGCACACTCTTTATGGTTATGTCAATATTATACTCTTTTTAATCTAATTTTGCAAGTAAATTTACTAAATTTTTACAATTTCTTCAATATTTTCTTCTTTAGTCTCTTCTTGCATAGTTTTTCCTTTCACAGAAGCAAGTTTTTCATCGCACATTGCAAAATATCTCTCGTACGACTTTTTGCAATAATTCTTATGAACCTCATCCTCGTAAATGTTTGGATTGTTAAAATTATAGGCACCATTTACCTTCCATTTTTCAAATAATCCTATCTTTATTGCATTCTTAGGGCATAAAAATGAACATCTCATGCACATTAGGCAGTTGTTACCAAAATGAAATTCGCCGTCTTTTATGGTTATATTGTGAGTTGGGCAGATATTCACACACTTTCCGCAGTGAATACAATTTTTGGTCACTTTGTACCTCTTGCCATTAAATCTACCGCCCCAATGCTCTATTCTAAACAGCCATGCAATAAAACTACCCATAAAAACATCGTCAAGCAGGGAGTATTTACCGCTCAAAAGTTCCTTGCAATCTATTGGTATAACTTCCTGTGCCGTCTTCCACATTTTGTATGCCATGTTGTCGGTGTGCCTAAAGATAATGTTATACGGCATACAGTAGTGGTACTCATTTGTGACGTTGTACCCCTTTCCTTTCAATATCTTGATAAGTTTTATTGATGAAATATTGTTGAGTTTAAGTGGCTCACCTGACGTGTTGACAATAAACACCCGTTTGCCCTCGCAGTACGGAAGCGACTTTGCAAAGTCGAGTATAATTGAGGGTGCATTGAATGCATGAACAGGATAGGCTATACCTATCATTTCATAATCGGTCACATCATAGTCAAACTTGTTTGTCTCAATTTTGTATGTATCACAAGTCACTCCTTCGAGTGAAAGAGCCTCTACGTATTTATTGACAACTTTTCTAGTGTTGCCAGTGCCTGAAAAATAACAGATTAAAACTTTCATTTTCTCCCCTTTTATCGCCTTTCTATCTTCGCCGTAAAGTTTTCATCAAAATAATAAAGATTGTTCTCAGACTCATCGTGACTATCTAGCCAAATTTGTGCAAAAATCTTGTCCTTCTTTGACAGTCTATCAAAGTCCCAAACATTCTCGCTGTAAATCCTATTGTACCAATGTCCACCCTTCATAACAGTAAAGGCAGTCGCAGTAAACTTTTCGCCGTCCTGTGTCAGCCATTCAAGTTTTTGATACAGGTCATCAAAATTTTTAGACAAAAGTTCCCCTCCATGAGCATGGGCAACATTTTGCAGGTCTTTTATAGTTATATTTTCATAATTATCAATGTTAAAATAGTAGTCTATAAGTTTTGCATTCTCTCGCTTCCTAAGTTTTAAATAGTCAATCTCTTCGCCATTTTCACCCTTATTCTCTACCAAGAGATTGAATTTTGACCAGTCTTTCCCTAACTTTTCATACTTATCTACACCTTTAAAATATGCTATCATTTTAGCCTCATCGTGGTGCTTATACCAATAGGCTGGCGAATTTTTGCTCTTAAAAAGTCTCTTGATTGCAAAGGTAGAGATCACCGACTTTGGAACCGCCTTGCCAAGATTGTAACACCAATACTTTTTGGCAATCTCCTTCCAATATTCGTCAGTTTTCTGTTTTTGGTAGTCAAATAGTTTATCTAAAAGTTTGCTATCATAAAACCACATACCATGGAAGTTACGGGTGGCATTGTAATAAGGCTTAAAAAAGTCTTTCGCACTTCCGCCGATTAGTTTAAAACCGTCATTTAAGGTATCAAAGCCTGTAATACAATTTTCTTCTCCCCCACCAATGTTGAAAATATGTTTCCAAAAAACCTTAGATAAGTCCTCAGCCATATCCTTTCTTAAGATATTTGCAATGAGCAGTCCACTATCATGTGCTGTTGCCCACTCAAGCGGTGCATTAAAGCAGGTGTGAAACATAAGCCCATCACTCATATTGTCTTTGAGCATATTTATATGAAGCATGGCAGTCTGTCTAAGTACCACCCAGGTCTTTATCTCTGACTCCAGCACATAAAATTCTCCACGTAGTTTGGTCGCAGAATAAATATCATAAGGGCTAACAAGCAATGGGTCGCCAACCTGCCCCCATGGATGATGATAGTTACGGCTTCCGTACAGTGCGACAGTGGAAATATGTATGTATTTAGGCTGATTTTCGCATGACTCAATCGCTTTTACAAGATTTTTAACCCCTGTTTCATTGCAGTCAATCGCACTCTGTGGGTCTTGGTCAGAATGTGGCGGAATAACTGCGGCAAGGTTAATTACATAGTCACAACCACTTACAAGCCTGTCGCAGACTTCCCTATCCTTTAAATTGCCATATATAACTTCAAATTTATTTTTGTAACTTCTATATTTTCTAAGAAGTTCCCTTATTCTTTTATCATCTGGCAAAACAAGAAATTTAAACTTGTCAATCCCTTCTATTTTAACCACCTCACTAAGAGTGGCTTGTCCCATGTTTCCTGTTATGCCGGTAATTGCTACTTGCATAATTTCTCCTAAAAAGCAAAAATGTTTTCAAAACATTAATCAATAATATAATAACATATAACAACAAGAATTGCAAACGTTTTAAAAATTAAATAGGAGATATTTGCAAGTGTTTTGTAACAGAT
>CAJFOL010000067.1 GCA_904397185.1 uncultured Clostridia bacterium
GCATCAATATCTTCTATGCTTACAAGGTTTGCGTTTTCTTCAATAAACTTTCGCCTTAGTTCGCTATCCTCGCCCATAAGGTCATTGAAGTACTTTTCAGCCTCGATTGCATCTTCCATAGTAAGTTGTATGAGTATTCGCTTTTCAGGGTCCATGGTGGTCTCCCAAAGTTGCTCAGCATTCATCTCACCAAGACCTTTGTAACGTTGCTGAGCACAACCTTTTCGGCTGTTTGATTGATACCACTGATTTAACTCCTCATCAGAGTAGAAGTAGAAGTCCTCTTTGTTTCTTGTGACCTTATAAAGCGGTGGCTTTGCAGCATAGACGTGTCCATGCTCAATAAGCGGTCTCATATAGCGGAAGAAGAAGGTGAGCAGAAGTATTCGAATATGTGCTCCATCGACATCGGCATCGGTCATACAGATGATTTTATCATAACGGAGTTTGTCCTCATTAAATTCGTCACCAATTCCACAGCCAAAAGCGGTTATCATAGACTTTATTTCGTTGTTTTCAAGAATTTTGTTAAGCCTTGCCTTTTCAACGTTTAAAATTTTACCACGAAGAGGGAGTATGGCTTGGAAACGTCTATCCCGACCAGTCTTAGCAGTACCACCAGCCGAATCACCTTCGACTATATAAATCTCGCAGAATTTTCTGTTCTTTTCGCTACAGTCAGCAAGTTTACCAGGCAGGGTGGTGTTTTCAAGCACACTCTTGCGTCTTGTAAACTCCCTCGCATTCCTTGCCGCCTCTCTTGCCCTTTGTGCGGTTATGCTTTTTAGGATAAGATTTTTAGCCTCAACAGGGTGGCGGTCAAGATAATCACCAAACTCTTCAATCATGGCTTTGTAGACGATATTTCTCATCTCGCTATTGCCAAGTTTGGTCTTAGTCTGACCTTCAAACTGAGGGTTGCGAAGTTTAACACTGATGACGGCAGTGATACCCTCACGGCAGTCTTCGCCCGACAACTTTTCATTGTCTTTTATAATCTTATTTGCAAGAGCATAGTCATTTACAACTTTTGTAAGCCCAGCCTTAAACCCGTCAAGATGAGTTCCACCTTCTTCGGTGTTGATATTGTTTGCATATGCATTGATGACTTCGCTGTAGCCTTCATTAAACTGAAAACATACCTCAACCTCGTTGTCGAGTTCACCATTTGCATTACGGTTAAATTTATTGAAATATACAGGTGCCGACAGAAGAGTCTCACGGTTTTTGTTAAGGTAGTCTACAAACTCGACAATTCCGCCTTTAAACTCAAAAGTCTCATTTCGCTCTTGCCCTTCTCGTTTGTCTTCAAGCGATATGACAAGACCTTTGTTTAAGAATGCAATCTCCCTGAAACGGTTTTTCATAGTGTCATAGTTAAACACTGTTGTTTCAAAAATCTCATCGTCTGGCAGAAAGGTGATAGTTGTACCACGTCTGTTTGTTGCTCCCACAACTTGAAGAGGGGTGATAACCTTTCCTCGAGAAAATTCTATTTTATAATGTTGCCCATTTTGATAAACGTCAGCCCTCATATATTTTGAAAGGGCATTGACACATGATACACCCACACCGTGCAGACCACCAGAAATCTTGTAACCTTCGCCACCAAACTTGCCACCAGCATGGAGTTTTGTCAGCACCACTTCAACCGCACTTTTGCCCTCTTTAGGTATAATTCCAGTAGGTATACCACGACCATTATCTATGACCGAGCAAGAGCCGTCAAAATTGATTACAACATCGATTTGAGTGCAGTATCCAGCCAGTGCCTCGTCAATAGAGTTGTCCACCACTTCAGTTACAAGGTGGTGTAGGCCATGCTCGTCAGTCGAGCCGATATACATACCAGGACGTTTTCGCACAGGCTCCAGCCCTTCAAGAACTTGAATATCCTCAGCACCGTACTTGTCCGAATGCCCAATCTCTTTGCTGTCCTTTTCTATATCTTCGTCGTGGCTAGCCTTTTCGCTTTCCACTTCATTTTCTGCTTCGCTACTTTCAGGCACAATTTCTGTTTCGCTATTATCAATTTTCTTCTCATCTAAACTGTCAGTTAAATCTTGCTTGTTCTCTTCCATAACTTCTCCTTAACCTGAGACAAAATTCTCTGTATTCTTATATCTTATATACATATATACTATATATTTATATACTATATATATTATATATTATAAATAGGAAAAAATCAAGTAAAAAAGCAAATTAGCCTGCAACAAATGTCGATTTTTTTGGAAACTCAAAAGGCAAAAAACTATCTAAAATAGCCATATCAAAAAACACTTGCAAAACTTTTATTGTTGTGTTATAATCAAAAACATTAAAAGGACACCAATATGAAAAAAGAGAAGAATGTGCTAAGTGAAGATAACAGCCAAAATGCTGATAATCAAGGAAATATTGTGAATGATAGTCAAGAAAATATTGTGAATGCGGAGAAGAAAGACACAAAGACACAGATTATCCAATTTTTAAAGTTTTTAGGCTTTTCGCTCTCAGCAGGTGTAATACAACTTTTGTCTTTCGAACTCCTATACACATGGACAGAAGCACTCCCGTGGTGGCCAGCATATCTGATAAGTATAGTCTTGTCAGTTGTGTGGAATTTCACTTTCAATCGTAAATTTACCTTCAAATCGGCAAGCAATGTACCACTTGCTATGACCATAGTGGCAATATATTATTGTATGTTTATTCCTGTTTCAGTGTTTGGTGGCGATGCTCTTGAGGGAATAGGGTGGAATGGCACGTTGGTCACAGTGCTTATGATGGTCATAAATTTCATAACCGAATTTTTCTGGGATAAATACATAGTTTTCAATGACAAACTGCTTGCAAAAGTATTCAAGAAAAATGTAGCGGTGGAAGAGACAAGCGAGCCTACAGTAAATGAAACGATTGTTGCCTCAAATGAAAACGAAGAGGATAAAAAGTAGAATAAAAAATAAGGAAGATAAAAAAATAATCAAAAAACAGTTTTTCAAAATAACCCAAATGGTTAAAAATCGAAAAACTGTTTTTTATATTTTCTTTTAAATTAATTTTTAAAATATTCCATTATAAATGTTTTTTTATAAATATTTCAAATATTGCCTTATAAATATTATCTTTCGTAGCCACGTTCGTCTTGGTCAAGACGAGCCTTTTCACGTTTACTCATTCTAGAGTATTGTTTAAATGGGATTTTATCCATTCCGTAGCCGTCTACATAATCTTTTAAATTTAATGCAAACCCATGGTCAGAAATCCCAACTCCAACCACGTCGTTGACTTTACCATAATGTTTTTCGTCATTTTTGAATGGGGCAGAGGTCTTTATTCTTATAAGTTGCACACTGTTACTCCAAAGTGGAGCACCGACAATGATGGCTTTATTTTTTGGAAGTTCGATAATTTTATATCCATAAAGGTCAAAGAATCTTTGCAGGTTTTTGGTATGCTCAAATGCAGGTCTGTTTCTCTCGTCAAGTCTTATGAGTTCTCTAAAGAAGTCGATATCTTCGATGTATTTTTCGACCTTAGGTATATTTTGCTCCTGTATATTCTTTACAATGGTGTCATAGTCGGCATTTTGTCCTTTATTTACAAAAAGGTGACGAGGAATATAGAAAAGATATGCGGTGTACTCGGCAGGTTTTAAAATATCCTCACCGAATTTTCTGTGTGCATCATCTTGAAGTTCCATCCCGTTTACCACGTCGCGAAGGTCGATGATAACACTGTCAACATTTTCCTCTCTAGGCACAATAATGTTCATTTTTTAACTCCTTATGAGGTTAGTATATCATACTACAAACTTTTTTTCAATAGTTTTATAAATTATTTTTTATCCACAAAGGCGAAGTTGTCGTTTTTGAATCTTACAAGGTAACTCTTATTGACTGCTAAATTGCCTTTATAGAATATTTTGCCTTCCGCTTCCTTTTGAGAGCCAACCTCCAAATAGACGATATCATAGAAGTTATAGCCCAGAATATTGAGCAGAGGATTGATATAATAAAGGGAATTTTTTATATACACAATGCCAATAAAAATAGTTATGACAATAAAAAGACAGTAGTCACTGACATATGAAAGTTCAAGTTGAAGTGCAAAAAGTACAAACAGTGAAAAGTAGCCCAAAAAGTGTCTGTCAGTTATATTTTGCTTTTTTAAAATGATGATTTCCTTTGAAACGTCTTTGCTATGGTGAATATTGACAATCAGCCCGACAATACCAAGGACTGTCAAAAGTACAAGGGTGACGAGATTGACACTGTTAAGCACATTAAAAGAAAGGTTATCATTTATTAAGTCAATGATAAGCCGGAGTGCAATCAAAATATACATAGGCACAAAGGCACTAAGGTATAAAAACAGGTCTTTTAGCAAATTCATATAGATATTTTGCCAAATTTTAAAAAAATTATTTAAAATGTTTTGTTTTATTTTGTTTTTAGGTTAAAATATAGATATGACAATGGTACCAGTAATTATATTTGGCTCAGCAAGCCTTATCATGAGTGTATTCTATTCAATTTTCAAAGATAAAGGAAATTGGCTAGGCTTTATCATCCGCAATATAACCATGCTCTTACTTTTAGTATTTGCAGTTGTGACAATCAATGTCACTTCGGTTATAAATGGATTGTCGCTGTTTATAGCGGTTGCTATGGCGATAAATATGTTCTATGAAAGTTTGCAGACGAGCAAAATTGACAATCTAAAAATGAAAGAGATTATGAGCAGTGTGACGAGGGGAGTGACCTACCTATCACTTATGCTCAGTGCGATGAGCCTTGCATCATTTAGTGCTTATGCCCTTGTTGGCGGTGCTTTGGTAGGACTGGCAATAGGGATGATAGTATGGATGATTAAAAAGACAAGCGAGGCAAGCGAAGCCGTTTCTTATATATTTGCCTATGTTTGCCTTGGAGCGATGATTGGACTAGGCATAAATGCCGTGCTATTTTCAAACCATGTTTTAAGTGCAATTCTTGTCTTGGTTGCAGGCGGACTACTGCTTGTCAGCGAAATACTTTCGTCATTTTTGAAAGATGGCAAACTAAAGGACATACTGACCTCTGAATTTAAAATAGTCGCACTAATCTTGCTCGTCCTTGCAATATTTTTATTTAAGTAAGATTAGATTTAGATAAAGTTGACAAGTTTGATAAGATTTAGGTATTTGATAAATGCAAAAAGTATAAAAATAAATTTAAATATAAGAATAATAAAATTAAAAGCGATGAAAATAAATCAAAAACTAGGTGATGAGCCTAGTTTTTTCAAAATAAGACAAAATATTTTACGAAAAGTATTGACAAATGTTAGATAAAAGCATATAATATAAATGTTGATATCGCGGGATGGAGCAGCTCGGAAGCTCGTCGGGCTCATAACCCGAAGGTCGTTGGTTCAAATCCAACTCCCGCAACCATGTCGCAAAAGGTTGAGATAGTCTATCTCAACTTTTTTTACCCAAAATTTTTAGTGCCGCCTGTATTCTTAGTTTTGCGACTTGCGGGAGAAAATAGTTTTTTGCTGACCTTCGGGTTATATCTAGCCAAAAAGAGTTGTTTTGTGCGGAACTATCATATAAAAATAAAATAAAACGAAGATGA
>CAJFOL010000068.1 GCA_904397185.1 uncultured Clostridia bacterium
ATTTGGCTCCATAAAATAGAGCCATTTTTAGTTATTTTTTAGTCTTTTTTAGGCGCTAAAATTTTCTTACCAAGGCAGCCCTCTACCTACTGAGGTATATCAGCATAAAAAAGTGTTGGACGATTTTTTAAATGATTTTAGTTATTAAAATTTGCCAATTTTCACCTTGATTAGATTTATAATTCTCTTTCTTCAGGGTTTGATAAATTTTGGGTATTATTTTTAGCCGATTTAATTCTTAATCCTCTTGGCACATTAGCATATAGACATCCATTTCTTTATCTATGTCTATTCCATTTGTGTTATCTTCTTGATTAAGTTCGTAAAATTCACCTTCAGGAGTTTGCATATACTTTATTTTATATTTTTCTGCAAGTTCTTTGAATTTATCCGCATCCTTAATCTCTATCATACCTTTCCCTTTCTTACATTATAGCATACATATAATAAATTGTTAGGTTTTTATTGATGGAGTTATTCCCTTTCGCTTTCATCAAACATTTGCTTGTCTTGGTCTTCTTTATTGTCAAACTTACTGCTTAAATATTTGTTGATATAGGTTTCAATTAAAGAAAGTTTTTCGCTAGAATAGATAATATCATCATTTTCGCCATTTTTCTCTCCATGACTAAGGTACCCTTCAATGGACTTTGGCAAATTAACTATCCTATTAAGTCCATACCTTTTGCCTGTCCTTGTCATATAATCCCCGGCAAAATAGAGTAAATTGTAGTCACCAAGCAGGCTGGCATTTGGCTTTATGATTGTGTTTTTCTTCAAATCATAGACGTCTTCCACGAAAGTATAACTATTTGGCACATGAAGTTTTTTAATCGCGACAATCTTTATAGTTTTTGGAGCATTTAACGTTCCATTAAGCACAATGTACCCCACTTGGTCGCAATTATAATACTTAACATTTTCCATCTCATATATAATAGCATATCACACTTTTTATGTCAACGTTTTATCAAATAATATTGTTATTTTTTAAATTTATAGGCAAGTTTTTCAATATCACCTGCTCCTAAAATGGCAAAAATCACGTTTTTTCCTTTATTTTGTTTAATATTATCATAACATTTATCAAAATTATTAAAATACTTCACATTTTTTTTACTCTTTTTTAAGTCCTGAGCCAATCTATATGATGATATACCTTTGATAGGTTTCTCTCTTGCTGGATAGATTGGCAGGAGCCAAACTTCATCCGCTCCCTCAAAGCATTTCAAAAAATCATCATATAAAGCCTGTGTACGAGAGAAGGTATGAGGCTGAAAAATGACAATCAGTTTGCCATGTCGTAGTTGTCTGCACAGTTTGATAGTCGCCCTTATCTCATCTGGATGATGAGCATAATCGTGTACTATCATATGTTTTTTTCTTTCACATATGATTTCAAAACGTCTTTTCGTCCCTTTATAACTCTCCACTCCCCTTTTAATTTGCTTAAAAGGCAGGTTGAAGGCAATGCCCACACCACAACAAGCAAGCACATTCAAAATGTTATGCTCTCCGTAGCAAGGGATTTTAATCTTTCCGAAATTTTCACCTTTAAAGCAAACATTTATCACAAAATGTCCTTTTTTATCTTTTTTTACGTCTTTTGCCTGTAAATCTGCATCATTTTTTAAAGCAAAAGTCAATTTATTTTGATTTATTTGTAATTTTCTACATAACTTATCGTCATTATTTACAATAACATATCCGTTTTTGTCTGTATTATCTACAAATTTTTGAAATGAATCAAATTCGTTGTCAAGAGTATTAAAATAATCTAAATGGTCAGGCTTTATATTCAAAATAACACTTATTTTACTATCAAGAGATAAAAAACTATCCTTATATTCGCAAGCCTCCGTAATAAAAATATCGCTATCCGTTACTAGCACATTGGAATTTATATTATTTAGCACACCTCCAATATGAATATTAGGCTTTATCTTCCCTTTCAAAAACATTGAAGAAATAAGCCCTGTCGTAGTGGTCTTGCCATGCGAACCAGCAACAGATATGGTCGCCTTTCCTTTAGATAACTCACCTAAAATCTCCGCCCTTGAATACAGGGGCTTACCAAGCATTTTCGCATATAAAATATCGGTATTTTTATTAGAAACTGCCGAAGTATAGATGATAATATCACATTTTTTCACAAAACTAGGTGCAGAAAAAGGTCGAAATTCAATAATTTTGTCTCGCACAAGCCCTTTAACCTCATCATTATACACTAGGTCAGAGCCGTAGACTTCTATCCCACGTGCTTTTAAAAATCGGGCTATCGCCGACATACTAATTCCGCCCACTCCTATCATGTAGGCTGATTTGATTTTCTCTAACATACTTCTTTATATGCTTTTTTGGTCAATATTTTCACAATTTTTGATACAATTCATACAAATTAATATGAATATGCACATTTTTGATATTGATTTTCAAACAAATGTCAATGCAAGCGGGCTTACAAGCATGAAGTTGCCTACCCTATTAAATATCGTATATTATCCACGTAGCACAAAAGAACTAACCTTTTTATATGACTATTTTTCTGTCAACAATCTCCCATTTTTTATACTTGGCAGTGGTAGTAATGTTATTTTTACAGAAAAAGCAAAAAATTTAAATGTTATCTCTACCAAAAATTTAAAACCTACCATATCACGAAAAGATAATATAGTCACGGCTTCGGCATCTGTAATGCTATCAAAACTCTACCGCTACTGTCAAGAAAAAGGACTTTCAGGCTTTGAAAAACTTGCCACCATTCCTGGAACAGTCGGCGGAGCAATAACCATGAATGCAGGTTGCTTCGGCTCATCCATAAGCGACAATTTGATATCTGTCAAGACCTTTCATGCTGGCAAGACTAAATGGATAAAAAAAGAAAAATTAAACTTCAGTTACAGGCATAGTGGACTAAATGACTGTTTGATACTATCAGCAAAATTTGCCTTAAAAAATAATGACAAATGCGAAATTGAACGTGAATTTTTAAAATATTGTTCACTTCGAGCCCAAAAACAGCCAAAAGGTTACAGCACTGGCAGTATATTTAAAAATTCTCCCACATACAATGCGGGAGAACTAATAGACAAGTGCGGAATTAAAGGCTTAAAGATTGGCGGAGCAAGAGTCTCCGAAAAGCATGGGAATTTTATCATCAACGAAGACAATGCCTCCGCAAAAGACGTCCTGTCACTTATTAAAATCATAAAAGAAACCGTTTTTCAAAAATTTGGTATACAACTCAAGGAAGAGGTGGAGATTTTATGAACGACTAAATGTTATATCACAATTGCTTGCTAAATATAGTGTAATAACTTGTCCATCAGAACTTATTTCTATATTGCTAATAGCATCAACTGTGGTTTTTTGTTCCCAATAGCCTGCCTCTATATGAGTTGCTATTTGTATCTCGTTTACCAATATTCTTGGTTGATAACGACCCTCTGCATATAATTCAATATCACTTTCATCCTCTCTGTTTTGAATGGCTATACTATTTGCACTTGAAAAATCACTTTCATTCATTGCTACAGAAATTACACTTGTATTGATATCAACATTGTCACCATAGCCTATTGTTTGAACTATTCCATCATCTGCCATTACATAAAATGGCCTAGAATTGTCATTATTTGTTATACTTGCCGTGTACTTTTGCTCTTCCACATTTTCAGTGTTTTCTAACTTCACGTCAAGTGAAAATGAACCGCTCGCTGGGCTGTTTTGACTGTCAACTGACAGTTTAAATGTATAACTTCCACTTTTTCCGCTATTGATTGTTTGTGTATTAGTGTTTGATGAAAAAGTCAAATTATTGTATGCTCTCGCAACCGTTACATTTTCTATGTTTGTATTGTCGGTGATTGTAACTTTTATTGCCCTGTCACTTGCCTTGTTTTGGATATTCATGGTAACTGTTATCTCACTTCCATTCTCATCAAATGTGAGTGGCATGGTTGTCCAATCGCTATTCTCTCCGCTTAGGTCAACCTCTGTTTCGGTGTTGGTGTAGTCTATGCTTATACTAGATAACTGAAGTGGACTTCCTGTCGGGTGGTCTTGTGTGCCTACAATGTTCCCTGTAATATCTGCATACACACCATTTGCAGTAAAACTTACATTCCCCCCCATCTGCATTGTAATGGTAGGACTTGCAAATATTCCGACCATCATCAAACTCGCAACCATTATAAATGCTAAGATACTTGAAATTAATTTTGCTTTTAATGTCATTTTCATTTCCTCTTTTTATATATTCTTTAGTTTGTGTAAAATGTCAAAATTTAGTCATTATCTTAAACATTATTACACTTATACACCTATTATAATAATTTTGAAAGTCTTAAAAATCTAAGTGCCGTCATAATGTAGTCATTTGGATTGATAATTTTTATTTTTTTTAAAAATCATCAATTTTAAGCCCTTATGCATTCACTTTTCTTTTTTCTTTCTTATTTTTTATTTAAAATAGGCTAGAAAATTTTTTAATAGTCTCTTTTATATGGATGACCATTTTTGAAAAATTTTCTAGCCTATTTTCCCCCCCCGCCTTTTTTGTCAAGCATTTTGACCTACTTCGTTAAAATTTTTTCACCAAAAAAGGCTACTACCCTTTATTACTTCGAAAAAAGTAAAGATTTTGGGTGGCTAAAGCCACTTTTATAAGAAAGAAAAACAAAAAGTCGGGCGACATTTGGTCGCTGATGCAAACTAAGTTTGCCAAAAAAG
>CAJFOL010000069.1 GCA_904397185.1 uncultured Clostridia bacterium
TCAAAAGGTTGTCCAGGGCTTATTATAGTGTCATTTTTGTTATAATTTCTAAACTTTATCTTGAGACAAAATGCAAGGGCTTGCATATCATTTTCGCTGATTTCTCCAAAAATTTTTGTCTTCTTAATTTCTGAAAAATTTTCCATAAATACCTCGAAATGTTGTAAAAACAACACAATTTATATGAAAAGTGTAGTATAATGCGTCTATAAAGTCAAGAAAAGCGAGAAAATTATCAAAAAATTTTATTTTCACTTTTAGACTTTACTAGGAGGAAAAATATGAAAATTATCAAGCGAAATGGTCAAGAGATGACTTTTGACAACTCTAAAATCAAGAATGCCATAATAAAGGCTAATCTTTCAGTAGACGACATTTCAAAGAGACTCAGTGACGAGCAGATTGACAAGATAGTTTCAAAGGTTACTGGCGAATGCGAGGCTATGGGAAGGGCTGTCGGAGTTGAGGAAATTCAAGATTTTGTAGAATTTGGCATTATGGAACAAGGTGCTTTTGAAGTTGCCAAAAACTATATCACCTACCGTTATGTACGTCAACTTGCAAGACAGGTCAACACTACTGACCAAAAGATTTTCTCTTTAATCGACTGCCAAAACGAGGAGGTTAAACAAGAAAACTCGAACAAAAACCCTACTGTCAACAGTGTTCAACGTGACTATATGGCTGGAGAGGTAAGCAAGGACCTTACAAAGAGATTTTTACTTCCAGAACATATTTGGAAGGCACATGAGGAAGGGCTTATTCACTTCCATGATGCAGACTATTTCGCTCAGAGGATGCACAACTGCGACCTTGTAAATCTTGAAGACATGCTTCAAAACGGCACAGTTATATCCAATACACTGATTGAAAAACCACACTCATTCTCGACCGCTTGCAATATTGCAACTCAAATTGTCGCACAAGTTGCATCAAGTCAATACGGCGGACAAAGTATAAGCCTTGCCCACCTTGCACCTTTTGTCGATGTAAGCCGTCAAAAGATAAGAAAGGAAGTTGAGGCAGAACTTAAAGAGGCTTGCGGTAATGCTGACCCTGAAATGGTAAACAAGATTGCAGAAAAGAGAGTCCGAGCAGAGATTAATCGTGGTGTACAGACCATTCAATACCAAGTCATCACCCTTATGACAACAAACGGTCAAGCACCATTTGTAACAGAATTCTTATATCTTGGCGAGGCTAAGAATGAGCGAGAGAAAGAGGACCTTGCTCTTATCATCGAAGAGACCTTAAAACAACGTTACGAAGGGGTTAAGAATGAAAAAGGTGTGGCTATTACTCCTGCTTTCCCTAAGATTATTTACGTGCTTGAAGAGGATAATATCCACCCAGAGAGCAAATATTACTACCTGACCGAACTTGCAGCAAAATGTACTGCAAAACGTCTCGTACCTGACTACATCTCTGAAAAGAAGATGAAGGAACTCAAGGAAGGAAACTGTTTTCCTGTCATGGGTTGTCGAAGCGCTTTGTCTCCTTGGAAAGACGAGAACGGCAACTATAAATTCTACGGAAGATTTAATCAAGGTGTTGTAACTATCAACCTTGTAGACGTTGCTCTGTCAAGTGATGGTGACATGAAGAAGTTTTGGAAGATACTTGACGAGAGATTAAACCTTTGCTACGAAGCACTTATGTGCAGACACAATAGACTTAAAGGCACACTCTCTGATGCCGCTCCAATCCTTTGGCAACACGGAGCCATTGCAAGACTTAAACCAGGCGAAAAAATAGACAAACTGCTCTACGGCGGTTATTCTACCATATCTCTTGGCTATGCAGGACTATATGAATGTACTAAGTACATGACAGGCAAATCTCACACCGACCCAAGTGCTACACCATTCGCTCTTGAGGTTATGCAAAGAATGAACGATGCCTGCACAAAGTGGAAGAATGAGACAAATATTGGCTTCTCAATCTACGGAACACCACTTGAAAGCACTACCTACAAGTTTGCAAAATGTCTTCAAAAACGTTTTGGAATTATTCCAGGAATTACTGATAAGAACTATATCACAAATAGTTACCACGTACACGTAACCGAACATATCAATGCTTTTGATAAACTCAAATTTGAAAGTCAATTCCAAACACTTTCAACTGGCGGTGCTATAAGTTACGTAGAGGTGCCAAATATGCAAGACAATATTGAGGCTGTACTTAATGTAATCAAATTCATCTATGACAATATCATGTATGCCGAACTCAACACCAAATCTGACTACTGTCAAGTGTGCGGATACGATGGCGAAATAATGATTGTCGAAGATGAGGACGGCAAACTCGTTTGGGAATGCCCTAACTGCCACAATCGTGACCAAACTAAGATGAACGTTGCAAGACGTACCTGCGGATACATTGGCTCTAACTTCTGGAACCAAGGAAGAACTCAAGAGATAAAAGATAGAGTACTTCACTTGTAATGCTATCTTTTACAAATTTACATAATTTCACATTTTTGACACAATTTTTACTATAAAGACTAAAATTTTTACGATTTTTAATCAAATTACATATAAAAAACAAAAATTAAGGGGGAAGTATGTACTACGGGAACATAAAATACTATGACATAGCAAATGGCGAAGGAGTACGTACCTCCCTTTTTGTCTCTGGTTGTACTCATCACTGCAAGGGCTGTTTTAATGAGGAGACTTGGGATTTTCATTATGGCAAACCTTATACAAAGGAAATTGAAGACGAGATAGTCAAGTCACTTGACAAAGATTTCATCAATGGTTTAACTCTCTTAGGTGGCGAACCTATGGAACCTGCAAATCAAAAGGCACTTTTGCCACTTGTAAAGCGGGTTAAGGAGTTATACAAAGATAAGACCATATGGTGCTACACAGGTTACCTTTTTGACAGCGAACTACTCTCTCCAAGTAGAGCCTATGCTCCATGGACACGTGAATTTTTGTCATATATAGATATATTGGTGGACGGTGAATTTAAACTTGCCCTTAAAGATATAACCCTTCGATTTAAAGGTTCGTCCAACCAACGAATAATAGACGTGCATAAGAGTTTAAAAGAAGGGAAAGTTGTGCTAAGTCCACTCAACGACAAAAAAGATAAGAGTACAATCTATGGGAATTAAACTATCAAATAATTTAAAATTTCCCAAATAAGTTAATTAAATCATAAAAAATACCCAAGTTATCGAAAATGGTATACTTGCCATTTCCAAACTTTGGGTATTTTTTATTGATATATTATTGATATATTTTTCAATGTTTTAAAGTCTTTATATAGCCATTAAAGAAATAACTTTAAATATCCTCTTCTTTCATATCTTTGACTATGTCAATGACCTCCTTAATCTTGGTTGAAGCCTCATCCATAAGTTCTTTTGTATGATTTGCGGTATAACTTGTCCTGAGAAGGCTTTTGCCAACAGGAGTGGCTGGCGAGATGACAGGGTTGACATACACTCCCCTTTCAAGCAGTAATTTGCAGGCAACAAAGGTTTTAAAGTCTTGATAGGTGTAGATAGGAATGATAGGTGTCTCGCTGTCAATTATATCCACCCCTTTTTCTTTCAATTTTGTCCTCATGTAAGCACTTATCTCTCTGAGTCTTTCAACTCGCTCTGGCTCTTGTTTTAAAATATCCAATGCGGTATTTGCACAACATACATTTGCTGGTGTCATGCTGGCACTAAATATGTAAGGTCTTGAGGTGTGCTTGACAAATTCAACGACTTTTTCATCAGCAGCCATATATCCGCCAAGGCTGGCAAGTGATTTTGAGAATGTGCCCATATAGATGTCAACTTCATCTTCAAGTCCATAGTAACTTGCAGTGCCTCGTCCACCCTTTCCAATAACTCCAAGCCCATGTGCATCATCGACCATAACTCTAGCACCATATTTCTTTGCCAAGGAAACAATCTCTGGGAGTTTACAAATATCACCACCCATACTAAACACACCGTCAGTGACAATAAGTATCCCGCACTCTTTAGGTACGGACTGAAGTTTTATCTCCAAATCAGCCATATCGGAGTGATTGTATCTCAGCATCTTGCCGTAACTAAGTTTGCATCCATCATAGATGCTCGCATGGTTTTCTTTATCGCAAATTACGTAATCATTTCTCCCAACAATCGCCGAAATTATACCAAGATTGCTTTGAAAACCTGTTGAAAAAGTCATAACCTTTTCCTTATTTAAAAACTCGGCAAGGTCATTCTCAAGTTTGACATGAAGGTCAAGTGTACCATTTAAAAATCGAGAGCCTGAGCAACCACTACCATACTTCTCAAGTGCTTCAACACCTGCCTTTATTACTTTCGGGTGATTTGTAAGTGCCAAATAATTGTTTGAGCCAAGCATGATTGTACGCTTGCCTTCCATGTTAACCACAATGTCCTGCCCTGAAAGCAATTTGTGAAAATAAGGATAAATCCCCTTCTCTTTCACTACGTCATAGATTTGCGTCTTTGCAATTTTGTTAAAAATATCCATAATTCCCTCTCTTTTTTATTTTACATTAGCATACATTCAAACAAAAATGCAACCATTTTTTAAATATTTTTTTATTTTTTTAATTTTTATTATATAATTTCTATTCACCTTAATTTAAAAGGGCTATCGCTATTTTTTGATATAAAAATTCGTATTCTAACATATCCAAAATAGATAATAAAAAATTGCTATAAGCCTTTATTTATACCGCCTATAGCAATTAAATGCGAATTTTTAATAAATTTGACAAAAACTAGAAAAAGTTAGTCAAAATCATAATTTCGGTTTGTATTTTCTATTGACAAGGTTTTTTAAAGAGGTAAAGCAATTTTATGGCAATTACTTCAAAAATGCAAGACTTGCTCTATACATACTATACAAATCTGCTTTTGAGATAAGTTCGTATGGTGAGTGCATGGATATAACAGGGATACCCATATCGACTGTATCAATGTTTAACTGTGAGATATACTTTGCAACAGTTCCGCCACCGCCTTGGTCAACCTTGCCAAGTTCTGAAGTTTGCCAAACGACATTTTCTTTAGATAAAATTTGTCTTATCTTGCCTACTGTCTCGGCAGATGCATCTGATGAACCACTTTTTCCACCGCTACCTGTAAACTTTGTCATGCAAGCCCCACATGAAATAAGGGCGGTGTTTTTCTTCTCATATACACTTGGGAAATTTGGATCATAGCAACCATCGACATCACATGATAGACACATTGACCTTCCTCTCACCTGTCTTGGATTGCAACCTAGTGCCAGTGAAATTTCATCAATTAGGTCTTCAAAAACCTTACTCTTCATCCCTGTGTTACCTTCACTGCCTATCTCTTCCTTATCGACCAAAATACAAATTGAGGTGTTTTCATTGTCGACTTCAAAGATTGATTCCATGCAAGGATAACTGCAACTTCGGTCATCATGCCCATAGCCACCTATAAATGCTCTATCAAAGCCAACATCTCTTGCCTTCATTGCAGGCACGACACATAGTTCGGCACTTATAAAGTCATGTTCAGTGATGCCGTATGTGTCATTTAGAATTTTAAGCACATTTAATTTTATCTTATCATTTTCGCTCTTTTCAGGCATTCCACCGACTATAACGTTCAGTTGCTCGCCACTTATTATCTCGCTTGCCTTGCCTGACATCTGGGTTTTGCCAAGATGAGGGAGAAGGTCGCTGATATAGAAGACTGGGTCATCCTCCTTTTCCCCTAAATTGATAACCACCTTTTCGCCGTTCTTCTTTATCACAACACCATGCAAAGAAAGTGGAATCGTTGTCCATTGGTACTTCTTTATACCGCCATAGTAATGTGTTTTGAAATAGCAAAATCCATCACTTTCATACACTGGCACCTGCTTTAAGTCTATTCTTGGGGCATCGATATGTGCAACCACTATTCTTAGCCCGCACTCCTCAATGTTTTTGCTCCCTATCTTAAACAAGGTCACACCTTTGTCTCTATTGACAAAATATCGCTTGTCGCCCTGCTTTAACTTATCACCAAAGTGGTATTCTTTAAAGCCTTGCTCTTTCGCCCTTGAAATTGCATAGGCTGTGCATTCTCTTTCTGTTTTACACTCGTTTATAAAAGCCTTATACCTTTCAGCAAAGTCAAATATCCTCTTTTTCTCTTCGTCATCCGCCTTTTCGTAGTAACTTTCCTTTTTATACAAAAGTTCTTGGTAGTTTTTTGTCTTATCTTTCTCTATCATTACACCCTCCTTCACACATTTTAACCATTTTAAATAACAATGTCAAAAATATATAGGTATTTATTTATTTTTTACATTCACTTGACTTTTATACTTCAATGTTGTTAATATTATTTTAGGAGGGAATATGCCAACAATAAATTATTATTTGACACAAATCTGCATTCCAAACGTGTTAAAAACCGAAAAAAATAAAAAATTTGCCATCGAATCAATCTTTCCCTATCCACAAAATCTTGAATATTTCTTAACGAAGGATATGGTAGAACTCACCTGCAAAAATTGCAAAATTGAGAAAGTTCCAGAGGTTAAAGTAAGATTTTTGAGCGATTTGGATAGCACTCCTTATTCTATCATCTTCGCTGAGTTTAACAAGGAGTTTGTCACCCAAAATCTAGATACTGCCATGGTGGCATTTGCAATTAAGGATGACGAAATAAGGTATTTTACCTTTGAGAAAGATGAAAGCATTACAAATATAGATGAAAACGGAAATGTAGAAAAAGGCGAAGCATATTATGTCTGCGAAACAGACCTAAATTCTGGTGACCATAAAAATTACGGAAATTGCAAGGGATATAACATAAATGTATTCCATGATACCATCTGCAACTTATTAAAAGAGCAGGACTAGTATTTTATTTTAAATGGTTTTATTCAAAAATACTAGTTTTACATATACTATTATTCAAATATAAAATTTTGTTTGCAAATAAAAAGCAATCAATTTTAAGAGGAGCAAAATGGATTTTGATGTTGTAATTGTTGGGGCTGGTCCTGCGGGGCTTTTTAGTGCTTACGAACTTGTGACAAAAAAGCCAAGTCTTAAAGTTTGTCTTATTGACCAAGGGAAACTGGCTCAAAATCGTGTTTGTCCTATGAAGACGACAGGCAAATGTGTAAACTGTCAGCCATGCAATATACTCTCGGGCTATGGTGGTGCGGGAACTTTTAGTGATGGTAAACTCAATTTTATACCAAAACTTGGCAAAAGTGACCTATTCAAATATATGAGCGAGAGCGAGGCATACAGTCTTATTGACGACACCGAAGAAATCTTCAATAAATTTGGTATGGACAGCGATGTCTATCCTAAAAACACCGAAAAGAGTGAAGAGATAAGACGTGACGTGACTGTAAAAGGTGCAAGGCTTTTACTTATAAAGCAAAAGCACCTCGGCTCCGATATGCTTCCAAAATATATTGAAGACTTCACAAATTATCTTATAAATCACGGAGTGACAACGATTGATAATGGGCGCGTTGAAGATATTGATAGCAACTCGGATTGCAACACTGTTTCATATTATAAAGACAACAAAAAGCATCAAATAACAGCCAAATATGTTATTGTCGCTCCAGGGCGAACAGGTGCTGGCTGGCTTCAAGGACTTCTTGACAAACACAAAATTCCTTATAGTAGCCAAAGTATAGAGATAGGTGTCAGAGTTGAAGTGCGAAAAGAGGTGCTTCAAAGTATAACTGATGTCATCTATGACCCAACCATTTTTATCAAGACAAGCACATACGGTGACGAGATACGAACCTTTTGTACCAACCCTGGTGGTTATGTAACAAAAGAGAACTACTATGGATATATCTGTGTCAACGGTCATGCCCTTAAGAACAAAAAGTCAAACAACTCAAATTTTGCTTTTATAAGTAAGGTTACACTCACCCAGCCTGTTACGAACACACGATTATATGGAGAGTCAATCGCCCGTATTGCAAATGTGCTTGGTGACAACAAGCCTATAATTCAAACTTTAAAAGACCTGCGAAGTGGCAGGCGAAGTGAATGGCATAGGATAAATAAAGGTTTTATAGAACCGACTTTAAAGGACTGTGTCGCTGGCGACCTTGCACTTGTGCTTCCTTATAGAATAATTCGCAACATTTTGGAGGGACTTGAACAACTTGATAAGATTATCCCAGGCGTAAATAACGGCGAGACACTTTTATATGGTCCTGAGATAAAGTTCTTCTCAAACGAAATTGAAACTGACAACAATTTTAAAATCAAAGATAAAAACTTGTATTTTATTGGCGATGGTGCGGGCAAGGCAGGAAACATTGTCGTTGCAGCGGCAACTGGGCTTGTCGCAAGTCGAGATATTTTGAAAAATACGTAAAAATATCCTATCCTTTAATAAAAATAAAAAAATAACACAAAAATAGTAAATAAATAAAAAACGATAAATAAAATGCAAAAATAAATTACTATAAATGCAAAAAATATCAACAAAAAACACGTTATTTAATAAAAATAACGTGTTTTTTTGATAAAATAGTCTATTTTTTATGACAATTAATATATTTTCAATCTATTTTTTATAATAACTATTGTATTTTTTTGATTATTTTTAACAAAATAATTGTTTTTATAAATAATTATTTTAAAAATCATAGATTAAAATATATTTTTGAGTGTTATTGTCTTAGTTTTGGTCACTTGGTCAAAGGTACTCATAACTCCCTCTGTCCCAATTCCTGACAACTTATATCCACCAAAAGGCATCTCAAAACTACGATGGAAACTTGCTCCGTTGATGACAGTTCCGCCACACTCAAGTTTTGAGCAAATCTCAAATGCCGTCTTCATGTCACGAGTAAACACACAGCCACAAAGTCCATAACATGAAGCATTTGCAATTTCAATTGCCTCTTGTGCATTTTCACAAGGAATAATACTTACAACTGGTGCGAAAATTTCTTCATCAAGTGCAACGTCCGCCGTTTTTGGAATATCGGTTATAACTGTTGGTTGAAGTACTGCGCCACTAGATTGTCCGCCATAGATTATACGTCCGCCTTGTTCAACTACTTTTTCTATTTGTTTGACTGCCTTTTCACAGGCACCTTTTGTGACAAGACAACCTATATCTGTCTTTTTATCCATCGGATTTCCGACAATGAGTTTGCTTATTGTGTTTACAACTTTCTCTTCAAACTCCTTGAGGACCTCCTTTTCGACTATAAAACGTTTACTTGCACAGCACACCTGCCCTGTGTTGTACATTCTGCCCCAAACCACTTCTTTTACAGCAAGGTCGATATCGGCATCCTTTAAAACTATAAAAGCATCATTTCCACCAAGTTCAAGTGCAACATGAGCAAGATGCTCAGCACCATTTAAATAGGTAAGTTTGCCAACCGCAGTCGAACCTGTGAAGGTTATTCCATGGACATTTTCATTTTTTGCAAGAGCATTTCCAACTATCGCCCCATCTCCTGTCAAGATTTGGACAACACCATTTGGAAGCCCAGCATCGTGGAGTAACTTTGTAAGTTTTATAAGTGTTAGCGGATTTTGATGAGGTGGTTTGACAATTATTGTATTGCCTGCAAGTATTGCAGGTGCAACCTTTTGGTCAAACAAATCACACGGAAAGTTGAAAGGTATGATAGCAAGCATTACACCTAATGGCTCTCTAATCGTAAACTGCAGAGTTTTCTCCTGCCCTGCCTCAGTGCCTGCTGGAATTACATTGCCATAAAGATGCTTTGCCTTTTCACAAAATGCCTCAAATGAAATTCGAATATTTGCAATTTCTCCATATGCCTGTGTGATAGGTTTGCCTGTCTCCTTGCAAAGGGTCTTCGCAAGGTCATCTTTATTTTCGTCTACTAATTTTAAAAATTTGTATAAAATCTTTGTTTTTTCGTGTACTGGCACGTTTTTCCAAGTCTTTTGTGCCTTTAAAGCATACTCTACTGCCCTTTTTGCATCTTTTTCAGTGCTATTTGGAACAGTGTCAATAACTCTTCCTGTGTATGGATTGACTATTTTTATAGTCGCCTTGTTGCTAGCATCACAAAATTTTCCATTGATAATATTTTGCATACCTTAACCTCCTACTTTGTAAAAGCGGTAAATGAAAGCATAAGACCGCCTGTGGTGTTTCGTCCATCATCTACAAATCCATATTCACCAAAAGTAAATTCCATTATAAAAGGAGTATCACCGACATTCTTCTTAATTTCTTCGTAAACTTCGTTTATTCTTGAGTCAATACCTGCCCTTCGTCCTCCACAGTGTACAAGGTGATAGCAAACAATAGGCTTTTCTGCCCGCTCATTAAGTTTTCTTAGTGTTTCGCCGACCGATGAGATAAGTTCGTCAACTGTCGCCTCCATTCTTATAACCGTTGTACCCTCTGCAAGATTTGCACCAATATTCATAGAATAATCTTCGTTGGCAAACATAGGGTGTCTGATTGCAATCAAATCTCCAAGTCTATCTTTAACTCCAAGTGGGCTGGTGATTGTTGCTGAAAGGAGGGCATTTCCCATAAGTTCGCTAGGTTTCATCCCTCTCCACTTGGCATATTTCTTAACTGCAGGAACACCATCAATAGATACAAGTTGTCTTGTCCCTTCCACCTTGGTGATTATACCCATATCACCAGTCTCACGATATGCACCAGTAAACTCATTGATAAAGTGTCCATTCATGTATATAAGTGCGACAGCCACACCTTCTCCTGTCACCTTGCCATCAAGGTATAACTTCCAGTTTCCTGTGATTGTATTGTCAGCAGCCGATCCACCAAAAAGAGGAACACGTCCAACTACCCTATTCGCACCTTTTAAGAAAAACTCCTCTTCTGTAGGACTTGCCGTCATGTACATCACATCTGGCTCATCGTTATATGGCATTTTGGTCATAATTCTTGCCTTTTTGGTCGCACTTTCGCCAGCATCTCTTGCACTTTGGAATGCTTTTCGCTCTGCAAAGCCCACACCCACTATCATGTTAGGGTCAGAAAGAACCATAATACCAACAAATGGTTTGTCTCCGCCAATATATCCCTGTGGCATAATTACACCTGTAAATGAGGTGTTGCCTATAACTGGACAATCATAGACTTCCTTTATACCTTTGATAACATCTTTAATTTTATAATCACAACTCATATACGCAAACACAAGTTTTGCATCCTTTGATTTTCCTGCCATTTTGGCTGCTTCTAGTCCTGCCTCGTATGCATTTTGTTTTGTACTAAATCCTGTTAAAGCCTTCATTTTTTATCTCCTTTTCTTTAAATTTTATCAGAATTGTTAAACTATATAAATGCAATATTTTGAGTAAGATTTTTGTGCAATTTTTATTATTTTTAATTTTTTAGTGTTTTTCCTTGATTTTCCCAGTATTTTTTGAATTTTAAGTAATTTTCTAAATCAATGATTTGTAAAGTTTTTTAATGTCTTCAACCGAAGTCTCTCTTGGATTGCCACCTGTGCATATGTCGACAAAAGCATCTTGAGAGAGAAGTTCTATATCGCCTTCCACAACACCCACTTCGCCTAGTGACTTTGGTATGCCAACGTGTTTTGAAAGTTTTTTAACCTCTCTAACTGCAATTTTAACGCATTCATCATCTGTTTTATCTTTTGTGTCAACTCCGAAACACTCAGCAATCAACCTATATTTTCTTTTAGATGGCGACTGTGCATTATATTGCATAACTGTTGGAAGCAATATTGCATTTGCAGTACCGTGTGCTATATCCTTTCGCCCGCCAAGAGCATGAGCCATTGAGTGGACTATTCCAAGCCCGACTGCACTAAAACCCATACCTACGACATACTGAGCATATGCCATTTTCTCTCTTGCTTCCATATCGTTGCCATCGATGCATGCCCTTTCAAGATATTTTGCAATCATTTTGATAGCCTCTAAAGCAAACATATCACTCATATCAGTTGCACCCTTTGTAATGAGGCTTTCAATAGCATGAGTGAGAGCATCCATCCCTGTGCTTGCTGTCAGTGATGGTGGCATTGTCCGCATAAGTTCGCTATCCACTATAGACATAATAGGGACATCATTTGGGTCAACACAGACAAGTTTACGTTTGGTCTTCTCGTCAGTTATTACATAGTTGATAGTAACTTCAGCCGCAGTACCGCTGGTAGTAGGCATAGCAATCAGCGGGAATGCCTTGTTCTTTGTGTTGACTGTGCCTGCAAGCGACAACACATCTTGATGTTGTTTGTTTGTCGCTATAACAGATATAGCCTTTGCACAGTCGATGACACTTCCACCGCCTACTGCGACAATCACATTCGGCTTAAATTTTTTAAAGACCTTCAATCCGTTTTGAACGTTCTCGACTGTTGGATTTGGCTTAATATTAGAAAAAACCATGTATTTTACGTTATTTTCTTCGAGCAAATATGATATTTTTTCTAAAACACCACTTTTTATAATGTTTTCATCGGAAACGAGTAAAACTTTATGATAGTCTCTTCTTTTTAATTCTTCTGGCAAACAATTCCTAGCACCTGTGCCTAAAAAAGCACAGTTATTAAATACATATCTCTCCATATCCCTCCTTTTAACTAAAATTATTATAAACTTTTTTGATGTGTTTTGTCATTCAAATTTGACTTATTTTTCTTTAAATAATCAAAAAAAATCTGCAAATGCAGACTTTTTTTTATTTTTTATTAAGTTTTTACAATATTTTAAAAAATTATAGACTTTTACCTCTCATACTCTTCTTCGACTGGCAATCCTTTAACAAGTCTTTCGCCGTCCTCGAGAGGCTCCTCCGTCCTCTTAAAATCAATTACGCCTCGCTTACCACTGCCTAAAGAGAGGTCTCGTGCCACCAATTTGTAACAACCCTCCCTGTTCGCAAGTGCCATCTTGTCAAAGAACTCTTTTGGCTTAACATAGGCGTAACCCATTTCAATCAAGTTTTTAATATCATACATAGTATACGTATATCCTGTCATATTTCTCCCCTCCAATGGCTATTATAGCATAAAATGATTGTATTTTAAAAATTTTTTACACGAAAATTGTTGAATTTTATTTATTTGACTTGATTTTAATAAAAAATCGTACTATCATTATCTTAGGAGAAAATTATGAAAAAAATAAAAGCATTTTTTAGTGATTTCAAAAAGTTTATAAGTCGTGGAAACGTTGTGGATATGGCTATAGGTGTGATTGTTGCAAGTGCTTTCACCGCTATTGTAACTGCCCTAACAAATGGTATCATCATGCCGTTTATAAATTGGCTACTTTCGCTCGGTGGTGCTGGACTTGATTCGGCATACACATTCTTAAAAGTTGCATATCAAACGGATGCTATCACGGGAGAGCCAACTCAAACTATCGACCTTGCAAATAGTATTTACATAGACTGGGGTGCATTTATTACTGCTATTATCAATTTCATTTTAATTGCACTTGTACTGTTTATAGTGCTTCGTATCATGATGAGTACTCAAGGTCTTTGGAAAAAAGAATTTCAGTCACTTCCAAATAAAGAGGAAAAGAAAACCTTAAAAGAACTTGGCATCAATATGAAAGACAGAAAGGCAGTTATCGCTGCGACCAAAGAACTTCGTGAGAAGAATAAACCTGTACCACCTCCACCAAAGCCAACTCAAGAAGAACTTTTAACTCAGATTTTAGAAGAACTCAAAAAGCAAAACAAACTGGCAGAAAATGCAAGTGTTGAAGCACCTGTAGAAAACACAAAAGAAAACATCGAAGAATAAAACTTTTTAAAAAAAATCACATATTTAACAAAAAATCCACAAAAAATGTGGATTTTTTTGTTATTTGTATATAATTTTATCAAATTATTCTTTTTCATCATCTCCATTTTCATCAGATGAGGCTGAATTATTCTCTATTAAAGTGAGTAAATTTTCAATTGATAACCCTAGCAATGATACCAGCGAATTATTTGAAAATTTATATATCTCTTGTTCTTCATCAGAATAATCAGGGTTTGGTGTGATGCTTGTAAGTCTAGGGAAATCTATACCAAACTGGTCCTTATCTATAAAGCACATAAAACTTTTGCCATCACTCAAAACATCTTCGATTACAATATGCCCTTCCTCCTCACCTATCAAAAGGCTGGCATTTTGTTTAAATTTCTTGCGTGCTGATTTGGCTGTTTGAACAGTTCTCATCATACTTTTATAGGATTTGCTTAAATTTCTTTGATTTTGCAGTAAATTTGTATTTATAAAGTCGTTTTCTTTTTTATCCAAACCTTCGTGAAGCATAATTTTATTGGCAAGTGCATTTGCAACTAACATACTCGAAAGCATTGCATTTTGGTCAAATGCATCAATAATTTCATAGTTAGATACAATCTTGCTGTAATAAGTTGGAAAACTGTCCTTAAGTTGTTTGACGAGTCTAAATAAATATACTGCAAATATTGAACTGCTATCAAATGCCTTTCTTATAAGTTTGCTTGTGTCACTGCTTTCGTCTTTAAATAACTCACTTATCAATTCTCCCTTAAACATTTTTTTACTTATGGCATATGCCTCATTGACCATAGAATTTTCTTGTGTCTTTTTATCAGATAAGAATTTTTCAGTAAGATTCATAATATCTATGCACTTATATAATATTTCCATCAAGTCATTGGTATAATCAATAATAATTTGTTCTCTTTCCTTTTCGCTTGAATCAACCCTCCTTTTCATCTTCTTTGTATCTTCATAACGTTTTTTCTCGGTCTCTTCAAGTTCTACAATTATTTCTCTAAACTTCTTATCAAGTGCAATAAGTTGATTATAATTTTCTTTAAATGTGCTAAATTGATAATTGCGGTCGCAATACCCCTCTCCGTACATTGCATCAAGATATGCATGTGCTTTTTCTAATAGTGCGAGGAATTTATCCTCTTGGTTGAAAGTTTGCGAGACTTCTTCAAATGCCTGCGACTCAGAAACTGGAGCGAAGTTCTCTTTATTATTTAAATATAGTTGCGAATGGAATTTATTTAACATTCTACCAAGTTTTCTTTGGTCTTCGGCAGACAATGTCGCCATCTTGTATTTGATAGTGTTGTCTTTCAACATACTATTCTTAGAGAACTGATTTTTGTCTTGTATTAAATTATCGCCCTGTTTTACCTTTTTAAAAGACCTTTGAAGATTGTCTATAAACTCGCTTGCCTCGCTTTTTTGGAAGTCAGTCATCCCAGCAAGAGCCTTTTCATCTAAATCATCAAGTTTTGGCAGGTGGTCTTTATCTGCGACTTCGCCGTCACGGTTGTGTCTAATCATTCCAAGAACACCTGTCTTTGTGTCTCCATCTTTTTCTGCATAGTCCATGCATTTGCGTGTGTTTTCAATGAAAAATGCACGTAAATCTTGATTGGTTTTCTTCTCTTCAAGAGTTATGCAACTTAAAAATACTTCAAGAAGACTCGGGTCGCACTCCAAGATTTCAGGTTTTGTTACACACTTAAGTGCATTGTCCGCACCTAAAAATTTGATTAGCACTTCACTTGTCTTTGCAATATTTTCTATTCCGTCTTTGTTTATAGAATCAATTAAAAGGAGATTGTCTAAATTATAACAATACTTCTTTGCCTCATCGACTGCCAACTGAAGTTTATCTTCATCAGCCAACGTTTTATCCGAATAACTTTCATCGCATATAATATTAAAGATGTTTTCAGCCAATTTTTCTTCAAAATCTGTTATTTTTTTAGGCGAGACTAAAAGTATTGACGGAGATTGTGCAACTCGCATTACAAGGTCCTTTCTGCTATGCTCTTCGTCTATAAAATTCTCTTCCAAAAACTTTATATTTCTTTCAAGGTTTTTGACAGGCTCTCTTAAAATCGAATACGACTTCTTTATTAACTCTTTCGGCGAAATAAAATAACTTTGGCTTTCGCTGTCATAAGAAAAACCTGCAAGCAAATCAAGTGTATTTTGCACTCTTTTTTCGTTTAAACTTGATATTAAAGTGGTGCATTGTTCAAAGATATTTTTGACCTCGTCAAGTTCAAATAGTCTATAACTTTTTCCTGTCATCAAATCTTCATACTTCGTCTCAATTAAGGCGGTCAAACTTTTGTCAAAAGTCTTTGTGGTCGCATTTTTTATGTTAGTCTTAACTGCTATCTTAAATGGGTCAATATTCAATTGTTTGGCTTGTTTCATCACTCCAATAAAATTTTCAATTATAAATTTGCCGTCATCTTTGTATATTTCGGTGATATATTTGATTGTCCTTTGGGCGAACTTTCTCCTCGTCTCTTCATCATATTCTTGGATGTCGTTATCAACAAATTGTTGAAATATGTCTGTCAACTTTAAGACAAGGCTCTCGTCAAAACTTGACACTATTTCAACTATTGCATCTCTTATCTCTTCTTCACTTAAACAAAAATTTTTGCGGAAAATACGTTCGTACTCGCTTACCGCATACCTAAGCATTTCGTTTTGTGCAAGCAAATCTTCAAATTCTTTGTCGGTTATCTTTTTCATTTTTTCTCCTTATGATGATATTATAACACATTTTTTTATATTTTCAATATCCAAAAGAATAATTTTAGTATGTTAGCAAGATTCAAACCTGCTAGCAAGAAAGTGACTAAAGATTATTTAAAACAAGGTTATTTTAATATATATAAAATTTTACTTAAAAATTGCTTTACATTTGGCTCGGTTTTAAAATATAATTATTGTATGAAAAACAAAACTATAGATATAAACAAGGATATCAAGAAAAGTCTTATTTGGTCAATCGTAATAAGTGTGCTTTTTGTCGCAGGTATACCATTGATAATTGTCGGTGCAACAAAATCTATTTGGCTTGTGTTAGGACTCGGTATCGTCTGCACTGTCATTGGTTTTTACGGCAGTCCTCTCATGTGGATAAGTTATGGCAATAAGCGGGCTTTAAAACACGTGGTCGATGCGGTCATGGAAGACAATCTTACCACTGTTGAAGAGATAGCCAAGCAACTTCAAATCAGAGACCGTCAGGTGCGAGATTATGTGATAACAGGCATTAAGAAAAAATATATAACTGGATATATATTTGACGGCACTATCTTGACTGCCAATCAAAAAGAGGCTCCAAAGAAGAAGATTACCACAAACAAATGCCCTAACTGTGGTGGAGCATTGCAAACAACTGAAAA
>CAJFOL010000070.1 GCA_904397185.1 uncultured Clostridia bacterium
ACAAATACCCTCTCTTTTTGCACTCTCTACCTCTAACTCAACTATTGCCAAAGCATAATCGACACTGCAATTTTCTCTTTTTAAGTCAATAATCTTCAATTCTTGTCCCTCTTTAATATGATAATTTTTAATAAGTATATCATATTTTTGTAGCAAGACAAAGTGTTTGTAAATTGCTTTTTAACCTTCCATCAACATCTTATCAGCAATCAAAGCAATCAGTTCACTATTTGTAGGCTTTTCATTGCTGCCATAGACTTTAAAACCGAAAATATTGTTTATATTTTCAATCTTTCCCCTATTCCAAGCGACCTCAATAGCATGACGCATTCCCCTTTCAACCTTTGACGAACTTGTCTCAAATTTTTCCGCTATGGTTGGATAAAGTTTTTTGGTTATTTGTCCTATTATTTCAGGCTCTTCTACTGCAAGTTTGACAGCCTCTCTTAAAAACTGATAGCCTTTTATATGTGCTGGAATGCCAATACTGATAAAAATGCTTGCTATCTTTTCATCCAATGCTTTGCTTGCATCTTCATTGAGACTCGGGTTCGTCAGGTCTTTTATCCTCTCTTCCAAATTCTCTGGCATAACTGGCTTTACCATAAAATAACTTGCCCCTTCTTTTAGTGCCTTCGAAACAAAACCAGAATGAGAAAGATTTGATATAAATATAACTTTAGGGCAATCTTCTCTCATGTCTCTTTTAAGTGTCTCAAACACCTTAAATCCATCCATACTTGAAAGCACCACTTCGCTGATAAGAAATTGAGGGCGAAGTTGTTTAACGTCTTCGACAACTTGTATTCCGTTTACATTCTCTCCAACAACCTCATATCCTGGTCTATTTTTAAAATACTCATAAAGTTTATTGTCATTTGTATCATCGGCAAAATATAGCCTAATAGTATCTTTTTGTTCTTCCATAATTTACTCCTTTTTTACAAGGATAAGATACCACTTTTTGTAAAAATATAAAAATATAAATGGTGGTTAAAATTGACGATAATCGGTAATTTTTGTCGAATTTTGGAATATTGCAAAATTAATACTATTTTATTGCTAAAAATTAAAGCATTTTTGTACTAAATGTCGCAAAATCAAACAATAAA
Source organism: uncultured Clostridia bacterium (assembly GCA_904397185.1). GTDB lineage: Bacteria > Bacillota > Clostridia > Christensenellales > UBA1242 > Caccovivens. The sequence goes on from CAJFOL010000070.1 coordinate 1,113, forward strand.
AAGACATTTGTCTACTTGCAAAATTGTAAAAATGTAAACTTAGTTGTATTAAATTTTCATACAAATAATATTTGATATATCCTTTCATTCTTTTTGCTAAAATCCGTTTTGCAAACTAATTGTCAATCAGTTTTGTCAAATATCTCTATGCTTTTGATAAAAATTAAACATTGAATATTAGAAAAAAAACTCTATGACTTAAGAGATATTTTCTTAAAATCATAGAGTTTTTTAAAATTAGTTGTTTGCTATCTCATCCATTTTCTTCTTTCTTCGTTTTCTGAGAAGTAGTAATAGAAGTAGTAATAGAAGTAATAGTAAGATTATTACACCAACAACTACGAGTACAATTACAAGTGTCGCAGTGTCTTGGAGAATTTGTGCATTTTCACCAAGTACCCAAAAGAGTCCACCATAGGAAGTATCTGGATTTGAATAATCCCTATAGAGGGTAAGCCCTGAAATATCATAAGAATCAAGATGCATTGTACCATTAAATGGATTTTCATGTGTACCAATAGGTACCCAGAATCTACCACTTAAATTGATGTCAGCAACAAGTTGATACACTGCTTCTGAATATAACAATCCATCTTCGTTTGACAAGCCTGCATTTACCGCATAGGCAACAAATGCAAGTTCTTCTCTATTTCTTACAAAGTAAGGGCTATCTTCTGTTCCAGCACCTACAAGTCTATTTGCTCTATAGCCATCATCAGTCCAAAGAAGTCTTGAGTAAACCACTTTGATTGTCAAATTGTATTCGCTGTAAAGGTCAAGGAATGCTTGATTTATAGTAAGTTGATTGTTGACAAGCATTGATAGTATACTTAACTCGTTTTCTCCTTGGTAGATAACAACATCGCTAATCGTATAGTTTGAAAGTAGATATATTCTAAGTACAACCAAATCTCCATAGATTATACGATAAGTATCACCATTTGCAAGGTTATGAGTTACTCCACTAGCATCAACAAAACTCAAACTTCCTGCCCTGTTGATTTCACTTGTGCTTATGGCATCAAAGACTTCCATTTCAAATGTAAGATTTATTGTCTGTCTTTCTGCACCTAGTGAAATATTAAGTTCATAGCCATTTTCTTCTTCAATCATATCAACGGCATTTAAGACTAGACTATATTCGTACTGTCCTTGTTGATTTGTGCTTAAGGTAAATGTAGCACCTTCAATTGTTATCTCATAGCCATAGGCTTTGTCTACAACTATAGTCAATCTTTGTCCAATGACTGCTTGAATACTTGTGTCATAAGATACCTGACTGTCATCAACATAAACACCAACTATTTCATGAATGCCTGCAATTGCCTCATCGTCAATATTGATGACAACTGGTTTGCCTTCGAATATTACGTTGATATTTAAAGGTGATGAGATAGGCTCTTCAAATGCATAAACATAGCCGCCCATGTTCTCGTCATATGTTCCATAGTAAATTTTATTGTCAGAAGCATCTACAAAGTAAACAAATGTGTAGCCGTCATCTGGATAAGCAACAAGTGTTACTGGAAGGTCTGGAGAGAATGATTCTCCACTAACTACCTGTCCATTTTGTACAAGTTCACTTCGTCCACCTTCGGTGTTATTTAAAGTAAATCTTGGCTGATATACCGCTCTTATATCATAACGTCCTACATTAAATGTCATTTCAAAGTTTGCAGGGTGTCTTGATGGTTCTTCATTGTTATAAGATACAAGCCAGTATGCAAATTCATAGCCTTCATAGTTGTAAGCCTGCAATCTAAGTGAAGAGCCAGCACTAACTTCTGTATACCATATGTCGTCTTGTCCAAGCCAGCAATCTTCAAGAGAGCCTAAGTTTGTAATGATATTTTCAATAGAGACATCTTCAAGCCCCTCTTCTACCGATTCAGGTCGGAATGAAATTGAGATTGATGCCCTATCATATATCCATGATGCATAGATAGTGAAGGTATCTGTTTGTGGGTTATAGTTTGCAGTTGCTTCATATCCATAACCTGTCCAAGCATAACCTGTCTCTGCCCATGGTCTAATTACAGCACCAGAGCCATCAATATACTGAGTACCTCTACCCATTTGCATTGTATAGTATCCGCCCAAAGTATATCCTGTTCTTGTTGGGAATATCTGTGCTCTTTGCTGTTCGGTTAAACTATCAAGCGAGAATGTCTGCCCATAGATAACCGAATTTGGCATTGAAACTTGCACGTCTTCTGTTACGTAGAATATAAGGTTATATACTTTTGGTTGAACATAGATATAAATTGTCGCATCAGCATTTACATTTGTCACATTGATACTTGATGACATTGTAAAGCCGTTAGCATAAGGGTTGCTTTCTTCGACAGTGCCGATGGTCACTGTCCCTTCGTCAAATTGTCCGTCATGGTAAACAATACGTGTCTTTAAAAATCCATTTTCTTCGACTAGACTATAAGTAAATTGAGTGTTTATTTGAACGGAAAGTACCCCGCCAGTGATTGCACTCACTCTTACGTTAGACGAATTGTTTTGACTTGCTCGTATTAATACCGAAGAAGTGTCAACATAGATAAGACCAGCATCAACAACTTCATTGCTTCCTTCCATAACAAATCTTATATCAATTTGATTTTCAATAGCAACAAATATTGCTTGGACTTCTGCTCCGTCTTTTACTCCGCTGACTGCATAGATTGTTTGCCCTGTGGCAGAAGTAAATTCACTGATAACGACTCCTGTCGTTGGCGAGTTCATCATCACAGTAAAACCGCTTCTAGGTTCAGCCATCAGATAGAACACTCCATCCGTCTTAGACAGAACATCGTAATCATAGTAGAGCGAGTCTTGTCCGTTTAAGTAATTTTCATCGCCAAGTCGAGTACCTGTTTGGTCAACTAAGTAGACGTATCCGCCTGCATCAGTGCCGTAAACAAACTCGAAGTTGACTTGAAGTACACCTTGGACATGGATGTATGCATCACCTGCTGTAAAGGTAACTTCTATTGACGTGATAGGGTCTATAGCATCAAGCATGATGGTGAATACTCCGCTTTCACTATCGTATCCTTCGGTAACCGGAACCCCATCTACAATGATTTGGTTAAGTTCATAACCGTCATCTGGTTCAATCAAAACATATAGATTTTCACCGAGACGAACACTTGCGATTTCTGTACGTCCGCCATTGACTGTTGTGCTTTCGCCATCAGCCTGATAGAAAGATATCTGTCCGTGATTGCCTGCAGAGAAACTTACAGGTGCTGATCTATCTCTAAATGTTGCATAGATTACTATTGTTCCGCCATCAGATACACTTTCAAGCATATCTCTAAGACTAGAATCTATTGTAACTACAGTATTTTCCTCTTCTGCAATAAGGTCTCCATCAAACTCCCAGCCTGCAAAGATGTAATGGTCTAGTAAGTTTGTTGCTCCAAGAGTGAGTTCTTCGCCGTAAGTTACAGTCTGAGTTGTTTGAACGGTAACAGTACCTTGTCCCTCTTGAGATGTTGGTACTTGCAAACTGAAGATATATTCTCTTTCAGTAGATGAGAAACTTAGTGCAAAACTTTCATTGATATTGTCAAAGTTTGCAGTGGTATGGAAGTATCCATCACCACGAGAATAGGTGCAAGATTGACTGAGTAAAAATTCTGGAATTGAAGAGGTTATAACTCCTTCTCTGTAGCCATATATAAGTGTGGCTGTAACAGTGAGGTCAACATCACTTCTTATCTCGAATATATCGCCTGTGATATCTAAACTTACACCATTAAACTCGATTGCGATATATCTGTCGCTAATATCAGGGATGGTTATTGTATTGATTGATGGAACTGCCTGCACGGTAAAGGTTATATCATCAATAAAGTCTTCCCATGTCACTGTCAATGTCTTTTTGTCAGGAGATATTGTGTATTCAATAGTTGAAGCAAACCCAGAGTTATATGTAAGACTTGTATCGTCAAACTCATAACCTTTGATTGCTGTAAATATCATCTCAACACTACTTTCTGTGTAGACATTATATGGGGACATTGTGCTTTGCAATTCTTCGTTGATATACACCTCGTACCCTTCAATATGATTTGTAACGATTGTCAAAACGTTGACTGCAGGTGTCGAAGTAATCATTATAGAACCATTTTCTACCAAATTGTAGATTTCAACACCATTTTCAGTCACTTCACATTCACCATTAAGGCTAGAGTCATCTACTACAAAATCGTAACCTTGATCAGGAATGATATTAAGTACTATTCTGTCCTCACTATAAACGACTGTAAATGTTCCATTATTTGCAACTTGTATTCCATTTTCATATACCGTAATCCTATCACCAAACTGAACGGTAAGAGTATAAGGATTGTTGATATATTCAGCATGAAGAGTTGTCGTCCATGCGCCTTGTGACTGCGAGCCAATTGTTCTATATACGTCACCATCATTATAGGTTATACCCGCATCGTCACTCCATACAAAACTTCTTCCTGGAAGTGAAGCAGTTGGAAGTTCATCGGCAAATTGTGACCCATAAACTGCATCAATTGGATTGTTGCCAGAAAGCGAACCTTCTCCAGCATCAAAGTAAACAATATAGTTTACACCTCTCCAATTTGCGGTAAGAGTTATCTCGCTGTCCTCATTAAGGTCAGGTAAAAGAATATCAACAATTTCTTTAAGACTTTGTCCACTTATTTCATTGTTGTCATATGTGTAACAATCAAGTAGGTAGGTGCCTAAAGTAACTTCAAGAGATGGAAGGCTGGTTTCATACATTGTTGCAAGCGCTGAGTAGTTATATGTCAGGTATGTGCTTTCACTATCCACTCTTGAGGTGTAAAGTGGAATATTTGTATCAATTATAATTGAAATTTGTATTTCTTCTAGACTTACAATAACGTCAATATTTGAGCCTAAGTTTTCTATGCTTAGTGTGCCTTCTCTTTGACCTATATCATCGGTAACAGCACTTACATAATCGCCATTAACTGTATATCTTGCAACCTTAAAGCCTTCGTTTCCAGTTACATCAATAGTCAAAGAACTGAAGTATCTTGCTGTAGAAGTATCTTCGTCATAATATTCTCCGCTGACTATGTAATCTTGCAATCCTTGTCCAGAAACACTGATTGTGTAATCTTCAATTTCCCAAACAGTGTAGATTGTCAAGGTGTTCCCCTCGTTGCTCTCATCATAAGCAACGTCTTCTAAGATTTGATAGATATTCTCAGCGGTTAGAGCGACATAAGAATCACCTTGTCTAACCATCCAGCCAACAGCCCTGTAGCCCTTTCTTGTTGGATAGTTAAGTTCTCCTATAAGTTCTTCTCCGCTATACTCGTTAGGGAATGTAAATGTAAAGAATCTATCTCTTATAACCGGTCTTTCGCCGTCCTCTACGAAACTGCCGTCTGTTACTAGTTCTGCCGACTCTGTCTCAGCATTGACAGTAAAGTAGATTGTATAGGCATTGATAGTTCCGTAGACGTTATTCTTAACTGTGTAATTATCTTTATCTTCGCCCGCTAAGATAATATAAACTATCTTATCTCTTCCTATTGTTTCATCTTCATAGTGGCTTAAACTGCTGTCTATGTAGGTGTCATCACCCGCCATAATTCCATATGCTGAAATATTTGTAGGGAAGTCTTCTGGAAGAGCATTTGTCTCGTCATATTCTTTGACAATAAGGTTGTTTAGTCCTGAAAGGTCAAGTTCTTTTGGCGAGATATTTAATGTAGCATCAAAGGTAACTGTGCCTGCTTCATCAAATGTAAAGTTTTGTGATGTCAATGTGATAGTAATTTGTACAGTTACTGCACGCAGATAATTTGAAGAAGAAAGATAATTGTCTTCAACACTAAATGCACTAAATTCAATGTAGCCATTTGCAAGGTCGGTTGTAATTCCGTCCAATGTAAGGACAGCACCGCCAACAAGTGAGATAAGGTCGTTTGCATTGGTATTTTTTGCAACTTGTCCATAAATAAGGTTTGGATTATTCAAAGTAAGTGATGAGATGTCGATTGCAAGAGGTGTAATCGAACCTGTTATCTCAGGATTTGCAATATAGTAGTTGGCACTATCATCACCTCTGCCGTTTCCACGAAGGGTAAGATTTTCAAGTTGTATTTCTGTCCCTACAAGAAGGCTATCATACTGCCCTGCAAGAGTAACATTGTCGCCTTGTACAAGATTTTCAAATGTTACACCTTGAGCATTGATATCATATGTTCTATCGAACACTTTTGTAACTGATGAAATTATTAAGCCTAACTGATTTATATTGAGTTGTCCGCTTGTAACCGCTTCGTTGAAGTTTGCTCCTTCTCCGAATATTACAGTCAAGTTGGCAAGGTCGTAAACACCTACATCTATTGCCATTGGATAAGAAAGTGAAATATTTTCAAGAGCGAGTCTATATAGATTTGAAGCCATGTTCATTCTTTCGCCGTCATTTAACATATATAGACTTATGGTTGAAGTGCTTTCGCCTGTGCTTATAATCCATCTTTGTTCTTCATCGCTATAACTTAAAGACAACTCAGGTTGCTCGCCATCATAGGTCATAGTGATAGGACTGTCTACAACTATTTCAAGTGTGAAGTCTGATGGAGAAATTGTAAAGATTGCATTTTGAATTGACAATGTGTAGTTAGGGTTTGTAGTTGACACACCATTAAAGTCGTATGTACCGACACTTTCACCCGCCTCTCTTGTCAATGTAACTTCAATATCTTCACGATTTCCGCTTTCAAACATTGTCTTAGTGAAGGTAAATGTTGGGTCGCTTAGACCAAACAACTTGCTTTCAAGGTCTGATGGGATATCATCACTTGTTATTGTATAACTATATGTGTCAACATTGACTTGCACTGAATAAGCACTACTATTGAATACTGTTTCATTCAAGCCTAAGGTCAAAGTATACTCTCCTGCTTGTCTAATTTCTATTGTCGACACTCCGCTGAGAGTGAAGTAGAAGTTAGATGAATCTTGTGCATCTAAGATATCTTCAAGGTTAACTTGACCTATCGTACCAATTGTAAAGTTGATTTGAGGGATATAGTTTGTATTTGAATAAATAAATTCAGTCTCATTTATTGTAATCTCGCCTATATCCAATTTTGTGATTGATATATTGAATTGTAGGCTGAGAGACTTTGAAGCATATCCTGTTCGGCTGGCAGTTATTGACAATGTATATTGTCCATTTGATGTGGTGTTTGCTGGAACTGTCAAAGTAGAGCCAAATCCGAGCATGCTTCCATCTCTAAACCAAGTGTAAGAGTAATTGATATCTTGAGGATTTTCATTTGTAATACCATTTTCACCAATAATATCCTCAACTGATATTTCGTCTGTAACCGCATTAAATTCAACCTTAGCACTTCTTACAATTGTCTCATTCTCTACTTCGGCAACTGGAGTTGCTATCTCCCAAATTGCAGTGATTGTGGTTGTTGTAATTCCAGCATTGGCACTTGCAAAAATTTCATTGCCTTGAGCAGTTACAGTTGAGCCAAGAGTTCTCCAAGACATGAAGTCAAATCCTGTCCATCGTGGAACTTGAGCAGTTTTTGACGAGCCTAGTTTAACATAAAGGTAACCTTGGTCGCCACCCTTATCGCCCAAACTCATAAGCACCGCTTTATAATCTGTAACCACTGGGTAGAATTGTGCAGACTGAATAAATCGTTGGGTAATCGACCTTGAGTCTTGCATTGTAAGATTATTCAATGTGTTTATAAGGCTTGCATACTGTATTGAAGTAACCCAGTCAAGCACAGCCATTTCACCATCAACAGAGAATGTGAAACTTACCTCTCTGTCGTTTGCCACGATGATTGTTGGAGCATAAGTTCCATTGTCTGTGATTGAGAAGATAAGTTCTCCGCTTACCATATAGTTATAAGATTGACCGCTTATATTGATGGTAGCACCTGCAAAGTTGAATGAGGTTATTGTGGTATTAAGACTTGTCTCGTCATCTACAGAAGAGTTGTCAACATTCAAGTATTTCGCTCCAGTCCTAACTTGATAACTTGCATCTGTTCCAACAATCTCATAACCACCTGAAATTAAATAGATGAAATTGCTTTCCTTATCTTGTCCATCAAGAGTAATATCGCTGTCTATTTCAAATCTGTCAGCACTATCGTAAAGCCCTTCTGCTATATCTATAGTGAGAAGAGAGTGTAGTGTTACAGTAAAGCGAGTGTTCCAATCTTGTAAAATGATGTTTACATTGCCTGTAACATATTGTCTTTGTCCATTATAGAAGCCTTGTTCAGAAAATTCAAACGTTACGTGTGCTGGGATGATTTGCCCTGTAATATCTGTAACTGTGTAGATATAAAGGTTGCTATCTGCATCTTTGACTAAATTGTTGTAGTTGTTTACGTCAAATTCTTGACCACTAACTTCAAGATAGTAAACTATTGAGTGTCCGCTTCCCACATTGAAGTTGCCGCTTTCGTCAACAAATTCAACGCGATTGAGCGAAAGTTCACTAACAGCATTGCCATATTCATAAGTCATATTGCCGTAGGCATTTACATTTCCTTCTTCTTCGCTTGGATAGAAGGAAGAGGTGCCACTATAGTAACTTACAATATTTGCATTTTCTGTCAAAATGTCACTCTTATCTAAGGTAACTGTGACCTCACTGCCAGTGTATATATAAGTTGTTCTGCCATCAAGAGAGAGACTATCTCTAAGTACAATACTGAATGTCAGTCTTCCATTTATAACAGCATTTCTATAGAGAAGGTCAAAGTTTGCTTGGCTGTCTACCCTTTCGCCGTTCAAAGTATAGTAAAATTCTACTACTATATCACCATTTTCAAGAGTAAGTCCTTCTACAAACGATGTCTCATCTTCCAAAGATTCTACTATAGTATTTGCAAGGTTTTGTAAATCAGCATTGAATATTAGATCGCCCACTGGAGATGTAACTATTTCGACATAATCCCCGTCTGCTTTATATACAGGTTTTAAAGTCAAGTTGCTGTCGGTCTTATAAAGGTTGTTTTGCACATAACTCTCGCTAAATGTCCACGAGCCATCTGCATATGTTGCAAATAGGTTATTGCCTACATATAGATATTCAATTGTATATCCTGTTCTTGTAAATGTAAGAGCATTGAACATATCAAGTATGTTTTGGTCATAACTTACTGCAAGAGAGGTCTCTGATATTGTCTCATATTGTGACTGAGAAATAGTGATTGTATAGTCTTTTGCTTTGATTGCAACTGTGACATTTACATCACCTGTAATGTTTCCAAGTCTAAGGGTATAGGTATTGCCAAATCTTGACAATGTTACAAATTCTGGGTGGTCTGCAATGGTGTTTTCAATGTCAATTTCATATCCTACGGCTAGGTCGAATACAAAATCTCTGTTTTGTCCGTAGTATGCAGTTTCGTTTCCAGTTCCGCCAGATGGATAAGGTTCACCGGTAAATGAGTATGTAACTCCGTTTATCTTGTCTTCATTTTCTATTCCTGTATAATTTACTGTTATGACATATGCAATATCAATCCATTCAGCAGTATAGGTCATTTGAAGTCTGTCAGTTGGATAGTTGGTTGTAAATGGCATACCCTCGTCTATGGTCTCTCCATAACTATTTTCCCAAACATGATATTTACCATCTTGGAAAGGCAGTGGAAGGTCAGTTAAGACATCGCCATAAACATATTCTCTTACAATGACCTCTTGTCCTACTTCGGTATCTTCTACATTGTCTTGCCATACCGCATCATTATTATTTTTAACAAAACTGAGAGTATAAGTCTCACCTTGCCATACCGCATCAATAGTTATCTCGCTATCTTCGGTAGGAATACCAATCAAAGCAATGATTATATTCTTAATGGTATCAGTAAGAGCAAATGTATTGTCGCCGTTTGCCCATCCATCTTGATAATAGGTACCAGCAGTTGCAGTGTAAACTCCAATGAAGTTTTGCACACTTGCATCTCCATCACTGATAGAATAATTCTTATCAAGACTGCCTACTGCTTGTGTTACCTGGCTTTCAAGAGGAGTTGTATAGGTTGTGAGAACACTGACCTCAATCTCTTCCATAGAGAGTGTTATCTCAAGTTGTCCTTTGATTTGTAATGAGAATTGACCATCTGTTGTCTGAGTAGGAGTGGTGTCCCCTGCAAGCGAAGTATGGTCTTGACCGATAACAAATCCAGTCCACTTATACCAATCTTCGCCTTGAATATCAATGATAAGATTGTCGTTGTATGTAACCTCGTAAACTCCACCCTGTCCTGTTACAATATTTTCGTCAGCGACACTATCCTTGTAAACTGTAATAGTTGAGTGCTGAGCATCTCTAATAGTAAGATTTACAGTCTCCTCTATCCAGTTTGCAGTGAATGTATAGCCTGCAAGATTGTCTTGAGTAGGAGTGCCAAACAACTCTTTTATTCTGTTCCAAATTTTTGTTGAGCCAGAGGTTCCTGTGCTTTGTTCCTCTCCAACTGTCCAATAACTAAAGTCATAGGTGTGGAGTCTATCGACATCAATTACAGGCAAGTCTTCGCTTGTAAGTTGACTATAAGAAAGCACTCTGTTGTTGTTATTTATCCAATTCAAAGTGGTTGTAGATACTGAATAGCCTTCTGGGTTGTTGTAGTTGACCATAATCCTTATTTCAATCTCTTCAGTATCAATAGTTACAGTCATGTCACCAATAATGTTGTTGATATTGAATGTACCTGTGCTTGTGTGATTTACATTTTGAACGATTGTACCATTATCTATATCGAGTGACACACCTTCAAATGTGTAACCTTCGTTTGCTGTTACATTTATCAGGTCGCTATTAAGTGATGACCAATACTGCCTTGTCACTGTTGTAATGTTTGGAGTAATAGTACTATTATTTGTAACAACTTTTATTTCATATTCATTTATTTGCCATACCGCTTGAAGTGTAATACCGATGGTGCCTGCATCTACAGCATCTTGAAGAAGGTCTGCCTTGTTTGTCATAGCAGTTGATACAGTTTCACCTTGATAAGTCCATCCAATTTGAGTATAGCCACGTCTTACTACAAAGTTCTCTTTCAAAAGTAAGGTTGCAATAACATCATTGTCGACATTACCAGTGTACTCAACTGTGATTGATTGAGTGTTTGTGAAGTTTTGTCCATCATCTACGAAATCATATGTGTCATAATCCTTGTTGAATGTCAAACGTATATCTGTAATGCTACCTACAAGTGTTGGGTATGTGATTCTATAGTTGCTGGAATCGTCATTTTCAGCAAAGGTCAAGAGTGTGATTGCCTTGTTATCTCCAATAGCCTCATTGTTGTACTGCCCACCTACTATAGTGATAACATCGCCTGTCAATATTCCGCTTGATAGGTATGGACTGAGAGATGCATTGACGTTTTGGTTTAAATTTGTCGCATCAATCAAGTTGTCGCCATCGTATACCTTTGTGATATCATGTGATGAGTTTTCAATTGTTATAGCAAGTTCGGTAATTTCAATATTAAAGTTTTCAGTAGTTTGATAAGATTGTCCAATCGAGCCTATATCTTGCCCAAAGGTATAGTTTATAGAAGACAAAGTGAATTGTATGTTTCTTGTTCCAACTTCAAGGAAGTTTCCTGTTGAGAAAGAGCCATTGGTGTATATAGGGTTTGAAACTTCAATATACATACCATTTATTGATACTCCACTTGTGCTAAACTCAAGAGGAATATTCTCAAGGATATATGCTATACCATCATTTTGACTCAATATACCATATACAAGTGACCTTACATCGGTCTTTGTAACAACGGTTTCTTGAGAAGGATTGATTGTCATAGGTTGACTGTAGACTATTGTATAGTTATGGTCGCTTGTTGAGTCGAGAGTAAGGGTTGTGATTGCTCTAAGACCTACAACTTCACTTGCAGTACGTCCTGTAAGTGTGATTGTATCACCTTGAACAGTGTTTTCAAGTACAAAATTTACTGTTTGATTTGAAAGGGTGTTGGTGTAAGTAAAGTTCATACTTTGGTCAAACACTTTTGATGCACTTGCAACAGTTATTGTACGTTTTGTGATTTCTATTTGGTTATAACCTGCAGAGAGTGATGCTTGTGTAAATTCTACTCCTGGCCACCCTGCATCTTCTCCTGCTTGAGAAAGACTTACAGTAAAGCCGTATAAACCAACATTTTTAGAATTTCCTTCACCAATTGTGAAAGCAAGATATGTTGCATAAAGTTCCCTTTGAGATAGAGGGATGTCAACTTCTCGTCCACCATATGTATAGAAAAGTCTAAAAGTTTGGCTAGCCTCTTCCTCTCCTGCCATGCCGTAGATTTCAAATGCATTTTCTCCGCTATTGTATCTAGCACTAATAAGTTCTATTGCACTACCATTATAAATGTAGGCAAGTGTACCATCAAGTTCTATTTGAAGATTGCTTTCTGGCACTCTGATTTCAAATTGTGAGTCAATTGTGCTAAATACGAGAATATAGTTTGTTCTATCAAGAGAATTTGCTAAGGTGGCGGTAAGGTAATCATATCCACCAACTGCCTCGCCCTCTTCTCTTGTAAAGTTGATTTCAACTTCATCTTGATTTACAAGATTGTCTGTAATAGTGATTGTGTCCGTGATTGGACTTGGGTCGTCCTGCCCTATAAGTTTGAATATTTCAATTTGGTCTGAATAGTCAGCAAGGTCAAACTGATATTGTGCTATATCGAGCGAGATTGAATCACGACCAGTTTCAATTCTAAAGAAATTGCTATAATCAGAATTTAAGGTTATTGTAATATTATATCTTCCAGCATTTACAACTGAAGTGATAGGGCTTGAGCCTTGTGTAATTGAAGTTTCTACTCCGTACTTTGCAAGACCAGTTGAAATAAGCCCATTCAAAGACAACACTTCTGCTACCGCTCCGTTTTGACGAAGTCCTAACTTAATATCATCCTTCCTGTCTGCATTGTTGAAAGTAAGAGATGGGTTTGTCGCATCCTCAATACCTATATCATTGAGAGAGACATTTATTGTGATATTAAATTCTTCCTCTTTTATCTGCTCGCCTTGGAAACTGTTTGTGTAAACAAATGTTATTCTAAATGTATAGTCTCCATCTAATGTAATAGGAGCACGATTTGTTTCATCCATGATAGTGAAGATATCTTCGCCACTTGCCGTAAATACAACACTTTCATCATCATTTTTGGTTATGGTAAAAGTATATACTCCACTATTAAACGAAGTATATGAAATTACGTCATTTACGTCTAATTCAAGAGCAGAAAGTGATGCATAATAGTCAAATTCTGTCTCTTTTTCGCTATAAACTATATCATTTAATTGCCAGTATGCCACAAGTGTGACTGATTGTCCACCATCAGTATTTGAAAATACTGTGCTATTTTCGCCTGGAATAACACTTATCTCACTTGATAGGTAAGAATATTCTAAGAAGTCAATGCCAGCATAATCTATTGTAGGATTTGCAAGTTCATATGAGCCATCTGAGTAAGACAAATAGATTATTTCATTGCCCTCGTTGTCGCTATTATGACCGCCGTTGTAATTAAATGAGAGTTTTACAACGTCTGTTAAAACTGCATAATATCTAGTATTTGTAAGCGCACCAGTGATTGTATATTCATTGTATGGGTTAGAACCAGTAGATGGGTCTGTAAAGTCACTATCAAGGTAACTTTCATAATCAGCCACTACTTCGCTTTCTCCCCATGCAAGAGGTGTCAAATGTGAAAGTCTATCATTATTTATATCTATATAGATATTATAACTTATACCTAATGATATCATATCACGGTTAATATAGATTTGAAGGTCGGTTGTGCCGTTATTTACAACTGAGAATACAACTATATTGTCCGCAGTCTGATATGTAAATTGACTTCCAGTGACAGAGACAGGTTGTCCTCCTACCATAACATCTCCGATATAGAGATTGTCTGAAATTCCAGCATAATCTGTTCCTAGAGATGATACAAGTTCCCCATTCACAGCAGTCATATATCTTGGAGAGTAACTTTGTTTTAACGCAGAATCTGAGTTATAGAGAGTAAATTCGCCTTCAAGTACATACTCGAAGTTTCTGTCCATGTTATCATTGTACTCTTCATCATTAATAGTGAGACCAATAAGAGTAAATACATCACTATCCTCTGCCCCAGTAAATACCGTGTCTACCGAAACAGCCGAGCCATTGTATATAATTCTATCAAGGTCCCACTCAAAGTATCCATTATTTCCAATATTGAATGGTACGGCACCATTGTTATGAGTATAGACAATGAGAGTTACACCATCAAAGTAATAGGTCGAACTTTCACCAAAGTCTATAACAAACCTTGCTCGAACAATAGTTGCACCGCCAGCATAATTATAAGTATACGTTTCGCTATTATTTGTAACGTTTTCTATAAGGTCAGCCCAGTTGGTCGAGGTGTTTACTGCAACCCCGTTGATATTTGTGACTGAAGAGAAGTAGTTTCTATTGATAGTGAGAAGTAGGTCTTTATCTTCTCCGACATTATAGTCACTTCCGCCTAAAACAAAGGTTGTAAAGAAGTTTGTTGTATTAAACTCGGTTGGAGATAGTTTTTCTTCGCCGTTCCAATCATAAGTCAAATACACATTTCCAAAATCGTTTACAAGAGCATACCCATCCTCTACAAGTGTTGGAACAAACTCATTTGTACCATTATAAGCAGAAACAAAGTTGCCAGTGAAGGTAAAGTCATTCTTTCTCATCTCAAATGTAAGAGGTGAAGATTGTAAGTAATATGTTGGATTTTCGTTTGAATTATAGAGAGAGTCTTCCATATTTATATAGAAGTAGATTGAATATTCACCCTCTTTATATGAGTTATTTATATTAAATTTAACTATATTTTCATAAGTTGTAGGCTCTCCGCCATATGTTACAACAAAACCATATGAAATTATTTGGTCACCATTTGAAAGAATTTCATTTGCATTTTCAAAGTATACAGTGTTGTCGCCTGAGGTTATTCCAAGGTCAAGGACACTTCCTGTGATTATGTCATAACTATTGAGAAGATAGAAAATCGGCTCTTCAACTTCATCAGCAAATTCAATATTTGAAGAACTTGTTTCTTCATCATTTCTTACCCAAATTGGAGATATTGTTATATCTCTAGTGTTGAGATAAGCAGTAGTAGGGTCAAATCCATAGAAGTCGCCAGTGAAATCATATCCATTTCTTGTTATAGATATAGCCCCACCTTCTCCAAATAAGAAGTCTCCACTATTCTTGTCAAGCGAAGTTGGAATTTTGTTGTAAGTAACATCAACGTAAACACCATTTTCGTCTTGTCCATAACCTTCAGCTGGAGTTACGATTGTAACATCATAGTAATCAGACGATTCAATGTACACTTTGTAAGGTGCTTCATATCTATCTGTTGTGATATCTAAGGTAAGATTAGGGGTATCATAATTTTCTTGCATTAAATTATCAAAGATCTCATCATCAAAGATTATTGAAGCATATCTGTCGCTTCCAATAGTTTCAATAGTTGCACTCTCTTCTCCGTCATAAGAGATTGTGAAACCATTAGAGATGTATCCAGCGATTGTGCCACCATTAAAGTATGATGATTGAGCACCATCTCTATAGATATAATAAACACCGCCACCATTCTTGGAATCATTTGATACATAACGAATTTCGTCACCAATTTGAAGGGCTCCATTTCTTGTAATGTTGCCGTCAACTGAAAGGTTGTAATTTATTATGCTCCATGTTGCAGTCAATGTAAGGAAAGAGTTCTTAGAATACTCATTCACATCACCTATTGTGTCTGCATCAACTCCAAATTGATTCCATGATTGTAACATTCCAGTGTTGTTGAATAATGTTGACCAGTTTGTCCCAGTTATAGCAAAAGTTGCCCCGCTATTTGCTGTTAAATTTGAAGTACCAATAGTATAAGTCCAAACGTTAAAAGTATAACCTTTATTTCTATAAGGACTCTTTAAAGTTATAGGAGTTGTGTAAGAAAGTTCATCGCTTGAATTGTCACCCGTTACGAGTTCACCTTTTCCAATCACACCCGCATCATAAGATATAGATATTGTCCTTGGTGCCACCATAGCATAGACGTCAATACTAAATGTCGAAGTATTGCTCGCCCTTGTGCTGTTTTGATATGATTCAAGGAAGTTGTCTGCTTGATAAATATAGTTGTAGTTTGTAGAAGTTGTCACTCCGTTTTGTAAATACCAGCCAAGCATATAATATTGAGTATGGATTTGAATGCTACCAAAGGAGGCATTGCCACTAACAGATACTAATGATACATTTGTACCATCGTATGAATATCTATAGGTTGAACTGCTACCTACAAACATCTCATTTGTGCTAGGTATAACACTTCCGTTTTCAAGCACCATTCCTATAGCATTGATGTCAATCTCTTTATAGTCAAAATTAAATTCAAATTTAAAGTCATAAGTACCAGCAGTAAAAGTGAAAGACCAAATACCACTATCTACTTGATTTGTGCTTGTTGAATTTATAACGACAGGCTGATAGCCATCGACATCATCATTTACTGCATCTCTTGAAATAATATTATTAGGCGAGAAACTTGAAGTTTCACCATAAAGAATAGCACGACCAACTTCTGACAATTGAAGAGTCACTGTTACGTTGTCATTAGGTTTAAATGAGCCAAATGATTGTTCACTAAAACTAAATAATGATTGGAGGAAAGGCAAGTTTGCCTCGTTGTCCCCTCTGTATGTATCTCCATTGATATTAAAGACAAAGTTCTCCCAATCAAGTGAGTAAGATGCCTCTTCTACAACAAATCTTATTCTATAATCGACATCTCTAACAACATTGTCAATGCCACCATAAACGACATTGAAAATATTATCACTTGCACTCAATATCTCCCATGTATAGACATTGCCATTTATAGTGAAATAGTTTTCATTTGTTGTTGCTACGTCAACAATATTTACATATTCACCTGTCTCTTGATTAAGTCTTTCAACATATAGACGTGTTGGAACATAATATCCATTTGTGGTCAAAGATATTGAATCTGTGCTATCACTTGATATATCATTGATAGGTGCTAAACTAACCGAATTAAGACCTACTGGAGTGGTATTGACCGTCCCACTAAAACCTAAAGTTGTATTATCATCCGCATTGAAATTAATCGCCGAGAAAGTATTTCCATTCATTGTCCCAACTTCAAATTTAAAACGAGAATTGATACCACCAATACCAACAGTTAATGTCAGTCCATCTAACATACTTGTAATCGTTCCAGTAAAGGTAACATTTTGATAGAAACTTGTTGTAGTTTTACCATCTGGATTTAAAACAGTTATCACACCGCCCGAACTTGAATTCCCATTCTGCGAGAAACTAATTGCAGAGTCGCCAGTAGTACTGCTCAATACATAGTAACCTATTTCTCTATTTATATTTATAGTAAGCTCTACAGTTTGCCCCAATCTTACATTGACTGTGAATTCTCTAGGATTTTCAGCATCATAATTCCAATCACCAGAATGAGACCATGTGAAAGAATTGTAGTTTTGTTCGTTTAAGGCAGAAACAACAGTCCTTACTGTCATTGTTTGGCTTGCTCTTTTAACTACAAAATAAACACTGCCTGAATTTGCAACCACATTTGAAATAGTGATTGTATAAACTCTTTTTTCTCTTATGTCAATAGCCCCGCTTCCTGATTGATTTGCAACAGTTCCCGAAGCAGTAACTTCGTTGTAGGAGTCGTTATTCCTATTTGTAACAGTGTAATTAGGGTCTACTCCTGTAAAATTCGCAAAACTAAGATATACACCACTTGTTGGATTTGTTCCACTTGTGGTCATAAACACATCGCTACTATTGCCATTTGAAGACAAAATATTTTGTGCATCATTGCTATTTACAACCAGATTTGTTCCACTTTCAATAGCAATTTCATAACCTGCATCTAGCACAAAAGATACTGTCACAGAATTTCCAGAACTAATATTATCAACACTATATGTATGCCTAAATTCCCCGCTTTCATTTGTTAAAGCACTTGTATTTAAAGTTCCATTAGTTGCCGAAACACCTGAAATTGCTCCAGAAAGACTAGCATAATTAAAACCGCCTATTTCATAATCGGTGTTATCCATCAAAAATCTAAAATAAAATCTATTTCCGCTCCCTGCAATCCAAGAAAAACTAACAGTGTCACCTGTCTTTGGATATGCATAGTAGAAATCAGGATTTGCATTGATGTCACCTCTTGGTGTAGTTATAGAATCAAGAGTGTATCCTAGTCTTTGGTTGTATGTTTTTCCACTCAGAAAATCACTTATTGTGGTATCATAAGGAATTGATACCGAAACATTTGTTCTTGAGCCATATCCCATATCAAAAGTTACGGCAACTTCTGGAGTTGAGAAAGTTATATTAATATAACAATTTGTATCAGATGGTGTTTCATATGATGGCATATATCCTTCTCTTATACTATATGGAACACTTGTGTCTGTTACCGCCAAATTTTCTCTAAGAACTACCAAACGTGTTAAAAATAATGGATTTGATTTGATTAAAGTACCCGAAAAATTCGTGTAATTTGTATTTGTTAGAACTCTGAGTCTGTGACCATTTCCATCAGGCAATGTGGTGTCATTTTGATAGAATGTCGCATTTGTGTCATAGTAATAGACAGCATGACCTGTTTCTGTTATCCCCGTACCATCAATTACACCTAAAGTTGAAGTTTCTGTTACTCCAGCACTTGTAATACTACCTCCACTTATGTTTGTGCTTGCATAGGCACTACTACTAAACACTTGAACAGTACCACTCGTTGAACCAACAGATGTATATGTGCCTGTCGTATTATCACGGCAAGCAATGATTATACTATTTGTCGCTCTACCAACTAAAGCACCAATATGTGTTGAACTTGTCCCGCTTGAAGAAAATTCTCCGCTTATTATTAAATCAGAGATGCTTGCATTTGTAATGTTACCAAAAAGTCCTCGTCCGCTTGTTGCATTCGTGTCAGCAAAGTCTGAATCTACTGTTATATTCGATATTGTATGTCCTTCCCCTAAGAACACCCCACTAAATGGATGCGATGACGTTCCAATAGGTGTCCAAATAGCACCATCCAAATCAATATCATTTGCAAGTACATATGTAGCAGTTGAATAACCCGCCGTACCGCTGTTGACATGATATGCAACGTTTGCCAAACCTACAGCGGTATAGATAAAGTAGACATTAGTCTGCCCGTAAAAAGACTGTCCGCCTAAAATATCGCTATTCGTTGCTCCAGCCGCCATTTCTTCCATCCATACTCCGCTATCAGGAACTGCTGAAACGGTTTGAACTCCTACCTCCTGTTCTTTTAAATGTCTATTGACAAAAGAAGGCATAAATAAAACTAGCCCCACTGCCAAAAGCATTAAACCTAAACAATATAGATTTTTAAAGACTTTTTTTAACATAAACCACCTCGATTAAAACTTATGTTAATATATTATAATATATTATCTTGACAAAAGCAAACAAATTTATCCATATTTAGACTTTTTTGTCTACAAGTATACAAAAATATTTCGACATTTTAATTCCTATCAACACTATCACTACGTATATTATTTGACACCTAAAAAATTTTTATTTAATATCTTGGAAACATCACAAAAAACTCAAAAAAAGTGATTTTTATACTATTTTTTTGTTATTTTTTTATGATTTTCACCTAATTTTTAACAATATTTTTTAAATTTATCATAAAATCTTTGCTGTTATTAATCAAATTTTGATAGTCCTTATCAATGCAAAATTGGACTTTTACTCCAGAAATTAAATATTTAAAAAGACACATTTATGATTTATTTTTAATATAACTTCAATCTTACTGCCAAAATCAAAATCACTTTAAAAAATACATTTTTATCTTATGCAAAGCACACTTGCAAAAATAAAAACAAATAAAAACAAAAATATTTTAAAATTTATTTTTTACACGAAAATTCTTGTAAAATCCATATTTTTGCCTAAAAAATTGATAAAATTTTTATTATTTATAAAAAATTAACAAAAAGTACTTAAATTTTTTAAAAAAGTGTGTTAATATATATGTATACAATTTGATTGATGAGGTACATTATATGGGAAAAATTATTTCTTTTACAAATCAAAAAGGTGGGGTAGGTAAGACCACCACTTGCATTAATCTTGCCGCCTATGTTGCAGCCATGGGAAAAAAGGTATTAGTATTAGACTTAGATTCGCAAGGTAATGCCACAAGCGGACTTGGAATTGAGAAAAACAAAGACTTGAAAACAATTTATGATGTAATTTCAGGGGATACTTCATTAGATGAGGTTATAAAACCTACATTGCTTGAAAATTTAGATATCATTCCTGCCACCGTAGACTTAGCAGGTGCTGAAATTGAGATGGTGCAAATGCCACAACGTGAAAAAATCATAAAGGGAATATTAGAACCAGCAAAAAATAGTTATGATTTCATAATGATTGACTGTCCTCCTTCACTTGGTCTCATCACAGTAAATGCGTTGACCGCTAGTGACAGCATTATTATTCCTATTCAGTGCGAGTTTTTCCCTCTAGAAGGTCTCACACAACTGATGAACACTATAAAACTTATAAAATATCACCTAAATCCTACTATTGACATAGAAGGTGTTGTTATGACCATGAAGGACAAACGTTCCAACCTCACTGCTCAAGTAAGTGACGAGATATTAAAATTCTTTGGAAAGAGAGTCTTCTTCACATACATACCTAGAAATATACGATTAGCAGAAGCCCCAAGTCATGGAGAACCTATATTGGTATATGAACCATACTCAAAAGGAGCAGAAGCATACATGTCACTTGCAGAAGAATTTTTAGATAGAAATAAAGTCAAATACAATCCTATAACAAAGGACACAAAAATAAAAATAAGAGAGGTAAAGAACAATGGATAAGAAAAAAGGACTTGGAAGAGGATTAGAATCACTATTTGGAATGTTTGAAGATAGTAATGAAAACATAACTAATGAAACACCTAAAAATGCCGAGGCGCAACAAAAAAATCAACAAAAATCCGAACAAGCAAAGGATGTAGATGAACTTGATATAAATTTAATTTACCCAAATCCAAACCAGCCTAGAAAGCATTTTGATGAAGAGGCATTGCAAGAACTTGCAAGTTCTATTAAACTTCATGGTGTAATACAACCACTAGTTGTAAACAAGGAAGAAAACGGCAAATATATGATTATAGCGGGTGAGCGAAGATGGAGAGCATCAAAAATGGCTGGGATTGAAAAGGTTCCTGTTGTAATCAAAAATTATACAGAAAAACAAATCAAAGAAATATCAATTATAGAAAACCTCCAAAGAGAAGACTTAAATCCTATAGAGGCAGCAAGAGCGATAAAGCAACTCATGGATGAATACAATCTGACTCAGGAAACAGTATCAGATAGAATAGGAAAGAGTAGATCGTCAGTAGCGAACACCTTGCGACTTTTAACCTTATATCCTGATGTTATAAAAATGATAGAAGACGGAAGGCTTTCAAGTGGACATGCAAGAAGTCTAGTAGTAGTAGACGACACTAATCAGCAGATAAAACTCGCAAAGCAGGCTGCAGACGGGAAAATGTCAGTGCGTGAACTCGAAAAGGCAGTAAAAAACTACTTAAATCCACCAAAAAATGTCAGCACTAAAGTAAAAGAACAATCACTAGAGTTAAAAGAGCTAATAAATGAGATGCAAAGAATATTTGCAACAAAAGTATCCGCAATAGGAAATGACACTAAAGGTCGAATATATATTGACTACTATTCAAGAGACGATTTAGATAGACTTGCAGATTTAATGGAACTACTTAAAAAGAAAGAAATAACTCTAGGCGACCTTAGAAATTACAACAAACGTCATCCAAATAATTAAAAAACAATACGCAAATTAAAAAGGCTGTTTATCATAACAGTCTTTTTATTTTAAAATAAAGATCATGATTTTGTTAATATGAAATCACAAATATCAAACTCAAAATCAACAATTTATAAATATCAAAAATCAAAACCATACTTTTTTATATTTTTTAAAGAAAAAATTATAAATAAGTTTCCATTGTCAACGATATAGTATTCAACTCAACTAATAATATATTATTTTCTAATAAAGACTTATCTAGTGTATTATTTGTTGTTATTAAAATTATTATTAAATTACATAAAAAAGTGTTTAATAAAAAATACAATTTTTATGTTTAGTAAAGAATAGATAAATTCTTTTTAAAATATTTAAACAATACATTCCCAATAAAAAAGTAATGGCGCAAGGCATTTATAATAGGTTTGATATATTTTTACTGTTTCACGTGAAACATTTTTATAAAAATAAATATTAACCATTAAACAATAATAATATCAATTAAAAGCAAACTCAAAAAAAATATAAAATTGAAAAATTTAATATTCAATATTGTTTCACGTGAAACAATATTGTGCCATCAGTTTGCAAACAGAAAATAATAATATAAAGTTATAACAAATTTTTATTGTATATATAAGAATTTAATAAAATTTATTTCACGTGAAACAAATTTTAATCTATACTTACAAAATTTATATCAAATATGACAATGAAGCGGATAGTTGCAAAATTTATAAATAAATTTTGATTACTTATAATTGATTTAAAAACCAAATATAATGTTTCACGTGAAACAATATTAAAACAGCACTAATTTAATATAGAAAATTTGTATAGTGCATTGCAAAAACTTTTAAAATAACATTTATATTTATAATATATAATTTTGTATGATGAAATCATAAACTCACTGCAAAATAAAAAATAAAATTTTGTTTGATTATTTAAGTCAAATATGTTATAATACTATTGGAGGTAAAAATGAAAGAATTAAAAGGAACAAAAACTGAAAAAAATTTAATGGAAGCATTTGCTGGTGAAAGCCAAGCAAGAAATAAATATACCTTCTATTCTTCTAAAGCAAAAAAAGAAGGTTATGAACAAATTGCAAGTATATTTGAAGAAACTGCAAATAATGAAAAAGAACATGCAAAACTATGGTTTAAAGCATTACATAATGGAAATGTCCCTACAACACTCGAAAATTTATTAGATGCTGCTGCAGGAGAACATGGTGAATGGACAGAAATGTATGTAAGAATGGCTAACGAAGCAAAAGAAGAAGGCTTTGATGAACTTGCATATAAATTTGCAGCCGTAGGAGAAATCGAAAAACGTCATGAAGAACGTTATAAGAAACTTGCCGAACTTGTAAGAGAAAAGAAAGTATTTAAGAAAACTGACAAACGTGTTTGGATATGCAGAAATTGCGGACATATTTATGTTGGTGATGAAGCACCAAAAGTTTGTCCAGTATGTGACCACCCAGAAGCATATTTTGAACTCTTTGTTGAGGAGTTTTAAAATAATATAATTATTGCCTAAAAAACACGAACTTTTTGTTCGTGTTTTATTATATTATCAATTTGAACGTGCACTTGAATATCATTTATACATATTATAAACTATGTGATGTTAAAAATTTATTTGCATAAAATTTTATAAATTCTAGCGAATTTGTGTGTTTTACACACTCATCTCATAGTATTTATTACCATCAGCCTCACCC
>CAJFOL010000071.1 GCA_904397185.1 uncultured Clostridia bacterium
AAATCGCCATCTTAGGCGATTTTTTGTGTGTATTAAATTTTATTTTTAATTATTTTTTTCTATTTCGCAATTGTTATCTTGTATTAAATATTCATCAAGTGATAGAGGACTTAAGTCGCTTGAAATAAGATTATTGATGGCTTGATGACCGAATATCACACTAAGCGAATTTCTACTAATATCATTTATTCGTTTTGATGATATAAGTTTGTAATCATTTTCAAAAAATTCGCCACCATATTTTGCATAAAATTGTTGTGTTGAATAGTTTGCTTTGCTGACATTTGTGACATGGATATCATATCCTTGGAAGTTGTCATTTACAAATTTGAAAAGTTGTTTTAATAAGCATTGTTCAATATGTTGATTTTCCAGGCATTTCATAGTTTTTAAGTTATAGAAACATATTCCGTAAATATAGTCAACTTTCAAGGCTTTTAGGCTTGCAAGTTTTAGATTGCCAAGTTTTGCATAGCCTATAAGTTCACAATCATCACACTTTAAAAAATCTTTAGAATTTATAAATTCATATTCAATTTCGTTAGAAAATTTAAGCGAGCAGTATTTTATAATCAAACTTATGAAGTCTAATGAAGTACTTGAATTTGCTTTGACAAAAGAGAACATTTCGTCAAGAAGGTCTTGTGTATATAATTTATCTGTACATTTAGATTTTAAGAAATTAATAATATTTTTTAATAGGTTGTAATTTGCAAGATAGGGACTTTGACTATTTTCGCATGAGGTATGGTCGTTTGCAAAAATCAAAGATGAAACATCGTCAAAGTTATAGTCATAATTTACACTATCTAAAAAACTGAAGAAGTCGGGATAATATTGTTTGATTGATAAATCATTATAATTTTGACTTGGATACATACTTAACATATCTTTATTCTTTTGTTCCATCTTGTTCCCTTTTTATTATTCTAACACAGAATAATCAATCTTTCAAGATCTTCTCGAAATATTTTATTAAACTTTTTTTAGCAAGTTCAGTATTAACATATGCAAGCCATTTAAGTTGTGCATTATTTTTCACCTTTCCTTTTTCGTCTCTGTCTACAATAATTTCAACTTTGTCGCCGTCATTTAGTTTTACAAAAGGCGGTTGTTTGGTTTTGCTGTCGTTGACAACCGCATATTTAAAACCAAAGCCTAAATCATTGTGTATTTTGAAGGCGAAATCTAGGACTGTAGAATTTTCTGGGAGAAACTTTACTTCGCCCGACCTTGTTCTCACTTTGATATATCTGCTAGATAGATAATCCAAATTTTCGTCATCAATAAGGCTGTCGACTTGTCCGTCAAGAGTGCCAATTTTTTGAAGGGTGTAGGCATTTTTAGTCATAACATACAGATTGTATTTGTTTCGTATGGTATCCTCCAATTGGAAATATAGTTTGTGGGTAAATCTGCCAATCTTCACGTCTATAATTCTTATCTTGTCAGTTAGGTATTTGTTGATGACGTGCAGTACCTCGCCTATTGCCTGCTTACTGTCCTCGTTGTTATAAAAGCAGTAAATATTGTAGTTTGTAACCTTTAAAATCTGTCCCTGTGAGACTTTGCCTATATTTTCATTTGGGAATATGGACTTTAAGTCATTATAAACTTTGTATTCTCTCACATTTTTAATTTTAATTTCTTTTATATCGGTGTCGACAAATGCGACATTCAATGCATCTTTCAATGCTTCAATATTGTCTTTGTTGGTCTCATGATATATTTTATAATGTTCTAAAAAGGTTTTAGCAGAATAGCGGTTGACGATTTTAAAACATTCATTTTGCAACTCTCTGTAAAAATGTTCAGACCCAATTTTTTCTGCAATAGGAATAATCCATCTTTCGCTTTCTCTGACCTTTTCAAGTTGCTTGCTATAATCAAAACACTCAATGGTCTGAAGATTATGAAGCCTATCTGCAAACTTAATGGCAAAACCCATTGGATTTTTTTTGCCTATGGCAATAAGTTTTTTGAATGTTTGCTCCTCAGCCGAAGACTTGACAAAATTTTCATCTTCAAACAAGTCATCCGCATCATATTTGTATTTTGCATTGTCAATTGCACTTACACAGTCCACCATTTGTGCAATGTTCTCATTGAAATTTTCTTTTATCTCTTGTAAAGTGTACCCACAGTCTTCAACAACGTCATGGAGAAGCCCTGCTGATACCACGTCAACATTAAAATCTAGATTGGCAAGAATAAGGGCGACTTCAACAGGATGGGAAATATATGGAGTGCCATCTTTTCGAAACTGTCCTTCGTGCAACCTTTTCGCTGTCTGGTAGACTCTGTCTAAAAGAGCAGTGTCCGTGTTGTCTTTTTCAAAATGCTTTCGAATTTCCTTGTAACGGCTGTCAATATCAATCATTTGAAGCCTCCCGAATTAGTTTAAAGACTCCGTCATCTTCCTTGTTGGAGACCTTGGCAAATCTGAATGAGTTGGCTTCAAGAATATCGTAAAAGTGATAATCAAGTTTGTTTTGAATTATTGCTATCTTTTGGCTTTCAGATAGATAATGAGAAATTTCATTTTTTTCAACATAAAGCCGTTTGAATAGTGCGACTATATCATCTATTGCATCGTCAAGTTTTACAGTATAATCATCTAGTTTGAGATAGTTATATAGTTCGCCATCTGGCACTTCAATGACCTTTTTCGAGATTATAATATATTGCACACAAGGGTTATGCTCACGACCACGTGAGATGGAGTTGACAGTGCCTATACCGCCAATATATTCTTCCTTAGTAGGTGGATTGTTTAGAAGGATATATGTAAAATCTCCGTTTTCTTTGTCCTTAAGTTCAATAGCAATCGAATGTGTGCTGGTAAACAAGTTTCCTTTATAAAAATATTTCGATTGAGAAAGTGTGTCTATAATTTTGCTTGCTTGTGTCATGCTATTCACACGTTTGAGAAGCCTCGTTGCTTCAACTCTGCCAGTTACAAAAGCACCATATACAACGACACTTGAATCAAGTTCTTTTTCTTTTAACACACTTATAACTCCATATTTCATGGTGTTTTTAATGTTTGTATGCACTTCGCCTTTATAGGAGGTGTTGTTATAATAATATACGATATAGTTACCTATAAATCTGTCATATGTGGTGGTATCATGCTTTTCGAAGTCTCCAAACAAGAAGTTGTCAATATCAATACCGAATCCGTCCTTGAGTGCAATAAGAAATTGTATAGACGGTTCACTTGCCCCTGATATGTAATTGTTGATGCTTGACTGAGAAAAGCCTGTTTTTTCAGCAATGTACCTTTGAGTATATTGCTTTGATAATGCTTTTAAATTCTCTTGAAACTTACTTGCCATGATAATATCCTTCCTTTGATATAAATAATAGAAAATATTGCAAGAAAAGTCAAGAGAAAAAGACAATAATGATTACTATTTTAAAATATTTTGATTAATATAATGATTTTGGTATTAATTATATGATATTTTTGCCATTTTCTTAGATTGTAATTTGATTTTGAGACGATGGGGCGGCATAATGGCGAATATTGGCACACAAATTTTTTCTGTATTTCCATTATAACCAACCAAATTTCGCCCGACCAACCAAATGTTGGACGACTGTCCGC
>CAJFOL010000072.1 GCA_904397185.1 uncultured Clostridia bacterium
GCTTGTTTTGATGCCACTCGTCAATGCTTCATTCGGTGGCGGATATTTGGCGGTTTGTTTCTTCATATCGGCTGGCTTGCTTTTCTTTACACAAAGGTCGCCTAAAAGTGCGACTTGTTTTACAAAAAAGAATGCACTTATCATGGGCATAGCACAAGGGCTGGCGGTTTTCCCTGGCATTTCCCGTTCTGGGACGACCATATGTGCAGGGCTTTTGAGTGGTGGAGACAAAAAAGAGTGTGCAAAGTTTTCCTTTCTAATGTCACTACCGATAATTTTTTTGTCAATGATTATGGAAATTGGCGAGATAGCCTTGGGCGGACAAAGTGTTACGGTCAAACCAGTCGGCATGATTTTAGCATTTTTAATAGCCTTTGCAGTTGGCATACTTTCAATAAAACTTATGATAAAATTAACAGAAAAGTCGAATTTCAAGTGGTTTAGCCTATATCTTGTATTGCTTGGAATTGTAACCTTATTTTTAATCTAAACACTTTAAAAGGAAGTCTATTTTGAGTAATTTTTATCATAGCAAAAGTATAAAAGAGACACTTTGTGAACTTAAAACTTCGTCTAGCGGGTTAAAGTCCATGGAACTAGTAGGCAGAGAAAAGGGTAGTGATGATTTTTCGGTCAAGCATTCTAGCATTGTAAGCAAATTTTTTGAGCAGTTTTTTGACCTTATGATCATCATCTTGCTTTTCGCTTCCGCCGTATCAATTGTGATAGGTATCATTGAAAACTCGTCTAGTGAGATTATAGATGGTTGTATTATCCTTTTTATTGTGCTTATGAATGCAATATTTGGTGTAGTGCAGGAGTATAAAGCGGAGAAGTCGCTCGAGGCACTTGGGAAATTGACTGAGCCAGAGACTTATGTTTTAAGAGATGGCGGGCTTGTAAAAATCAATACACTCGACCTTGTGCAAGGAGATATAGTCTCTTTAGAGGCTGGAGCGATTGTGCCTGCCGATTTAAGACTTATAGAAACGCATCAATTGAAAGTTGATGAGTCATCACTTACAGGAGAAAGCCATCAAATTGAAAAGGATGCTGATTGTATATGTCCTTTGAATGCACCTCTTGGAGAACGTAAAAATATGGCATACAAGGGAAGTGTTGTTGCCTGTGGCAGAGGCCTTGGTGTTGTCACTGCTCTTGGCAATGAAACTGAACTAGGCAAGATAGCAAAGGTTATCAAGGATAATCAAAAGGAGATGACACCACTTCAAAAGTCTATCAAAGATGTGGGCAAAATATTGACCTATCTTGTTTTGGCGGTGGCAATACTTACCTTTATTATTGAGATAGCAATAAATCCAGCAAATATCATGGATGCCTTCTTGACTTCGGTTGCCATTTCAGTTGCGGCTATACCTGAAAGTATGCCAGCGGTTATCACAATAATTATGAGTTTGGGGGTTGCTAGACTTGCCAAACAACGTGCTATTGTCAAACGAATGCACTCAGTAGAAACACTAGGTTGTTGTGATGTTATCTGTTCGGATAAGACAGGCACAATAACACAAAATAAAATGAAAGTCACTCAAATTTTTGTCAATGGGCATATGCAAGAGAAAAAGTTTGTTTTAACAAAAGAAATGTTGCCGTTTATAAAATGTGCCCTTGCCTGCAATGATAGTTTTTTAAGTAAGGGGCAAATTGTCGGCGATCCAACAGAGGTCGCTTTGGTCGATTTTTGTAATAGGAATAAATTTACCAAGAAAGAATATGACGAGCATTATAAACGTCTTGATGAAATCCCTTTTGACAGCAATCGCAAGATGATGAGTGTGCTTGTAGATGAGAATGGGCAAAGGATTGTGTATACAAAAGGTGCCTTAGATGGGGTGATAAACCGATGCGATTATATTTTGATTGATGGAAAAGTCGAGAAACTATCACCTAACCATAAATCAGCCATTTACAAGGCAAATGACACTATGGCAAGCGGAGCATTAAGGGTTTTAGCACTCGCATATAAGGTGGCGGGAGATAAATTTGATGAGGGTGGGCTTATTTTTGTTGGGCTTGCAGGCATGATTGACCCACCTCGTAAGGAGATAAAGGATGCGGTGAAGAAGTGTAAACGTGCGGGGATGAAACCTGTTATGATAACAGGCGATTACAGTCAAACGGCATTTGCAATAGCGAAAGAGATAGGGCTTGCAGACAGCATGAAACAGGTTATCACAGGCAGTGAGATTGCCAAGATGAACAACAAACAATTTGCCGAGGCGATAGACAATTATACTGTGTTTGCACGTGTTAGCCCTGAAGATAAGGTCCGCATTGTGCAGGCATTTAAAGACAAAGGACACATTGTCGCAATGACTGGCGATGGTGTCAATGATGCCCCAAGTTTAAAGAAGGCAAATATTGGAATAGGCATGGGTATATCAGGCACAGATGTAGCCAAGGAAGTGTCTGACTTAATCATCACTGACGACAATTTTGCAACGATTGTCATTGCTGTAGAAGAGGGAAGAAAAATATATCAAAACATACAAAAAACTGTCAAATTCCTTTTTTCTGCAAATCTTGCCGAACTTTTCTCATTGTTTTTTGTCACAATACTATTCCCGCAATATATCTTTCTTTTCCCAGTGCAGATATTGTTTGTAAATCTCATAACCGATTCGTTGCCGGCAATAGCACTTGGAGTAGAAAGACCAGAACAAGACTTGATGGATTTGCCCCCGCGAGATTCAAAGAAAGGGCTGTTCTCAAATGGTATAGGCTGGTCGATTGTAATTCTTGGTTTATTCCAAACATTGTTTGTAGTGCTTGCATATATGATAGGCATATATTGTTACAACGAGGGAGTAGCAATAACAATGTCTTTTTATACACTAAATATCATTCAAATGTTCTACCTCGCATCTATGAGAACAAATGCCAGTATCTTCAAGTCAAAACCGCTTGAAAATAAATTTTTCTTGCTTGCAGTTGGCTTTTGCTTTGTTTTAATAGCACTGTTTGCTTTTACTCCGCTGCAATCACTATTAAATCTTCGAACTCTTAATTTGACACAATGGTTGTTAATCTTCGGTTTTTCATTCTTAATGCTTGTGGTCAGTGAAATATATAAAATAATAGAAAAAATAATATTAAAAAAGAAAAATAAATAATTTAAAAAATCAATAAAAAATTAAAATAAATAATAAGCATAAATAAATAAAAAATAAAACTAAATTTAAAAGAAATGAAAGGTAAAAACCAAAAATA
>CAJFOL010000073.1 GCA_904397185.1 uncultured Clostridia bacterium
TCTAATTTAGTACAATTAGCAAAAGCCCCTGCTCCAATATTTTTTAATGTATTAATATCTTCAAACTCGAATGTTGCATTTGTAAAATTACTAAAAGCACCATTTCCAAGATCTGTAATACTAGAAGGAATGACAACTTTTTCTACGTTTCCAGATATTGTAGGTTCTTCCATTGTTAGAAGATCATCTACAGTACCGGTGAACGTCGGAAAAAGTTTGACAGAATCAATCTTGTAATCTTCTCCACTATAACAAATTAAATTTCCATAATCATTAAATCTAATGGTACTAAGTTGCGAAGTATCTCCACCATTATTCACATAAGATGCCAAATTAGTATTTAAAAACTCAGTTCCATCTAATTCTATTAAATCAACAATTTCTGGGAATATTAACGGTCCTGCCATTAATACAACTATACGGACTATAATAGATTCTGCATCATCTCCATCAGGGAGTGTCAGAGAGATATTTCTAGCCCCTTCACCAGTTGAAATAGTTTGAAATTTTAAGATAGGATAATCTTCCTCAGATATATTATTATCGCTCATGTAGTTTTGCCATTCTTCAATGTTTGCAAATTCAATTGTTGTTCCATCATTTAAGAAAAATGTAAAATTCTCGAGTGCCATCACTTTATTTTGCATTTCTTCAGTAACTTCTTGAGTCAAATCAACTTCAAGTGTCTCAATATATTCTTGCCATAGTTGAGTTTTATTTGATATTTATATATTGATACATATAATTATTATTGCATTTTTTATTGTTTAATCAAGATTTATTGCATTTTTTATTAATGTTATTTCAAATATTTTTTGAGATGTTTGCCTGTGTAGGACTTTTCTACCTTTGCGACTTCTTCTGGAGTTCCTGTTGCGACAATCGTTCCGCCACCACTACCACCTTCTGGTCCAAGGTCAATGATATAATCTGCAGATTTGATTACGTCAAGATTGTGTTCAATCACAACCACGGTATTGCCATTTTCAACAAGCCGATTAAGTATGGATATGAGTTTTTTGATATCATACATATGAAGTCCTGTTGTCGGTTCGTCAAGGAGATAGATAGTTTTACCTGTCGACTTTTTAGAAAGTTCGGTCGCAAGTTTTACCCTCTGTGCTTCACCTCCTGACAGAGTGGTTGCTGGCTGCCCAAGTTTTATATAGTCAAGCCCAACGTCATGGAGTGCTTGCACTTTATTCTTGATTGATGGGATATTTTCAAAAAATTTGAGTGCCTCTTCAACAGTCATATCAAGGACGTCTGAAATGCTCTTCCCCTTATATTTAACCTCCAGTGTCTCGCGATTATACCTATGACCTTTGCACACTTCGCAAGGCACGATTATATCTGGCAGGAAGTACATTTCAATCTCTTTCACACCTGCACCCTCACAAGCATCACAACGTCCGCCTTTTACATTGAATGAAAATCTACCTGCACTGTATCCTCTAGCCTTTGCATCTGGTGTGCTTGCAAAAAGTTCTCGAATATACGAAAATAATCCAACATAGGTTGCAGGGTTGGAACGTGGAGTTCTCCCGATTGGTGATTGGTCAATATCAATCACTTTGTCAAGAAGTTCGACATTTTCTATCTTGTCAAACTTGCCAAGTTCCAGTTTGGAGTTATTCAATTTGTTTGACAAATATGGATATATAACATCATTCAAAAGTGAAGACTTACCACTGCCAGACACACCAGTTATGCAAGTAAACACACCAAGCGGAATATCAACATTGAGTTTTTTAAGGTTATTCTCTCTTGCTCCCCGAACCTTTAAAAATTTATCCGATTTACGTCTACTTGTAGGCACCTCAATCTTCTCTTGACCTGTCAAAAACTTTGCGGTCACTGAATTTGGTGACTTTATGATATCTTCATATGTGCCATTGCCAACGATTTCACCACCATGCACACCAGCATAAGGTCCAACGTCAACTATCCAATCGGCAGAGCGAATTGTATCCTCATCATGCTCTACGACTATCAAGGTATTTCCTAGGTCTCTTAGGTTTTTAAGTGTGCCAATGAGTCTGTCATTGTCACGTTGGTGAAGTCCTATTGATGGCTCGTCAAGGATATACAATACTCCTGAAAGTCCACTGCCTATTTGGGTCGCAAGACGAATACGTTGACTCTCTCCACCTGACAAGGTCTCAGCAGAACGCGATAAGGTCAAATACTCAAGTCCTACGTCTGACAAGAATTTCAGCCTTGCCCTTATTTCTTTTAAGATACTCTTTGCAATCTCCGCTTTTTCTATTGATAAATTTAAATCATCGAAATACGGCAAAAGTTCCCCGACCGACATATCGCAGACTTCGGCTATATTCTTGCCTTTTATCTTGACCGACAATGCACTTTCATTCAATCGTTTGCCTTTGCAAGTCGGACAGGTTATTTCTCTTACAAACTTGCCTATTTCAAAACGAATAAAATCACTCTTACTTTCGGCAAGTCTTCGTTTTAAGTTGTTTATAATTCCCTCAAATGACAATGCTTTTTTGCCGTTGAAATGCTCAAAAGTCTTGTTTCGTGTTTCATTTTCGTACAAATCAAGTTTCTCGCCATTGTTACCATAAAGCAAAAGTTCTATGTGCTTGCGAGGGAGTTTCTCAACCGGGCAATCTAGGTCAATATCGTATTTTTTTGCAAGTGCCTTGATGTAACGTTCCGCAAGTCCGCCACCGTCCATTCGCCAGCCAGTCGCATTGAATGCCCCTTGATTGACAGACAAATGAGCATCTTTTAAGATAATATCCTCGGACACGT
The DNA here is from genome assembly GCA_904397185.1 of uncultured Clostridia bacterium. Taxonomy (GTDB): domain Bacteria; phylum Bacillota; class Clostridia; order Christensenellales; family UBA1242; genus Caccovivens. The sequence continues at coordinate 2,779 of CAJFOL010000073.1, forward strand.
CAGAATATACACCAAGTCCAGAACACGTTGGGCAGGCTCCATATGGTGCATTGAATGAAAAAAGTCTTGGAGTTATCTCTTCAAGTGTCCAGCCACAGTATGGGCAGGCATAATTTGTGCTGAAAAGTTGTTCGCCGTCATCATTATCGACTATGACCAGTCCTTCGGCAAGTTTCACTGCCGTTTCGATGCTGTCGGTCAAACGCGAATTGATGCCATCTTTCAGTACGAGCCTATCTACCACAACACGAATATTGTGCTTGATATTTTTGTCTAGGTTTATCTCTTCATCAAGCAGATAAATACTACCATCCACCTGCACACGAGTGTAACCTGACTTTTTTAAACTCTCAAACTGCTTAGCAAATGTGCCTTTTTGTCCTCTAACAATTGGTGCCAGTATGGTCAATTTGCTCCCTAGTCTCATTGTAAGAATAGCATCAACTATTTGGTCAACGGTCTGTTGAGAGATTGGTTTGTTACAATGCGGACAGTAAGGAGTTCCAACACGAGCGAAAAGCAATCTTAAATAGTCATAGATTTCAGTCACAGTGCCGACAGTCGAACGTGGGTTGTGGTTTGTTGTCTTTTGGTCAATAGATATCGCTGGGCTTAATCCGTCAATTGACTCAACGTCTGGCTTCTGTGCTTGCCCTAAAAATTGACGTGCATAAGAAGAGAGGCTCTCAATATAACGTCTCTGTCCTTCTGCAAAAATTGTACCAAAAGCAAGACTCGACTTTCCTGAACCACTGACACCAGTAAACACAATAAGTTTGTTTTTGGGTATTTCCAAATCTATATTTTTTAAATTATTTTCTTTTGCACCTTTAATAACTATTTTATCTTTCATACTTTTATTATACCACTTTTATTTTTAACTAACAAATTTTTAATACATTTACACCAAAAAAGTCAAACGATTTTGTTTGACTTTTTAAGAAAAATTTTCAATCTCATTTTTAGAAAAATCCAATTTGTAATTATATAAAACTATCTTTTCGCTTTGTTATCCGCTTTGACAATTTTGTCAAGTTTTAATAGACATTTGGAGGTTGTTTCATAGATTTCACCAATTATTTTATTTGCTTCGGCTTTATTCATTCTCGCCCTCCTTGGATATATTCATTATATTTTGTGCTGTCTTATTATGAATTTGAAGTAGGCTTTCTGCAGCCTCCTTTCTAACTTTTTCTATCTTCTCTTGCTGGCTTTGTTTATTGGCTTTTTCTTTTGCAATTTCGGTCGCTCTTTCAATCACTAATTTAGAAATTTCGCTATATTCTTCAGTCGCCTTGGCTATCTCTTCTTCGTTTTCGCATTCATCTATTTTGTCCTGAACTTGGCATCCAGCAAGGAAAGAATAAAGTGCAAAATAATCCCCACTATTTTCAGCATTTATACACTCTTTTAATACATTAGGCAAGTATTCGATCTCGGTGCTTAAAAGTAGATCTAAAGTATCCTTTTCTTCATCTGACAAGACTGCCTTTTTGCCATTTCCAGTCACATCTTTGTAACATTTCTTTGTGATAAAACTCCAACCTTCTTGAGTCCTATATGCAATAAAGCCGTTTTTTTCTTCTATTTTTATTATCGGATTTTTAGGGTCAGACTCTAAAACAAGTTTGCCGTCTTTACTATAATAATCACGTACAGTACTATCTTTTACCGCTCTCTTCCCATCATCTAGATAGCAAACATAGCCATATTTGCTTGATTTTATATCTTTATATTTATCTGATGGTGTAATCACAACTTTGCCATCATTATCCAAAATGCCACATTCATAAACAGTCATTGCAGACTCATCAAGGTATACTTTTTCGCGTCTCTTCACAACTTTAAAGCCATCGCCTACAGTTTTAATTGACTCATATTCAAAAGGTATAATTTGTTTGCCCTCGCTGTTAAAGTAGCCACAACTATAATTATGATTTCTTGTTACTCTAAAACCATCGCCTAGTTGTTCTATATTGTCGTACTTTTCAGGAATTATCACTTTGCCATTTTTATCATATACCCCGAAATGTTCCCCTTGTACAATAAAACCATTGTTGATAGACAAAATTTCTTTATAACTTTTAGGCAAAATTTGTTCTCCTTCCATATTGAAAACAGTATAATTGTCGTTAAGGTCTTGTGCAATAATATATTCGCCACCTTCTCTTATCTCTTTATAATTGCATGGAATTATCTCTTTGCCGTCTTTATAATAACCTCTTCTTATTACTTGAAATAATTGTGGCATTTCGTCATCGGCATCAGAGACCATAAAACCCTGCCCAATTTTGATGACGTCCGAATACTCGCAAGGCACTAAAATATCACCATTATAACTTGCAAGACCTTTTCGTATTCCATTAACACTATGGTAAGTCAAAAGAAACCCGTCATTATTTACTTTTATATCAGCATACTTTGAAGGCAAAACTTCTCTTCCGTCTAATGTTCTATATCCCCAACAGCCGTTTTCTTTTACAAAGTATCCGCCTTTGTAATATTCTTCTCTTATTTTATCATATTTACATTCTAAGGTTTGAATGCCACTTTCAGTCACAAATCCACATTTACCTTTTTGCCAAACAATATAGCCATAGTCTGCTTTTTCAATATCACTAAATGGTCCTAACTTCTCGCCATAATTTGCAACCAAATATTTTCTATTAAATAGTCCTTTTTGTATTTCCATATTTCTCTCCTTATTGATAAATTATAACATAAATCGCCCTTTAAGTCAATATGAGACGATAAAAAAGATAGGATGACCTATCTTCTCAATTTAAACATTTCTCTCTAATCGGGTGTTTTTTGCACTTTTAGTAAAGTTCGTAATCAATATTATCGAAAAATCTACTATTATCATCTAAATGTTGTACATTTCCGTCTTCACTTACAAGGTCAACACCATTTTTGTCTGCCTTAATCTTGTCATAAATTATAGGTGTAACTGCCTTTCCTGTTCTATCGAATAATCCAAACTTGCCATTCTGCTCAGCAATAATCAGATTTTTAGAAATAGATATGCTATCATAATTGCAAGGCATAATCTCCTCACCTTTTTCGTTTAAAACACCATATTTACCTTTTTTCTCCATTTGAAAAACATAAATTCCTAACACTTTTCTTACTGCATAATATTTGCAAGGTATAACCTCATTCCCATTCTCATCACAAAATCCCATATTTAAATAGATTTTCTTCTCCCAATCATAAAGAGGCTTTTCGTCTTGTTGTCTTTGACGTTCTTCGTCAAGATGTCCAACTGAAAAACCATTTTTTACTCTACCGATTGCATAGTATTTTGCAGGAACGACCTGTTTGCCATTTTCATCAAGATAACCTAAATTAGTTCCGTTTGCAAAAATAAAACCTACAACTTTATGCTTGTAATAGTCATAATCTGGCTTTAAACTTTCATAAATTGGCAATACTACCTCGCCTTTTTCATCATCTACGTAGCCATATAAATACCCCTTATCGGTTTGCACCTCTGTTTTATAACCATGATGCAATCTATTAACTTTGTCATATGGCCCATATTCTTTTTCTTTATCAACTAAAAAATATTGCGACTCGTTGTTATTATCTTCTATTTCTTTTATTAACATAATCCACCTCTCTTAACTTGATTTTAACATAAACAAAGCAAAATGTCAATATCATTTATAATAAAAATACACCCCACTTGTTGTGTAAGGTGCATTTATGCTTTTAATTCCATTCAATATTATCTGGCAGAGATTGCAAAGGACAAGTCCTGTCATATTCAATTTGTCTTGCAACAGAACTATTGCCATAATCAATTGTCTCTTCTACAACCCTAAGTTTTTCATCAAATTGATAATGTACGGTTGTCGAATTGTCATCTGTAACAAGATCAAGTGTGTAAAAACCATCTTGATAATTTAAAGTGACATTTTCAACGGTGATTATTTCAGCAAAAAGATTGTGGATAAAGTTGTAAATAAAGTTTTCAAGGCATGACTTTTCGCTGTCAAGCGAGATTGAAAGCAGTTGGCTGTATGCCTCTTCGATTGTCAAACTTGTGTGAGTTCCTGTCAGTGTTGACGGAGTATACTGATAGAGATATCCATCATTATAATATATTATCTCTATATCATTTTCTTTAGTATAACCTTTTATATATATTTCTTCATTTGAAAAATAACTTTCAGACAAATTGCCATCATTAAGTACATCAACACTTTGGTACAAACTTGTCGTGCCACTATAACCTTGCAAAATAATATTTTCTAGTCCTGCAAGGTCAAGCACTTCAACTGTAAATGTGGTTGTAAGGTCATTGTAAGAGATATCTATTGTATACTCTCCGAGTGTCATCTTATCAAACTCTGAATAATCTATAGTGAAGTCGGTGATATTTTGACTGCTGCCTTCGCTATCATAATAGGTCACTACAACATTCTCTTGATTGAAATCTTCGCCCTGAAGATAGTAAACTTGTGAATTTTGTGTGTCAACAACTAATTGCTCTTGATAGGTCTGCTCGCCCTCTTGACTTGATTGATTTTTTTGGTTATTTTCATTCCAAAGATAAACAAACAAGTAAATTAGTCCAGCAAATAATGCAAGAGTGATTATTACGGCGATAAATTTTAAAATTTTCTTTGCCATATTTACTCCTTTTATGCAGAAAAATTATAACACGACAAAAGTGCATTGTCAATATCAAAATTTCGCCAAAAATTATCTTTTAAAATAAATTTTTTGTTTTTTGTTTGATTACATAAGATTTTATATTTACTTAGTCTTATTTGTTTTGGTCATTTTTTCTAGTTGCTTGCGGAGTTTTTGGATTTGATTTCGAAGTTCAATCGCCCGCTCAAAATCTAATGCTCCTGAGGCAACTTTCATCATAGCAGTAAGTTTTTCAATCTCGGCAGGTATCTCCTCTTTCTTGAGTTTGCCGTCATCAACTTTCTTGGTTACGTCAAGTGTATTCTTTATTTCCTTTATAATAGTTTTCGGTGTAATTCCATGCTCCTTGTTGTATTTTTCTTGCAAAGCACGTCTCTTTTCTGTCGTCTCAATTGCACGTTTCATTGAATCGGTCATTGTGTCGGCATACATTATAACCCTGCCATTTGCATTACGTGCCGCACGGCCTATCGTTTGAATTAAAGCACCCTCACTTCGCAAAAAACCTTCCTTATCAGCATCCAAAATTGCCACAAGCTCAACCTCTGGCATATCAAGTCCTTCACGAAGCAGGTTTATTCCCACAAGCACATCAAACTCCCCTGCACGAAGTCCGTTTACAATCTCCACACGTTCCATTGTGTCAATCTCGGAGTGCATATATTTGGTCTTAAAATTATGCTCCTGAAGATATGTTGTCAAACTTTCTGCCATCTTCTTTGTCAAAGTGGTGACAAGCACACGGGCATTATGCTCGACAACCTTTTGAATTTCAAGCATCAAATCTTCAATCTGTGTCTTAATCGGCTTAACTTCAATCTTCGGGTCTAATAATCCCGTTGGACGTATAACCTGCTCGACAACTTGTCCTGCACGAGAGAGTTCGTACTGGGCAGGAGTCGCCGAGACGTACATAACTTGACCTATTTTACTCTCAAACTCATCGAATGTAAGCGGTCTATTGTCCTTAGCGGCTGGCAGGCGGAAGCCGTAGTCAACAAGCGATTGTTTTCTTGCCTTGTCTCCGTTATACATTGCTCGTATTTGAGGCAAAGTCATATGACTTTCATCAATAATAGTCAAAAAGCCTTTTGGAAAATAGTCTATGAGTGTATAAGGTGGCTCGCCTGGCTTGCGACCATCAAAATATCTCGAATAATTTTCAATCCCGCTACAATACCCCACCTCTCTCATCATTTCAAGGTCATAAGATACTCGTTGACCGATACGTTCGGCTTCTATAAGTTTGCCCTCTCGCGAAAAATCTTCAACTGCCTTTTCTCTATCCTTTTCAATTTGCTCAAGTGCCTGCTCCAGACGGCTTCTACCAACCGCATAGTGGGTGGCAGGATAGATTGAAACGTATTTAAGTTCGTTTATCAAATTGCCAGAAACAGGGTCAAAATTGTATATCTTTTCAATTTCATCTCCAAAAAAGCGAATTTTAACGGCAAGTTCTGATTGGTTTGCTGGAAAAATATCAAGTGTGTCACCTTTTACTCTAAAGGTCGAGCGTTTGAAATCTATATCATTTCGTGTGTACTGAATGTCAATAAGTCTTGAAATAACCTCATCTCGGTCAACTAGGTCACCCTCTCGCAAGGTTATATGCAGATTGTAATATTCCTCGGGATTGCCAAGACCATATATACAGGACACTGATGCAACTATTATGACATCATCCCGCTCAAGTATTGAAGAAGTCGCAGATGAGCGAAGTTTGTCTATCTCATCGTTGACCGACATATCCTTTTCAATATAGGTGTCAGTAGAAACAATATATGCCTCTGGCTGATAATAATCATAATACGAAACAAAATACTCCACACGGTTGTGCGGGAAAAACTCACGAAACTCATTACATAACTGTGCGGCAAGTGTCTTGTTGTGGGCTATTACCAATGTCGGTTTTTTCATCCGTTGAATAAGGTTTGCCATTGTAAAGGTCTTGCCACTTCCTGTGACGCCCAAAAGCACTTGTTCTTTAAGCCCCTCTTGAAAACCCTCCACAAGTTTTTCAATCGCCTGTGGCTGGTCGCCTGATGGCTTGTATGGTGATACTAATTCAAAATCCATTTTTTATCCTTTCGCCATATTATACAACAAAACCACGTGTTTTTAAAAGTATTTTGCAATAAAATATTCCCCCTAACTTTTAAAAATTGCTTTGAGAATAAGACCAAACACAAAACTGACTGTCGCCAAAAATATACTGCGAAGCACAAGCATTAAAAGAGTTTTCTTTTGATGTTTTACATCTGCTAGATATGTCTGCCCTTTTTTCTTAAGTTTTACACAATAATAATACCCGTTTTTACTGTCAGACACCACAAAATCAATATAATTTTGCAACGATAAACTTGCCATAATCTCGTCAATTTCATTCACTGAAAGCACCATCTTTTTGCATAACTCCTTTGCAATTTCATGCGGAGAAATAAGGTATGTTTTCTTCCCCACACATACCTTACATAAATATTTTAACACCAATTTTTCTTTTCTATTATCTGGCATAAAAATTCCCTTGTCTTTATTCTTGCAAAAATATACAAAAATATTACAAGTGAAAGAAAATTTAAAAATAATTATTAATAAAAAAGGAAATTCTCAAAAAATAAATAAAAAATTAAAAAAATATTAAATAATATATAAAATAATAGAAAAAAATCAAAAAATATGTTTTTAACATAAAAAACAATTAAATAAAGAGGGAATAATGATATAAATTAAAAAAATAAAGTGGTTTTTAAATTTCAATTTAATTTAAAATATATTTTTAAAAATGTATTTTAAAAAAAATATTGTTGCTTTACTCTCTAGAAAATACTGAAAATATTTGTTTCAAAAAAAAATGGCAATAATTTTATGCATAAGTTACTTTATTATAGTTAAAAATATCTATATGCTTGACTTAAAGTCAAAATTGGTCCTTAAAATTTTGATTAAAGAATGTCCTTATGGCTCTTACAACATTATAGAATCCAAGGATATTATTTCTGCCATGCCTAGCAAATACAAAATAGACATGGAAGGACTGGAAAATATTTTGATTTATCTTGAGAGGCAGGAGTACATTTCAATCAAATATGATGATGACGGAGTGTACTGCCTTTGTGTGCTTCCTTTTGGAAATGAAATACTTGAAAATGATGACAACAAAAAACGGGAAGGCAATCCTCCCCGTCTTTGGGTTATAATCTTATTAGTCTTTATTTCTAGTCTTCTAGCATGTCTTCTAGGAACAGTGCTTGGTCGTATTCTACCCCTCTAGTAAATATTCTAATTTTAGACTGACGAGCCATACTATATATCCCATCAATGCCAATAATGAGTGAATCGATTAGTTTACAGCCTGAAAAACTAAATAATCCTAGCATCTGCTCATAAGAAAGATTATCTTGTTTTGATGCAATACAACTCCCGCCTGGATGATTATGGACTATATATGCACCTGGCATTTTATAGGTAGAAACATATAGTGCAATATCTCGCATATTGAGTGAGACCATTGCCGTTCCACCCTTGCCAAAGCATCTACCCTGCATGACTTCTCCTGCAATGTTGACACCAAACAAGTATACTTCTTCCTCATTTCTGCATCTAAGCAATTGTTCTACATAGTCAAGAAAATCGCCGAGCGAACTTGGTGGTTGTTCTGATAATTTTTTGTTTGTGTAATAATTGAACACCTCAACCAGAGAGTGTATCTTTTTTGCAGCAGTTTCGCCAACACCTTTGACTTCCATCAAATCTTCAACAGATGCATCTAAAACAGTTGGAACATTTTTGAACCTATCAAGAAGGCGATGGGCGAGAGGATTTACATCCCCTCGCGGGATTATGAAAAAGAGAATAAACTCAAGTGCTTGGATATCGCTTAGACCTATGAGACCGACAGTGTTGACTGTATCAAGTAATCTCTTTCTATGTCCATCATGGACGCACTTTTCATTGTTAACTTTAGTAACTTCTCTCATTGTTGTTCCCCTTCACTAGTATTTGCTGCAGCCACTAATTCCTCATAACTCTTGCCGTCCCAATCTTTTGGATATTGAGTAGCATAAATACTATCCTCACCTATTTGGAAATAATTTTCGATATAATATCCCCCATCTTCGCAAAATATTTGGTCAACGTCAGATAGAATAAGAGGATTCATATCTTCAGTATTTCCATTCCTATATATGTTTGTACCATCAAATCTTTGAATCTTAGCCGTTTCAAAGTCGTTGAGATTTGTGGCTTGATACCATCTGTTTGTATCAAGCATTTCTATTTTAGTAAAGCCATATCTTCCTCTAGCCCCACTAATACCATTGATACCATTTTGAGCCCATGCAGATATTTCTTGGCTATCTGTAGAAACGATTATTTCACCTCTTTCGCCTGCTTGTCCGCCTTCGCCTGCCTCACTTGGTTCTGGTACTTCTGATCTTGCCTCTTCACCATAGCCTTCGGCAAGTGTAGATATGCTTTCTTCTGCTCTATAGCCAGAGCCACCTGCACCGCCATTGCCACCGTCACCTGCTTTTATTATTCCATTATTGACAAATCCCATGTTGTCGTCAGTTAATGAAATAATGTTTGTTGAAGAAATAATAACATTTTTACCTGCGGAAGCATCTTCGCCATCTTCACCATCTTCACCAAAATCTGTCGCATTATCTCCATTCTCGCCATCCATACCATTTGCGGATGAAATATAGCCAAAGTTTGTGAATTTTAACGGTGTGCTACTTGAAGTTAGTCCTTTGAATAGTGTTAGGTCATAGAACTGGCTGTTGCTTTGCAGGTGTGAGCCTGAACTATATAGGTCATTGTTGGTGTTGATATCTGAGGTTATTGTAACATAAGATGTTATCTCAATGGTATCACCATCATAATTTCCGCTATAGTCAATCAAAGCACCGCTATTCTTATTGTATCTTTGAATAGAGCCATAATATTTGATATTGATAATATCTGCTTGTATGCTTGTACTTGACGTGGTAGTTTTCTTTATAAACAATGTATCATCATTCTCACCAAGGAAAACTATATCTTTTATATACGAGTTTGTACCTAAAAGTGATTTGAAGAAGTTTGAGCCAAAATATGATATGTAATAATTGTTACCTATTATATTGACATTCCCTTTCTTTACAAATCCATCAGGTTCCATATTAGAACTATCAAATGATATATCATTCATAAGAATTATAGACAGTGGTTCATTAGGTTTAACTGCATTTTCAACTACGTCACTATTTGTAATAGTTGGAGTCTGAGAATATGCATTTTTAACTGAGATATTAAAGGTGAAATTCTTAACCTTTACAGTGCTGTCTTGTACTCTTTCTACCATCTTTAGCAAGAATACATATGCAGATTCTCCATCGATAATTTCATTTCTATAAACTCTATCTAAATATGCCCCTATAGAAGTTCCATTTTCTGTAGTGAGGTCTACATCAAACTTAGAGGTGTCTCCTTCTAAGATGCCAGTGCTTATTGTATATGTGTTGTAACGAGCAAATTTCGAACTTCCCCAAGAATAGCCTACGGCATTTATTGAAGTAGAAAATTCCTGTATACCATTCAATGCCTGCTCAACTTTATAAGTTATCTCATCTAGTGCTGTGTATCTATCATTTAACATCACATAATTTGTTGAGCCAACACGACCTAATCTTAAAATATAATTTGTATCATTTTCATCGGTGTATTCAAATTCATCTTGTGTAAAGTATAGTTGACCTGTTGCACTTGATATTATATCATAGATACTTACACATTGTCCTTGCAATGAAGTATATACACGACTCGGTCTAAATGTATATTGTCCACCATTTACACTATATTCTATACTTTCCCCTTGAACATATGTTTCTGCATCTTGATTATATCTATTTATAATCTCATTATTACTATTATAGTAAATAACATATGATGGTTCTCTTGTTCCATCTTCATCATTAAATTGTCCTGCACTGTCATATGATAAAATCAAATTATCATTCACATCATACACGTTGAAGCCTTCTCTGTTTACTGGATTGCCGTCCTCATATGATACTTCACTGAAGTAACTTACTCCTACAATGACTTTTCCGCCTCCAGCCGTATTGTCAACAGCATAATAGATTATTGTATTTTCTAAAATCATTTCATCAAGGTTGATATTTGTTTGCACTATGAAATATTCCAACTGACTAATTCTAGGATTGCTATCTCGAACAACAACTGTTATTTCATCCAAGTCATCTTCAGACAATGCATAGCCTGCGAAGAGTTCTATACCATATTCATTGTTCTCATTTGTTAAAACATAGTTTGGACTTAAAATATTTGTATAGTATTCTTCAGAACCCTCTGAAACTTTTGTGATAGTATTTAAGGTTGACTCACTCTCGCCTCCCCATAGTTCATAGATAACTGTGTCGCCGATTTCAAAGATGCTATTGTCTATACCTATTGTGAGATTTGTCAAAACTGTTTGGTATGACTGTGTGTAATTTACTGACAATGTCCCATAGTATACTGTGACACCATTAAGAGTGTATGTTGTCAAGCCATTTAAGTCACTTTGATTGATAGTCAAAATATTGTCAGTAATAGTTGCTGAATTTGTGCTTGTTTCATATTCAAATTCGCGTTCAAATATGGCTTCAATATAGCCAACAACTTCTCCATCGTCTGTAATATCAGTTCTTTGAGTAAATTCTGTCTCCAAACTTGCAAATAAGTTGTCTAATGTTACACTATTATCTAAATTATTGATTATTGTGGTAAATGTATCTAAGTAACTGATAATTTGTTGGTTAATGCTCTCAATTTCACTCTCAGTCACTGTGCCATCAATTGTCAATGTCAATACGTTACCTTCAATAGAAACGTCAAATGTGTGTCCGCCTATGATAAATGGAGGACAGTTTGCTGACTTAACCCAAGTTCCATTGCTGTAACTAAATACTGGAATGCCACTTAAGATGGCTAAGCCTTGATTTGATGATAATGATTGAAGATTTATTCTAAATTCATAACCTTGAGAATCTATGATTGTGCTTGAAGGATTTGATGAGTCTGTTGTAAACGAAGCATAACTTGCAAATTCTCCTCTTCCGTCTAAATTATCAACTACAGCAAAATTTTCTTGAATAAAGGAGCGAAGTTGATTCTCTAAAGTCGATCTCTCTGTTTCATCTAAATTCAAGTTTGCAAAAGTAAACATCAAATTGCCGTTATAACTTGCAATTGTGTAATTGTAAGTATTGCCGTTGAGCACAATTGAGTCAGTTGTACTGCTACCCATACTCCATCCGCTTGTATCTGAATATTGAGCAATAAGTGCTCTGTCATGGTAGAGTGTATAGTTTGTAACACTACCTGCAAACTCATACTCGTTTGCTATGTAAAGATTGATTATACTGTTGTACAAAATCACTTCACTTGATGTGATATTGTCGTTATACCAATCTGTTACAACTTCACCATACTCAATATTTGCACTGCCTGAACTTGAACCACTTGCATTGTCTACACTATCGCTTGCATTTCCTCTAATGTTTGTAAATGAAATGTCTTTTATTCTCTCCGAAACACCCGCGACTGAGCAATAATAAGTTTTATCACTAAATCTATTGTTGATAATTGTTTGAACATTATCGTAGAAATCTGTTCCGCCATTTAGTGTTATATCCTCTTCATTTACCATAACATTTGCTCTACCATTTGATAGGTCGGCATTTGGCAGGTAAACAAGTAGTCCGCTTTCAGTTAGACCAAAGTATAATACTGTCAAGTTAGAATCAGTGTCAGTGAAGTCTTCATCATATACAACTTCAGGATAATTCTCTTTCAAATAGTCTAATGTTACTCCATCTTCTGCAAGTACTGCTTTTACCACTCTATCATAGTATATTGAAGGGTTAAGATTTGAACGTAATGTGTATCCGCCGATTGGTTGGAAACTATTAATTCCGTTTATCTCTATACCTACTGAGTAGTCATCAATATAATAATATTTTACATTTGATGGATTGAACGACAATGTCACATCATAGTCAAAATGTATACTGTAACTTATTGAACCAGTCAATTCATCATCACTATAACATCTAAAGGTGATACTATTTTCACTGACAGACAAAACTGACGAGGTTAAAGAAACTTGGCCTCCACTTGTTCTGCCTGTTGCCTCTATTGAATAATAGGAAGTATTTGCCATATAAGGCAAGTTGCCTAAAGATGCCGTAATCTCATAGGTGTATATACCAGCATTGAATATTGAACGCAAGTTATTTTCTTCTGCAATGTAGTAACTTGTTCCCCCTATTTGTACCTGTCTTGTCTCGCTTCCACTGGCATGACTTCTAGTACCATCCTTTATGGAAGAACCATTTGTTGTGCTTACTGCATCGCTTTGACTTGAAACAAATTTGTTTGTTCCATCATCACCTTTGTATCTTTCAACATAATCTGAGTAAGCCTCGTCATATGATACTGGACTGAACTCTAAGTTGGTAACTTTATGAGGACTTTCAAGCCCATCACCCATATCAATACGATTTCTCCAGCCATAGTTTCCTACTCCATTGATTAATACACCAGCTTTTTTGCCTGTAAAATAATTTATGGTTGATTGTATTGACAATTCAACTACAAAACTCTTTGGCAAGCCAAAACTATTATAAGAGTTGATATAAACATTTGCATCTCCACTTTCAGGTCTTACTACTTCGGTGTCTATTTCAACAATTCTCTTTTCAATAGTACTGAAATAAAGTATTGGTCCGAAAAGTATAGGCAATAACCACTCTGTTTCAAGCATAGATTCGCCATGGAAGTTTAGAGAACTAACTTTCACATAGTCGCTTATCTCCGCCCAACTCCAAGACTGAATTTCGGTGTCTTTTTCTAGCATTGAACCATTCATGTATACCGAATCTTCGCTTGCATCTAGTACTGCAAGACCACTTGCTGAGCCGTCACCAATATCTCCTATGGCATATGCCCAGACATTTCGTGGACTCGTCTGTCTTAATACTAAGTCTTCACGTCCATCCATTTCCCAATAGAAACCAGTTGTTGGGCTTGCACCCAATGCTTCAATTGTACCTTCATTGTAGCATGAGGTAACACTTGCATTCTTTGCCTTTGCAATTATACCGCCACCATATGAGAAGCCTTGGATATTGCCATCTTCATTTGTTTTTCCATTATACTTATTTCCAGATTTGATTGTGCCTGAGTTGTAACTTCCTTGTATTGTAAGGTCATCGGCACTACTAAAGCCAGCAACACCACCTACATAATATTGTCCAAGATTTGTGAGAAGTCCGCTGTTGTTTGCATAGCCTGCCATAACTGAAGTTGCATTGTAACTATAGTTGATTGCACTCTCGCCGTCATCATCTGCAGACGCAACTAAGCCTACAATACCACCAACATAGTAGTTTTGGGTTGCAGTATTTGCAGTTGAGTAAACATTGATAGGTGCATAGTTTGAACTATAATTTATTGTACTATCAAGCATTGTACCTACAATACCACCGACTGCAAGTACAGAATAACCTGAACTAAAGCCATCTACGTCAATGGTAACCATGTTGGTAACTGTTGATATTGTTGAATTTTGTGCTTCACTGGCAAGTGCACCAATCGTCAAGTACTTGAAGTCTTCACCAAAGATTGAGGTGATATTAAAGTCATCAAATAAACCTTGAAGTAGGTCGTTTATTAGTTCTAAGAAGCCTGAGTTGTTGCTTTTGTCGATTAGTTCACCTACAGTTGCATTTTTAATTGAGCCTGATAATGTAATGTTTGAAATATCAGAATCATATATCCTAATGGCTAAAAGTCCATTACTTGATATTTCTGCATCGGTCAAACGAAGATTTCTAATATTCGAACGTGTCACCACTTCTATACCAGTTGATGGACCAATCATATCAAATAATGGAGAGGTCAAGCCTGAGATTGTCTTTTCTCTACCATCGAAGTTGATAGGTATATATGTGTCTCCATTGTCGGTCGTAGTGGTTGTCTCAAAGATAAGGCTAGTCCAAGTAGAATACTGTGACTGCGACAAATCAATATCATACCATAGAACGAAGTTTCTTACCTCTGTAGTTGTCGTGCCTTCATCGGTTGTAATTGTATAGTCAATATCGTCAGCCTTTGCAAGCAAGCCTGCATTAGGTATTATGAAATAGACATTGCTATAGTCACTTGGTCTTGTATTGTTTGCAAGTCTAGTATACTCTGTCTCGGTAATGTATTCATCATAGTTTGTACCTTGTGTTGTCGTACCTGCCGAGACGTATGATGACGTTTTTAAGAAGCCAAACTTAGACGTTGGATAACCATAGTTAAAGTCGTAGTCGCCTTTATCATAGTTGTTTCTAATACCAAGATTGCTCTCTGAGTTGTTGGTTAAGCCAGTGACATAGTCAGTGTTTTGCTTATAATCAGTGTCATCTTCCAAAACTGAAGCATTTATTGCATTATAGTCATAGTACGAATCTGTGATATTATCGTTTTCATCATCTACACCAAATATAGAAAGTTCCCCTGTCGGTTTCCCGCTTGTGGTGTAGTCATTTAAGTCAAGTTTTGTAATAGAATAACTGTTTGCAATCTCAAATGTATTTGTATTTAGGGTTGATGCGAATGCATACAGGTTTGCTGAAATGTAAGAAGTTATGCTCCCTGTTGTGTAACTATTGAATACAAATTTATTGTTGTCACTATTTGAAATTGAACCATTCAATTCATTTCTTAGCCCTACAAGTCCATAGACTTCAGCCATATCTCCTGAATCACTTGCACCTCTGTAGATTATATCCAAAGCGGTCGTAGCATATTCTATCTTTCCAGAATACAGGTTTGTCACAACACCTGCGACATCTATAACTTTGTTGCCACCAATATCCATTTTGCCTTTAACTTGCACCGCAAATATTTGGCTGTTGTCATACATACTGTTTGCAATTCCTGAATAGTTGTCATCAAGTGTTATTGTACTGCCTTCGCTATCCATTGAATTTGTTGATATATCAACATTGACTACAAGCCCTGATACATATGAGAATCCACTAAGCGAATTGATAAGTGAAGAATGAGTTTCGCTTGAATCGTTAACCGTATAGTTTATCTCACCAGCGCCACCAATTATAGCAACGTCTTTAAGAGTTGTCTTGTCTGTGCCTACTTCTAATTCTGTGCCTACTTCTAATGTGAAAGGTTCTGTGAATGATAGGTCAGCACTATTTTGACTGATTGTAGCATAGGTCATACCATTAAACTTATATGAATTAGGAATAATGGTAGTATCATTTGTAAGTTCATAAGGCTGTAACTTATGTCCAACATCTACATTATCGACACTTAACAGAGTATTTATTTGTGCATATCTGCCAAGCATACTTAACTCGTTTGTTCCGTCTGTGCTAAGGCTTAAATTGTTTGTAGAGTTGTAGCCATAGCCATCTCCAATGTATGGTACTAAGTAACCTATATCACTTCCGTAGTTATCTATGCAAAGTGAAACGGAAGAACTGTAATAGTTGTTGCTAAGTGCACTTTGAGGAGAAGGTGCCCTGCCGAACAATGCACCTATAGATGTATAAGTAGTATTTGTACTGTTAACTTCATCTCTTGCATTGTGGTTTGTAACCATTGAATAGTTGCCATTTGCGACAATTCTATATTGACTTGAAATATCAGCCAAAAGTCCACCAAAGACATATGAATCTAATTCTTCAAGATTGTCATCATAGCATACGTAAACGTCACCATAGTTGAAACTGTTGGTAATTGTAGCCTGTATAGTCTGACTTATTCCCGCTGGACTGCCAAGTCGACCTACAAGACCACCTGCTATAACGTCTCCACCTTGACTGTTTGCCCCATAAACTTTAAGCATACCACCAAAAGATGTGTTTATAAGTGAGACTGTATCGCTAGCACTTGTGAAATTTGTTTCTCCTATGATACCACCAAAGGTTATATTGCTAATATTTGAGTAAACGGCACCATTGAAGGCAACGTATGAGGAGTTTTGAGCGCCAACATTTACTCTTGAAATAGAATTTCCACCAGCACTTGTGTCAGTCTTGTAAACACTTCCTATGATACCGCCGACTGCCGGGCTATCGTCAATTTCACCACTTCCAATAACTACAAATTGAGCATATGATACTACTCCACTTGTAATATTTACGGTGTTATTTCGAAGTTCGGCAAGTGAGGTCGCTGTTGTCTCGCCAAGAACGGAGCCTATTGCAGAGTCATCGCTTATACCTACAAATCTAAATGATTCTCCGTTTGCATTCAATCTAGTAAGGTCAGCCCCCATACTGAAATATGCATTTGTTGAGCCTACCACAACACCTGCTTTTACTATACCAACTGTATTTGCTGTACCAAGTGTAAGGGTGTTGCTTGCATAATCATTGCTGTCTAAGGTGTCTTTTGATATCTCACTGACACCACTTGAAGCACTTGATAGTGCCACAATTTCATAGTTTAATTCGCTAAGGTTTGTAATAGTCATTGAACTTCCAAGCGAACCTGCATAGCCACCTGCATATAACGAGGTAATTGTCACATTATTTTCACTGCCACTATTTTGAACTACATATAATCCGCCGTCAAATCTTGCACTATTGAAGTTTATTGCATTGACATTTGTATTGTCTGCTCTACCAAAGATTATACCTGTGTGCAATGTGGTAAATGACGAAGTTGCACTGCTTGTATCGTTGAGATATACATCAACACTGCCTGTGAAATTTGATTGCAAAGTCAAGGTATCAAGTCCGTGATTATAGCCAATATATCCTGCAATATATGCATTTGTCGCTGAAGCATGGCTTACTGTCACCCTTTGATTCTCATCATTTGACGAATTTATTCTTTCAATACCTTGTAGTGACAAATTCATCCTAAGAGCATTTGCCTCTCTTTCAATCAAACCAAAGTAACCACCGACATACATATTAGTAAAGTTTGTGTTTCTAAATGAATCGTTTTGTCTTGCAGAGCCGTCAATATTTATGAGGTTGCTATGTATAGACATATTTAAACCATTGACCTGCATAGTCGAACTTGTGCTTGACTGATACATTCTTCCTGCAAGCATACCTACTGATAACGAGTCAACTGATATTGGGCTGTTATCACCTGCACTACTGCTTGTAGTAAAGTATACATTGAGTAATGAATCCGAATCTGTGAAGTCTGAAGAAGGATAGGTCACTGTATCTATAGAAACATTGATGATTGTTGAATTGATAATCTCAGGAGCCAAAATACCTACATTTATGTTGCTTCCAGTATTAAGTGCTACTGTAGTATTGATTGGAGCATCTATATAGATTCTGAGATTTGTAATGGTCGCTTCATTGAGTGAACCCGTTGAGAAGAGTCCTGCATTACCATTGTTTGCTGTAATCTTTATTTCAGAACCGCTTTTTGGAACATACTCAATAACCACGTCATCTAGATAGAAGCCAGCACCAACAGATTCAATGAAACTTTGGTCAGAGATAATTCTTATCGGTCTTTCTTCGCCAGTTGTTGCATCTACTGTTGTATAGGTGTTGGTATGCCCTACTAAAGAGCCTGAGAAGTTTGATATTGGTGTATAATTGTTATTGAAATAGGTCGCTAAATCAATATCCACATAATTTCCTGTTGTATCCTCTGCATCTGCACTTACAAGTCCACGAACGATGATTGTAATATCACTGTTTGGTGATTGCATGATATCAAAAGCACGTTCGATACTTTCATCATAAGCATCAAGGTATATGACATTGCTTACTCTTTGATATTGAATTGATGGGAACAAGTCATCGGTTGGATGAGTCCAGTTTTCTGTGTTCCAAACACCTGAACTTAAGAATCCTTGTTGAGTGAAGGTATGTCCGATTGCCGAAGAGGTATAGTTGATTGGTGAATTGATTGCATAAACGTAGTTTGTTTCGTAGAGGGTATTGTCTTCTATACTGCTATCAACGTCACCGAACAAGTTGAGTGACATTATATTGCCATTGAATGTGTAACTTTCGTAAAATGCTACCGTTGGGGATAGTATTGAGCCTTGTCCTGCATCTCCTTCATTTGAAAGCCTTATAAGGTTAAGGTATGGTGTATAGTTGCTGTCATTTAGATTTGTATATACCCACTTTCCGCTTTCTCCAAGGTCAAAGGATGAACCTAAAATCAAGTTTGTCTTGAAAGTCTCTGAAACATTGATTGAAGAGTTAAAGGTCAAGTAACTATTTGCATTATAATCATAATTTGAAATATAATTCAAAGCATTTACTGCCATAAGGGCAATTCGTCCACTCCCGTAGTTGGCACCAATAATACCACCCGCTGTCATAACTCCGCTTTCGCCGTCTTGTCTTGCTCTGACATCGCCTGTTGCGAAGACTTCGTTGATAAAGTATTTAGTATAAATTTCTTGGTCATCCCCTAGAAGTTCTGCCTCTGCTTGGTAGGTGTTGGCACTTGATAGGTTAATACCACCTATGATACCACCTGCGAAATTAGATGCCATGCTTACAACGTTGAGTTTTGAGTAGGATATTTCCATACGTCCGCTCTCTACATAACCTACAAGTCCACCAATATATTCTTGATTATATGAACTGTTATCAAGATAGAAAAGGTTTGTTGCACCTCTTTCAGTACTATTGTCTCCAGTGTAGAAACTAGACATATTGTTTTCAATCTCACTTTGAGTTGAATCATCATAGACTGCGAAAATTCTACTCAAACTGCCGAATGACTGTCCTATAGCACCACCAGCAAAGAACTTGGTCGCTATAATATGTGATTGTGTGTTGTCGCTGTCTGCCTCAATTGTTATTCCAGCATCACGTACATTTGTTTGGTAGGCTGTTAAACCAAATATACCGCCTGCCACTTGTCCTTGTACGTAAACTCTACCGCTCACTCTTATGTTGTTTATGGTAAAGTTTTCGGCTTGATTTATGTTGAAGCCATCAAGTAATGTCGTGAAGTGGTCAGCATAGCCTACAACACTACCTGCATACGAATATACACTTAAAGTGTTTACTAATGGAGATGAAACCACTGTAGAATTGTTAAGATTATTTCTTATTTCATTTCGTATAGTCCTGATACTTTCAGTTGTGAAGTAATCATTTGAATCATATCTATCGGCTATAACATTAGGATTTGTCACTGTTATATTTTTGATTACACTGTTGCCAAAAGATAGACCTACAAGTCCACCTACAAAGTTTAGACCATTTACCTGACTATCATCACTGAATGAAATGTCAATACCTACAAGGATTGAGTCCTTTGCATAACCTGCAAGTCCTCCCACCATGGTTATATCACCAGCAATAACTTGGTCTATCTCTAAGTTAAGGTTGCTCACAAGTGGAGTTGAACCGTTCCTGCTCTCGAGTGATGCAAAGAGTCCGTAAGCGACACCCTCTCCCTCTGATGCTATTGAAAGATTTGAAATTGTAAAGCCATTTGCATACAATCTTCCTGAGAATGATTTGCTGACTGATGGAAGAGTTATTGAAGTGCTTAAATCAGAAAGGTTGACATCACCGACAAGTCTGTATGTACCCCAAATTGAATAACTATTGAAGTATTGTCCTTCATAAGAAGAAGTTGACAAGCCCATTGCATCTACAAAATCTTGGGCATTTGCAATTAAGATTGGGTTGTTTGAAGAGCCTAGCGAAGTGTTAATCTCTCTTGTTGAATCTGTGAACTGCAAGATTGCATACGGAAGAACGTACTCGCCTTGGTCGTCTACACCTACCACCCCGCCTACTTCACTGCCTTCTGCGATGTATGATACATATCTATGAGAGTATGTCTTAATATTTGGCTCTATGAGTTTTATACCCTCGCCTACAACATTGCTCCAAATGCCATCATATTCAGAATCAGCAATAGCAAAGCCATAGAAATATGTTGAATTTTCTGGGTCTGGTATCAGAATAGCACCTGTGCTATAGAGTGCCTCATTTGAACTATCTGATGCCTCTTCATTTCCATAGTACTGATAGTTGAAATAGTAACAATTTGTATATGTACCATTTGCAAGCAAGTCACCACTTTCATTTACACCTGAGAAGTTCATCTGTGTGGAACGAGAATTTGCAATTTGAGATGCTGAGTAACTTGTCTCAATTGTTCCCTCATTTCTATATACGAAACCTGATGCAAGGTAAACATTAAGTGAATTTGAAGAGTTTGATATCAATATATTTGAATAACTATCCTTGATAAGACCATTGTTGCTGTT
The DNA here is from genome assembly GCA_904397185.1 of uncultured Clostridia bacterium. Classification (GTDB taxonomy): domain Bacteria; phylum Bacillota; class Clostridia; order Christensenellales; family UBA1242; genus Caccovivens. The sequence goes on from CAJFOL010000073.1 coordinate 23,729, forward strand.
TATAAAGCCTGCAATTATTCCGTATGCTGACTTGAGTGATGTGCCAGTATAGGCAAATTTAGCCCAGTCGTTAGTGTTAGTCTCGTCTTGTTTGCCTTCGGCATAACTTGTAAGAATAGTTCCTGAGTTTGTCCCAGCAAATCCAGAAGTATCATATGCTGTCGCTCTTGATTGATTTTCCATATCAAGAAGTTTAACAAATGATGCTGAGATTGAGCCTGAGTTTGTAAGAACAAAACCTGCCATGTCACCTTGACCTATCATATAGAATGTATCAAGGTCTATAGTCGAGGCAAATGTATAGCCCATTGCTATAACATCGCCATTCTCGGCAACTTCCGTCCTATCTTCGCCAAGAATGGTCACCTCGTCACCGCCTACTCGTGAGTTGGTTATATTACCAGAGTTACTTATAACAAATCCAGCCATTTGAGTTGACCAAGATGAGCCAGCGGTAAGATAAACACTCTCCGTGGTCAATGCACCACGAATAAATTTGACATTAAATCCTGATGGATTGTTATGTTCGTTTGTCGCTGGTTCTAATAGGCTTTCGCTTTGCCCTACAGCATTACCTGTTGTATAGAAGGATACAACTTCGCTGTTTGTGATTATACCTGCATTTGATATTGCAAGTCCGGCAATATTTATTTGAACATTATTATTTAAAGCACTGAGGTTTATAGTAAGTTGTCCACCATTGTAAATATTTACCCTAACGTTCTTTAATGTTGTGCTTTCAAGTACGTTATTAAATAGTGCGATATTCAATTCGCTTGACGTTGAGGTTAAATTGAAACTTCTAATATGAATAGTATAACCATTTCCGTCAAGACTGCTGATAAGGTTTGTATTGAATGGAGTATGCTCGTCAAGTACTATATCATTCATCAAAATATAGTCATTCTGTGTTACCGTGCCTGTGTAATTTGATGGATCAAGATTTTCAAAGTCGCTTGCACTGTTTATAGATATTGGAAGGTCCTCATCAGAATAAACACCAACTGTAACCGTGAAGTCTGTGTTGTAGGTCATAGGAGTTCCTGTAGCACTGCCGCTTGTATAGACAAAGGTTTTCAGTCTAAATTGTACTGTTTCGCCCTGTCTTGCTCCTATTATTGAAGCCTCCTCTGTGCCATTCGTATTTTCTATAAACTCAAATCTTGCACCTGCAGTGTATCTATAATTGTCTAAAACTGGGATTTCTTCGTTTCCATTTACAATATAGAAAAGTCTTTCACTTAATTTATAAGGTCTGTTATTCTCTATATCATAGTTGATTGCATATTGAATTAAAGTTGAACTCTCTCCACTTGCATCAGTGAAAGTCTTGCTTGAAACATGATATTGATTTACCAAGAATTCTTGACGTTTTTGGAGTAATTCGCTCACCTTTGCTACACTTTCTTCGTCATTATGGTCATAAGTATAACTTTCTGGAAGAACATTGTATTCAACTTCAAATGCACTGGTAACACCTGCCCATGCATCAAGGTTGCCATTGTCGGCACCTACGATTTGTATATTGTTTGTGTCTACCTTTATATCAACCAGTGTGATAGTTGCAAAATAATCTCGTGATTCTTTTACACCATTGATAGTCCTTGACACTTTGACAAGAAGTGACAGACTGTTGTTGCTTGAATTTACCGAGGCATTGACACCTGCTGTGATAGATGCTGTATATGTCTTAATTCCAGTGATAGGGTCGGTAGTAGGAGTTGACAGTGAAGAGATATAAACCTCTTGAATATTGTCACCGACAAGAGTTGCACTTTCCACAACTTGGTCTTGTCTTACCTGCACTTCTACATCGACAGTCGAACCTAGTGCGACATATGATTGTGTTTCACCATCCACAAGTACCACTGGTTCTGACAAATAATTTATGGTTAAATAATAGTTTACTGTGCTTAAAAGTGTGCCTTCGCTTGTAAAGAAGGATGCGGTAAATCTTATGGTGCTATCAGAGTTTACTTGTGAACTTATTGCTGTCCTAAAGTATAGTGTACCATCATTGTTTTGGTCGCTATTTGGAGTAAATCTTATGGTGTTTGCATACACACTTACATCAGCACCGTCATAACCTACAAAATTGTTGTTATTATTGTATGGCATAACAAGTTCAAAACTTACAGCATTTGCAACTGAGGCATTGCTATATGAGAGTTCCATGTAATCATAGTGCGCAAATGATGGGTTTGCTGTGACTTGCAAGATTGTATTGCTTCCAGGAGTGACTACACTTGTTTGGTCGCCCTTTTGGTGTACCGTACGGTAAATACCATTGTCGTTTGTCCAGTAAGAGTTTTCAACTTTGTAACTCGTAACATCAATATTTGTAAACTTTTGACGGGTAAGATTGAGCAATACCTGTCCATTGTTGTTTCCGCTTGACAAGTCAGAACTATCAATGTTTGAATTGCTCCTAAATGTTACCACAAAATCCATATCTCTAGCAATATTGCTTCTATAGTCAACATATACCGAGAATGATATTTCAAAAAGGTAACCATAGGTTTCTGTTTCTTCATCGAATGCATCATCTTCGTTTAAAAGTGTCACTGTCGCTGATAGGATATAGTTATTCTCGTCTGCCATATAGTCTTGTGGCAATGTATAGTGATAAACCGTTTTATTGTTCGCCGAAAGTACTTCGTCCTTTGTGATATGAAGTTCATCACCATTATAAGAAATAATAGGCTGAAGATTGTCTTTATCACTCTGTGCCGTGGTGTCGACCTCTACACGAAGTGCAGCATTTGTTGATGGAGTCAAAGGTATGCTTTCGCCTGTGTAATTGAAGGATATGACACCATCAACTGGAGTTATAGTAAACGACCTACTAAACACACTATTGATTGCCGATTGATACTCGCCGTCTGTGATAATCGCATCGACTTCAATCGAAGTTGTCACAGAGTCTTTATTGGTGCCTACCATAAATATGTTGTTGATTGGAGTGATATCTAGGCTGTTACCCACACTTGGTGTCATAGTCAATGTCATATCGTTTGCAACAAGTGAGTACTGCGAAGCAGTATTGCCTAAAAGAATTGTTGAATTTTCAAATGTTACAGTATATTGACGTGACTTTGTCCTTTGAAGATAGGTCACTGAATTTTCTTGTATCTCATACGAATTGTTGGCATTGTCGGTGTATGAAACTATCATTTGAGAAAGAGCATACATTACTTTGACGTCTATTGTCTTTGTATTCAAAACATCATGTTTAGAAGAAATTGTCAAGGTCACATCACCAGTGCCTACAACTACGATGGAAGAACCTATTGTCCTCACTATTGAGGTGTCTGATGAGGTGATTATTATATTATCAGTGACATTTTCTAAGTCAAGCAACTGAGAAAGCGAGATGGTGTTGAGTTCGTTAAGGTCATTTTGTGCCGAACTTGTCAGGTCAGCCGTTCCACGTTCGACACTGTAGTAAAATAGTATTCCGCTATTTTCATTTACCGAAAGTGACTTATAATAGCCGTCCTCATCATAGTTTTGAATCGCCCCTCCAGACACGTCAGTAACCTTCTCTTCTTGATACAAATCTCTAAAGTGAGGATTTTCATTGTTTACATATGTATAATATCCACTTCCTGATGAGATGAGATTGCCACTGTTTTCATTGTAGTATGATGAAGTGTATTCATCAAGCAGATAGTAAGACCAGTAAAAGTCAGAGTTTGAGGTGATATTTGCATATGTTGAGCCCATATCATTTCCTGCATAATATGCAACATTATCAATAACACCAAATGAGTAGTATATTCGTGTTTGCCCTGACAGTTGACCTACAATAGTACCTTTGATAGTCGCATTAATAACTGATATATTATCTTCTATATAATTATCAATATTATAATTATAAGCATAAGAATATAATATCGAAGAGCCTTCTGTTGCCTGTCCTACGATACCACCTACAACGGCTCCAGTGAAGGTGTTATAGGCAGTTTGGGTGTCATCAGCCCTATCTGTAAGATTGTAAAATTCAACTCTTCCGTAACTGATTTCGCCGTTGTTTTGCCCTGCAATACCACCTACTGTTGCATTCTGTGCATTGATAGTAAGACCAAGGACTGAAGAACCACTAATTGTGCCATTGTTTACACCAACAAGTCCGCCCGTCATCTCTCTTCCGTCATAATTTAATACACTTGGATAGGTTTGATAAACATCAACGGTCACATTTTCTATTGTACCGTCATTAGTATTTGCGACAAAGCCTTGTCCTGTCACTGTGCCTTGGAATGTTATATTCCTTATAATTGCATCCTCGGTCAAGGTGTTTGCAAAGTTTGCACCATTGAAGTTTATAGTAACATTTTCATCATAACCTTGAAGTCCACCACTAAATGAGTCAATAGAGACTCTAGTTGAAGAGATATCAAGGCTGTTCATTACTGTATAATATAGGCTTGGAATAATGCCATTAAACGAATTTTCATCATATATTCTATATGCATAATCAAAACTGCTACCATCGGCAACGGTTATCTTTATTTTCAAGAGAATATCACTAAAGTAAACCATTTCCATTTCGCCATCAAGCGAAGTGTTTGAGGTAAAGAAGGCATTGCCGACAAGGAAGTCATACCAAGTTTGTCCGTCAGACCTTAAAAGTCCTAATGCTCTAGCACTGACTTGACTTTGCACTATTTGGTCATCTACAAAGTAACTAAATATGATATTACCATTATATATTGCATCCTCTGGAAGAAGATAGATATAACCTGTTGTACCTTGTGAGATTATATCGCTTAGTGATACCCCGATTGTTCCTGTCGTAACACTGTTTACGTTGACAAAGGTATCGTTGTCAATAACATCGCCATTGTCGTCAGTTATTAAATAGGTTATATTGCTATTTCTTGCAGATTGTGGTGCTGTGGTAAGGATTAAATAGTATGGCTCGTCATCTCCTACTTCAAAATATATTCCATCTTCATCACTATTTTCCCAGTTAATCGAAGAAACTCTTTCTGCATTTCTAATTGTAATGTTGATAGTCGTCCACATTACGTCCAAAACTTCCTGTCCATCTTCCCCGTCAATAAGGAGTTGATAGTGAACCTCGAGTTCGTCAAAGAAGGTAAAGTCTTCATAGTTTGATATGGTTGATATTGTAAAGCGAAGTTGAGAATCTGTGATTGTTATATTTTCTATTGTATACCTACCATAATCCCACACAACCGAGTTGCTGTTTGTATGACTTTCACCCATAATTGAATTGCCAGACGAGTCTTTTACGGTAGACACAAATCTAATATTGTCAATAGATTTATATGTAATACCCGTGTTGGTAAAGTTTATAGTGATAGTCTTCTTTGTAAGGTCATCATCTCTAGTCGCAACGGTGTTTGCTGAGTAAAGATTTACCTGTCCGTCACTTGAAGGTGTGATTCTCATGCCATCTGGAGCAACATAACTTTCAATAAGTATAATTTTTATAATAGTTACATCGCCGTCCACACCTTTCCCTGTAAAAGTTGCAACAGCATAAGTAAAGCCTACTCCGCTCGTAATGATAGAACTATTATCCGCCGAGAAATATGCCACTGCACTGTATTTCTGCTGATTTGCTCTCGCATTTTCGATAATTTGTAAGATACCATCTTGAGTGTTTACCAAATTTTTAAACACGTCAAGTGTCATGGTTTCACTTGCAACAAAATCATAATAAGATACATCTATATCTGCTACCGCCTCATAGTTACCTGAGGAGTTGAATGAGTAAAACAGTGGTGTTGTCGACCCATTTTTGAGCATAATACTTGATAAACTTTCGTTATTCTCTTGTATTGCATTTCCTGCCAAATCATAAGACAGATTGTTTGTAGAATAATCGGTTACTGATGCCGAGGCATTATGTAAAATTACCACACTATTAAACGGAAGGAAGATGTTTATATCAAACTCTTCGCTTTCAAAGCCGTTCTCATGGCAAATCTTATAATGGTCAATACTTGTTACACCATAACTTGACCTATTTAAAGTCAATGTCACTGCAAATGTGACCGAATCGGTTGTTGCTGATACAAAAGTAGGTCCAGTCAGTGTCACATTTTCGCTATCCACATCAAGGTACAATCCATCTATTGTCGTCTGTCCTTGCAAAGTAAAGTATTTTGTTTGTGATATGGCTGTTCCGCTTGCACTTGAGTCAATATTAAAGTCGGCATCCTCGAAGACAAAATCCTCTTGTGTCACACTCTTTATAAGTTGAACGTCAAATGTATTTGTAACCTCTTCATTGTCTGCACTTCTAAAAGTTACCCTTATACCCTCGAAATTTTGAACTCTCAAATCTGATGCCGCTTTCATGTAAATTCTATCAGCCGAAAGCATATTCTCATCGCGGGTTGTGTATACGTTGCCGTCATATTCAAGCAATGCTTGAGTGATAGTGTTATTTAAAGAATCTTGATACCAAAATTCCACAGGACAGCCACTAGACAAGCCTCCTTCTGGCAAAACACCATTTGTTATTTCAACACTGATTGAATACCTGCCAGAGGCATTTACCACTGTTGTTGGTGTCACTTCTACAAAATATTCTTTGCCATATATATTTCTATATTGTGAATAAAGGACCTGTGTTGTGCCTTCAATGTTGTCTGCCCCATCCGTTGAAATTGTTATACCATTTACCTTTTCTCTTACACTAACGTAGATAGGCAAGCTTCGAATTGCTGGCAAGTCATAATCAGAATAGCCAACCTCAAAATATACAACAAAATCTTCATTTAGACTTGTAATATTCTTGTTTGTGTAAATTGCATAGATTGGGTTACCTTCGCCATCTTCCCCTGTCGACTCAATTATCAACTGGTCAGTGGCATTACCAAACGAGTCTGTAACAGTGTAAGAAACCTCAAGGTCTTGAGTGAAGTTGAGTTTTACATATCCTGTATACTGCTCATCACTGGCAAGGTTTGGCACAATGGTAAAGGTAGAATTATCTTCAGTTATTTGGTCATACTGCTGATTATCTCGGCTATAGGACCAAGAGAGAGTGAGGTCATCTTCAAGTTGGTCTATAACTGGAAGTTCTATATCACAAGTAACTCCCTTCTCTGTCGTAGCCCTAATTATAATAGTATTTTGCTGATACTCAGGAGATATTGTTAAAACATTGCCATTTATAGAGGCATTTGCCTCACCATCATATAACTCCCAAGTTATTGTACGTCTAGAATTAGAAGAAGGATAGAAAGTTAAAAGATTGTAGTCAATAAGTTCAATGCTGTCGCCTCGGATTGCGAAGTTAGATTTTTTGTCGGTCTCTTCTGTCCTTTGTTCCATAGCCGAAACCTCACTGAAAACATCGACATTTATAATCTTTGTGATGTTCCCTTGATAAGAGGTCACGTATATTTGACCATAACCTTCAGATAGCCCTGTAATAGTTATTACAGTTCGCCCATCTGAAAGCCCTTCTGTCCTATATGAAAGTATTGACGTATCTCGTGCATCGACAGAGACTTGGCTGTCGCTTGTTCCCGTGACAGTCACTGTAACCTCTGCAGTTGATGGCACTGTGTCATCACCTATCTGTATTTCTACATATTGAGTTGACAGTGTCATTTGAATGTTGTTCGTTGTGCAAGCGGTCAATATAGTCGCCCCAAGCAAAACAAACATACTTAAAAGCCCGACAAAAAACTTTTTCATATATCCTCCTCGTTTGTTGCCCTCAATGACAAAACAAACTTAAACAGCAATTTTGTATAAAAAGATTATACATTTTTGCCATGTTTTTTGTCAAATAAAATCAAATAAAATAGAAATAAATATATTTATATATTTAATTTTATTTTAGTTTTTAGTTTTAAAGAAAAAAGATATTTTTATGCATAAATTAAATTTTTAATTTAAAAACAAATATTTAATTGTATTTTTTTTACTTTTTTGATATAATTTCATTGTTTTAGGGGTAAAAATGCAAAAAATACTGAGTGTAATGCGTAAAGCATGTGAAAATTACAATTTGATAGAGGACGGTGACAAGATTGCAGTTGGTCTATCTGGCGGGAAAGATAGTCTAGCCTTGCTGACCGCATTAAAACGATATCAAAGTTTCATTGATAAGAAGTTTGAACTAATCGCTATTGCCATAGACTTAAGTGGTGGGAAAAACGATTATTCTGCCATCAAAGCCTATTGCGATGAGATTAATGTTGAACTCCACATCATCCCATCCAATGTCTTTGAAGTCGTTTTCGATATAAGAAAGGAGAAAAATCCATGTTCTCTATGTGCAAATTTACGAAGAGGACTGTTAAACAGCCATGCAAAAGAACTTGGATGCAATAAAGTAGCCTTAGGGCATCACAAAGATGACCTTATTGAGACCTTTTTAATGTCGCTCTTCTTTGAAGGACGTCTATCCACCTTTAAGCCTAAGACATATTTAAGCCGAGTGGATATCACAGTCATTCGTCCGCTAATTTATTGCGATGAAAGTGAGATAATCAAAATTAGCAATAATTTCCCTATACTCTACAATAATTGTCCAGCGAACAAGCATACAGAACGTGAGAATGCAAAAAAGATTCTTAAAAATCTTGACCAAATATATCCAAATGCAAAAGAAAAAATATTCAATGCAATTATCAATCCACAGAGATATAATTTATTTGATAAAATCTAAAAAAAATTAATAAAAAAAATCATTTTTACTATTTTTAACGTATTTTTTTGATTTTTTTTGAATTTTTTGGCAATTTTTAATTAATTATTAAAATCAATCATACTTTTATTGACGAATTTTAAAGACAAAATTAATATAAATTTAAAGGAGAAAATTATGGTTACACTTATTATTTTAGATGGTTTTGGAATCAGCAAAGAAAAGTTTGGAAATGCGATCACTTCGGCAGGAACACCTAATCTTGACAAACTTATAAGGATGTATCCAAACACCACACTCAAGGCAAGTGGCAATGCTGTTGGGCTTCCTGAAGGTCAAATGGGCAACAGCGAAGTTGGGCATTTGACTCTTGGAGGTGGACGAGTTATACTTCAAGATTTAATGAAAATTGATAACGACATCAAGACAAAAGCATTTTTTAACAACAAAAATCTTTTAAAAGCCTTAAATCATGCAAAAGAAAAAAATTCGGCTCTTCATATTATGGGGCTTCTCTCAGATGGCGGAGTCCATTCGCATATAAATCACCTGTTTGCAATAATTGACATGGCAAAACAAAATGGACTTAAAAAGGTCTATATCCATGCTTTTCTTGATGGAAGAGACACACTTTACAATAGCGGAAAAGGTTATATCCAACAACTTGAAGATAAATTAAAAGGCACTGATTACAAAATCGCCTCTCTTTCAGGAAGAATTTATGCTATGGACAGAGAACAGCGGTACGAACGGCTACAAAAAGCATACAATGTTTTAATATACGGAGAAAATTACAAAGATGAAAGTGCTTTGGACGCAATTGAAGACAGTTATAAGCAAGGCGTCTATGACGAATTTGTTGAACCAATTTTACTTGTAAAAGATGCCACAATCAAAGATGATGATAGTGTTATCTTCTTCAATTATCGCTCAGACAGAGCAAGAGAGTTGACCTCTGCTCTCACAGATGAAAATTTCAACCACTTTAAGACAAAGAAGTTTAAAAACCTACTTTTCTCACCAATGGAAGAATATTCCGCCGAATTTAAAAAATTGAACGTCATTTATCCACCTGAAACAATTGAAGACAATCTTTCAGCAATCATATCTAAAAATGGGTTAAAACAATTTCATATTGCGGAGACCACAAAATATGCCCATGTAACTTTCTTCTTTAATGGTGGAATTGAAAAGCCGTATGAAGGCGAAGACCGAAAATTAATTGAAAGCATAGATACTCAAGACTTCTCGTACTATCCAAAGATGAGAGCAATTGAAATTACAGAAGCGACACTTGATGCCATTGCCTCTGCAAAATATGACTTTGTTTTAGTGAACTATTCAAATCCTGACATGATAGGTCATACAGGAAATTTTGAAGCGACCAAACAGGCAATAGCCTGTGTAGAAAAACAAGCATATGCACTTGCTCTTGCAACCCTTATGGCAGGAGGCGATTGTATCATCACCGCTGACCACGGTAATGCCGAGTATATGATTGACAAAAATGGGAAAAAGATAACCTCTCACACGACCAACCCAGTGCCAGTCATTTTAGTGAGTGAAAGATATAAAAAGGTTAGGCTTAAAAGAGGATGTTCTATTGCAAACATTGCACCAACAGTACTAAAACTATTAAATCTTGAAATACCTTCAACTATGGAAAAATCATTATTTTAAAATTATTAAATTACCAAAAATAAAAAAATACACTTAAATACATTATTTTTTCAAAAAAACATATAAAAATGCAAATTTTTATATGTTTTTTATTGTTTTATTTTAAATTTTTAATTATTTTATATAAATTTCATAATTTATATCTTTGTCTAAATATGATATAAATTCTTTCTCATTTTGTTTTGTTCCTACAATCGCATTGTAATGCGATGGAATGACAAGTTTTGGTTTTATGATATTTGTAAGTTCTGCTCCCTCTTTGCCATCCATGGTAAATGTACCGCCTATTGGCACAAACAGACAATCGCATTTTATCTTTTTGTTATCCTCATTGATATCACAGTCGCCTAAAATTGCATAGCTGATATTTTTATATGTTATTTTATATCCCACCCAGCCGTATTCTTTTTTATGGAATTGTTTATTGACGTTATATGATGGAAAGGCCTCGACCCTTATTCCGTCAAGCAAAAATTCTTGATTTGGCTGGACTGCTACCATCTTATTTTTATAAGTTTTCTTTATCTCCTGAGCGACATCCATAGGAGCGATAAATATAGTATCATCACACACTATCTTATCAATATCTTCAGGCGAATAGTGGTCATAGTGAGCATGAGTTATAAAAATATATTTTGCCTTGTACTCCCCTGTTATCTTATAAGGGTCAACGAAGATTTCATCCCCTATCATTATTGAACTATGATAAAGTACTTTTGCATTATAATTTAACATTTTTATCTCCTTTTTGCTAAAAAAACAATAAAAAATTCAATTTTAAGCCGTTTTTTCATCAAATTCATCAATATTTTCTTGATTTTGCTTTTCATTATCCTTCTTCTCTTTTTGGATGAGAAGCCTATTATATATCTTTAAAAATTTAGGTCTTAAATATCGCTGAACAAGTATTGGCATTATATGAAGAAGAAAATTCAAGAAAAATACAGGTAATCCAATCGTGAAAATGTATTCTCGTGGCAAGAATATGAATATAAGCAAACCCGCCACTATAGAGTAAAAATGCAAGGCTTCGGCTATGCAATTCTCTGTCAAAAATTTATAAATATATTCTGGGTTATTCGGCTCTGCAATTTCAGTCTTTGCAAAACCACTAAGTTTGCCGAGTTCTGGTATCTTATCCTTCCATTTTTTTATTTTCAATTTGTTATATAATTCATTCTCTTTGCTGTAAACTTTATATCTCTTTCGATACGGATTAAAGACCTTTGATGGTAGTATTCGGGTAATTAATGTTATTACACCCGACATCAAACCACACACAACTACTGCTAAAAACAAATATAAAAACATTGCACCTACGTCCTTGTTCTCTGTAAGCACATAAAAGAGATTCCCTCCCATTATGATTGTTAAACCAACTGACAATATTGCAATGTATAATTTCATATTAATAGTTTAGCACAAATATCATAAAAAATAAAACAAGTTTTTAGATTTTACTAA
>CAJFOL010000074.1 GCA_904397185.1 uncultured Clostridia bacterium
ATTGATGCAAGTGCCAGCCGTTATAGTGGCAGTCGTACATTCCACCAAGTAATGGATATTGAAGTTGACGAAGACGGATATATTTGGTATACAACCAAAGGTACTCACAATGGCAGTGTGGACGGACAAAAGGTAAGAGCGGACTATGTCATCGGTATATACACTCCATCTGCTCTTGCAGGTATTCTTCAATTTATCTCTTCACCAACTGGCATAATTGTGCTTGTTGTTGTGCCATCTTGTATAGTTTTATTCCTACTACTTCTTAGCATAATTGACACAATTGACAAGATGATAAAGAAGAAAAAGGAAGAAGAGGCTTTCCAATCTGCCCTTGTTAAATCTATCAGTTCAAATAGCACCTCTGCTCCAAAGCAAGAGGTTAAGACTTCATCTTATGGTGGACTTACCGAAAGTTCTATGGCAGGTTTTGAGAGAGAAATGGCAAAGATTGAAAAAGAAAACAAAAATGCATCTTCTGATAAAACTGCAAGTAAACCTGCTGACACAACTCAAACAGCAACCGCAAATAAAGTAGATGATGGTAAAACTGTTGAGACAAAGCCAGCGAGTGCAACAAAATTAAACGAAACAAAATCAACTGACAGCATAAAAGCAGATACAAAGTCAGTCGATAATAATCAAACCGAGGCAAAAGCAGTTGAGGGCAAACAGGTAAAGCCAGCAGAACAAAAAGCCGACAAACCAGCCGATGCGAAGGTTGAGACCAAAGCACAGGACGAGGCTAAGACTACTGCAAAGGTAGATGCAAAGAGTGAAACTAAGGCTGAGGTAAAACCTGAAGTCAAGGCTACAGACACAAAACCAACTGACAGTAAGACGGCAGAGGTAAAGCCTGCAGAAAAAACTGAGGTAAAAGAGGATAAGGCTGAGAGTAAGTCTGCTGACAAAAAGGTTGAGGCAAGCAAAACTGAGGACAAACAGGCAGAAAAGTCAAAGGCAGACAATAGTGATGCGAAAGCAAAGCCTGCTACCAAAAAGACTGAGTCTGTCAAAGAAAAAGTTGAGACCAAGGCTACAAAGAGTGCCGAAACTACCAAAAAGGCTGAGACTAAGAGTGGAAGTTCTGCCAAGACTGCAAGCAAGCAAAGTACTTCGGGTAGCACAACAAACACCAAAAAGACAACAAAATAAGGTCTATTTATAGGTCGAAATAGATAAAAAACATAAAATAGATTAGGCAAGAAAAGTCGTTACAAGAGTGTAGCGACTTTTTTCGTGATATAAAATTATTTATAAGTCAAATTTATTTGGACTTTTACGAAAAATGTGGTAGTCTAATATATAGGGAATATTTATTTAACTAAAGAAAGTTAAAAAAGTAAGGAGACAAATGTATAAACCTATTGTTGCTGTTGTGGGTCGTCCTAATGTTGGGAAAAGTACCTTTTTCAATAAGATATGTGGCAAGCGAATCAGTATAGTTGATGATACTCCAGGGGTTACTCGGGATAGGATTTATGCTGATGCTGAGTGGAGCGGGCATACTTTTACTTTGGTTGATACAGGCGGAATTGACGGGAAAAGCGAAGACGCATTTCAGAAAGATATAAAAAAGCAGGCAGAGATTGCTATTAATGAAGCCGATGTCATTGTGTTTTTGGTGGACGGGCGAGTGGGAGTGACTACAAATGATGAAGAGGTTGCGTCTATTCTGCAACGTTCCAAGACCCCTGTTGTGCTTGTCGTAAACAAACTTGACAATTTTGAAGTTGAAAAGACCTATGAGTTTTATTCATTAGGTCTTGGGCAACCTTATCCGCTTTCTGTTATGCAAAGCAAGGGTATAGGTGACGTGCTTGATGCAATTGTTGCAAATTTCAAAGAGCGAGCAGACTTAGGCGATGAAAACTTGACCAAAATTGCTGTTGTTGGCAGACCAAATGTCGGGAAGAGTTCGCTTGTCAATCGACTTATTGGCAAAGAACGTGTAGTGGTGAGTGATATTGAAGGCACCACTCGTGATGCCGTACTTGTGCCGTTTAAGTATAACAAAAAGGACTATGCACTTGTCGACACAGCAGGACTTAGGAGACAACGAAGTGTTGAAAAGGTGTCTATTGAGGGCTATTCGGTGCTTCGTACCATGTCGGCTATAGATGAGGCGGACGTGTCGGTCATTGTTGTTGACGGCTCGCAGGATATTATCTCCGAGCAGGACGTCCGCATTGCTGGATATGTCGATGAGGCGGGCAAACCTAGTGTTATTGTTGTGAACAAATGGGATATCAAATCAAAGAGCAAGGATGAATTTATCAAAATGCTCAAAGTGAGCCTGTCTTTCATGAGTTATTTCAAAGTGATTTTTGTGTCTGCTCTCACTGGCGAAAGTACAGGGCAGATTATGGCATTGGTCGAAGAGGTATATCAAAATTCTTCAAAACGTATCACAACTGGGCTTTTGAACGACCTGCTTCAAGAGGCGATTTTGAATTATGAACCGCCTGCTCACAATGGCAATCGCGTAAAAATTAAGTATATAACTCAAGTGGCGACCAATCCGCCAACATTTGTGCTTTTTGTAAATGATGCAAAGTATATCAATTTTTCGTATAGACGATATCTTGAAAATAGGTTCCGCGAAAGGGTGGACTTTTCGGGTACACCCATCAAATTTATAATCAAAGGAAAGGGGGATGAATAATGGAAACTGTGCTATATTTTATTTTAGTCGCTTTTATCTCCTATTTTATAGGTACAGTAAATTTCTCAAAAATTCTCGCTTGGTACTTTAGGCATAAGGATATCACCAAAGTGGGCAGTGGCAACCCTGGGACTATGAATATGCTCCGCTCTTTTGGGTTCGGACTTGCCCTTGCAACATTCCTTGCCGAAGTGGTAAAGTCGGGGCTGACCTGTCTTATCTTCCAACTTATTTTTCCAGAGTATGATATCATGTATTTCGTTGCTGGTTTCTTCGTAATAATTGGATATATGTTCCCTGTGTGGTCGAAATTTAAAGGTGGGAAAGGTGTCGCATGCTTCGCTGGTATTTTTCTGTTTTCTCCGCATCTATGGTATGTCGCTCTTGGCTGGTTTGTGGTATGTTTTATCCTGTTCATGTTTGTCAACTATGGAAGTGTAATCTCATTTACCTATATTGGTGGACTCTGCATAGCCTATACCATCTATGTTTGGCTGGCAGATATATCTTTGCAGTGGCTGTCCGCGACAAATTATGCCATAATTGTAACGGTGGTTTTGTGGTTCCTTTATGCTCTTATGCTCTTTATGCACAGAGGGAATATCAAACGGCTTATCAATCATACCGAAAGTAAAATTGATTTTAAGGCGAAAGTAAAGTCGGTGTTCTGCCATAAAAAAGGCGAGGAGATTATTGAAGAGGAGCGAGTTGAACATAAGCCTGAACAGGAGATTGTTATTGACAGTCAACCTCAAGAAAATATGGAGCATGAAAACGATGAAGTAGTTAAAAATGAAGAAAATAACGAGACTAAAAATTGATAATTTAAAACAGCCTTATTTCATTAAAATAAGGTTGTTTTTTATTTAGATTATTTTTTGCTAATATTTTTTGTGAATTAATTTTTTTGTTTATTTTTTAAAAATTATGTGCTTTTGACAATATTTTTACAGAATAAGTGTTTTTCCCTTATTTTTTTATTGATTTTTTTTAATTTTAATATATTTTTTACTATTTATTTTAATATATTTTTTAATATTGTAATTATTATTTTTATATACAATATTTTTTTTTACTATGCGGTCAGGCTATCGGAAGTAAAAATTTTAACATTGTTAAAATTTTTGGTTTTGCATGAAATGCAAAACGGCTTGCAAGGCAAGCACTTCCGATAGCCGTGTTTATTAAACAAAACCTATAATCATATTTAATTAAAAACAATATATTTTTTAAAATTCATATTTATTTAGCATTAAAAATGGTTAAATCGTTCTATTGTCAATTTCCTTTGCATACATTATCTTGTCGCATAGGAGGATTATTTATGGATAAATTCCAAATTTATGATGATATTAAATCTAGGACAAATGGCGATATCTATATTGGTGTTGTTGGACCAGTGAGAGTTGGGAAATCTACATTTATCACAAACTTTATGCAAAAACTTGTGCTTCCAAATATCACTGAGAAAAATACTAAAGACCGTACCATTGATGAACTGCCACAGTCTGCAGATGGCAAGACAATCATGACAACTCAACCACATTTTGTGCCGAACGAAGCCGTTAAAATCAAGGTTGCAAATGCAGAGATGAAGGTGCGAATGATTGACTGTGTGGGCTATCTTGTCAGTGGTGTTATGGGACATACCGAGGATGATAAACCACGTCTTGTAAAAACTCCGTGGTCAAAAGAGGAACTCCCATTTGAAGAGGCTGCCGAACTTGGCACCACAAAGGTTGTCAAAGAGCATTCGACAATTGGCATATGTGTTACCACTGATGGAAGCATTACCGATATCCCGCGGGCAAGTTATGTGGAGGCAGAAGAGCGGGTGATAGGCGAGTTAAAAGAGTGCAGCAAACCATTCGTAGTTGTGCTTAACTGCAAAAATCCAAACAGCAGTGAGGCGAAAAAACTTACAAATTCGCTTGCCGAGAAGTACCAAGTGCCGGTTATTCCACTCAATGCTCAGGAACTTAAAGATGATGATATAGACAAGGTCGTTGAGCATATTTTAAAAGAATTTCCAATCACTTCAATGCAAGTCCAAATGCCAGAATGGCTTAGAGCCCTCGATTACAACAGCGAAATTATAACTGAAATTGCAAACGAGATGAGAAAACTAGGCTCCAATATGATGAAACTTTCCGATGCTGAAAAAAGTCAGATTGCTTTTGCGGAAAGTAACTCTTTCGACCCAATAACCGTCTCAACTATTGATGCGGGCAATGGTGTTGTGAGATTTAATGTTATACCAAAGGAAGGACTTTTCTATCATGTTCTTTCTGATGAGTGTGGTTATGCAATTCATGACGATTTCGAACTTGTAAGTTACATCAAAGAACTTGCAATTGCCAAACTCGAATATGATAAGATAAAGGATGCACTCGCTGAGGTAAAAGAGACAGGTTACGGCATAGTCGCTCCAAAACGCGAGGACCTCGAACTTGGCGAACCAGAGATTATCCGTCAAGGCAACCGCTTTGGTGTCAAGATAAAAGCTTCCGCTCCAAGTTTGCATATCATGCGAGTGGACGTTGAGACAGAAGTGACCCCACTTGTAGGCACTGAGGATCAAAGTCAAGACCTTGCGAAGAGCCTTGTTGACCAGTTTGAAAATGACCCGCAATCTATTTGGGATACCAATATTTTGGGTAAAACCCTCTATTCACTCGTTGGCGACAATATCAACTCAAAAATTTTAACAATGCCAATTGAAGCACAAAAGAAGATGAGAAAGACACTTGCAAGGATTATAAACGAAGGCAAGGGCGGAGTGCTTTGCATACTCCTGTAGATAGTGACATATTCAAAAAACAACCTTGATAAAAATTCAGGGTTGTTTTTGTTTTTATAGAAAAATTATTGTACTTCTTTCTCTTCTTCACGTAGATATTGATACTCTTGACTGTATTTCTTTGGGAATAATGGGTTGTCAGGATTTATTTTTTCGTCAAGAGCCTCAAGTTCTTCTTGTTTATCAAGTAGTGCCAAAGAGATTTCTTTACTGCATTGCTCTCCAGTCTGTTGAAGAGAAGTTAATTCATCTTGGAATTTATCAATTGTTGATAGGTTGCCAATCGCTGTATTTAGTTTTTTTAAATGTTCAATATCTCCCACTAGCTCAACATGATATCCATCCCAATGGGCATTGGAAATGCTAGGTTTATTTTGATTTTTTCTTATGATTGTTTCAAGAGTTTGGTATTTTCTGTCAATTTGTCCTCTGATTTCTTCCATTTCATCTATGATATTTTGAGCATTAGCAATGATTGGTGAATGTGAGGCAATTTCTTTTTCATTTATCTCGTTCATCATTTTATTTGCTTCTGGCAAAATGTCATTTCGAATAAAAGAATGATATTTTTTATAAGTTTTTATACTCAAAATTTCATTAGCATATTTTGTCAAATCCCCCATTGCTTTGTCAGATGAAATAAGTTCTTCATCAGTTATTCTCTTTATCTGGCTTATTTGGTTGAGTGTTGAAAAAGCCTTGCTTACATAATCCATAAGAGTTGAAATGTATGGCACATGCCATTCATTTTTCATATTTTCTTTATCAGAAATGCGGTTGATTTTGTTTATTTTTCTTTGATTATTCATATTATCACCTTTATTTAATATTATTTTAACACATTAAAGTTGTATAGTCAATATAGTTATTAAAAATATTGTGTTATATTAAATTTTTCTTAATTAGTTTTAAAAATCTACCACACCGGGTAGCATTATTTTTGTATGCAAAAGATTTACAATTAAGTGTAAAATAAAATTTTTATTTTCTTTGCAAATATTTATTGTTTTTGCTATAATACTCTCATGGAATATGATATAAATTCGTTAAATGAAGAGCAACTTGCACCTCTTAAACAAATTAAGGGGGCGGTTTTAGTTACGGCAGGGGCTGGCTCGGGCAAGACAAGGCTCCTCACTCACAGGGTGGCATACTTAATCAAAGATTGCGGGGTCGACCCTTACAATATTTTGGCTATCACCTTTACAAACAAGGCTGCGGGCGAGATGAAAAATCGTATCTCGGCTATGGTCTATGGTGCTGACAGAGTGTGGATTTCAACCTTTCATTCTATGTGTGCGAAAATACTCCGCAGAGATATAGATGTGCTTAAACCTTTTACAAAGGACTTTTCAATTTATAGTGAAAGTGATAGCGATAAGGTTATCAAAGAGGTGATTGCAGAAAGCGGAGAAAGTGACGACAAAATCAAAAAGGCAGTCGTCAAGCATTTGTCAAACTGGAAAAACGGCAGTCAAACTCTTGAAGATTATATATCCACTCATGAGGATGAGTTTGATATGGATAAAATCGGTGAACTTATTAGGGCATATCAAAACAAACTCAAGAAAAATAATGCCCTTGATTTTGATGACCTACTTTGCAAGACGGTGGAGTTATTCAAGAATTTTCCAGAGGTTTTACATTATTATGCAAACCGCTTTGAGTATATTTTGGTTGACGAGTTTCAAGATACAAACACCGTACAGTACAACCTTGTCAAGATGCTTGCCTCAATTCATGGCAATCTTTTTGTCGTGGGGGATGAGGACCAGTGCATCTATTCGTGGCGGGGTGCCAACTTTCAAAACATATTCAATTTTAAAAAGGACTTTCCAGACGTAAAGGTCTTCAAACTTGAGAGAAACTACCGCTCAACTGACGAGATAATCAAGATTGCAAACAATGTCATAAAGAATAACAGTGCAAGGCTCAACAAAAATATGTGGACGGACAAAAAGGGCGGAGAAGTGCCGACCTTATACAATGCCTATGACGAGCGAGATGAGGCATTATATGTCGCCAAAACCATTGTAAGTTTGAAATCGCAGGGTTATGAGTATGATGATATGGCTGTGCTTATGCGAATGAATGCTCTTTCGCGAAGTTTTGAGGAAGCCTTTTTGTCGTATAACATTCCGCATAGGATATTCGGTGGGTTTAAATTTTACGAGAGAGTGGAAATAAAGAACGTGATTGGTTATTTAAGATTGTTTACCAATCCTAAAGACGATGTCTCTTTCGCTAGAATAATCAACTTTCCAAAGCGAGGAATAGGTGATGGAACACTCGCTCGCCTTGCCGAACTTGACTATTCTAAGTCACTTCTTGAAAATGCACTATCTGACAAGATAAAGCAGAACTCTTCGCTCTATAAGAAATTTTCATCTTTTATTGATGGGTACAATAAGGCAAACATAGCCACCCAAAAACCGCTTTCCAAGTTTGTTGAAAACCTTTTAAATGCCTTTCAGATAAGACAGGCATACAACATAAAGGATGAAGAGGACTTAAACAGGCTTATGAATATCGACCAGTTTGTGTCGTCTGTCAAGGAGTTTGAATCGCTTAACCCAGAGGCGAGTTTGGGTGAGTTTCTCGAAAGTATAACCTTAAGTTCTGATACAGATGATATAGGCTTGGGCGGAGCAGTGACAATTGCGACAGTCCATGCGGTCAAAGGGCTTGAGTTTAAGGTGGTGTTTGTGATAGGACTTGAAGAGGGTGTCTTTCCTATCACTCGTGCAACAAACAGTAGTTACGAACTTGAAGAGGAGAGGAGACTTATGTATGTCGCTCTCACGCGTGCAGAGGAGCGGTTGTATCTAACCTATGCTTCAAAGCGATATCTGTATAGAGAGAGTCAGTATCAAACTCCAAGCAGATTTTGTCGTGAACTTGGTCTGCTTTCTCTTTCAACTAAGAAAAACCGCAGTATGGAACAGGACAGGCACTTCGGTGGCGGTTATTCTCAGGGCAACTACAATAGGCTTCCAACAAGCGAAAAGGTTTATGATGTTGACAGATTCAATAAGACTAAATCTTTCTTTGACAAGTCAAGCATACTTCGAACGACTGAGGAGAAACCTAAAAAGGACGTATCAGTCTATAGAGTGGGACAGAAGGTCGAGCATCCAAAATATGGATTAGGTGATATAGTCAGCATTTCGGATGATGGGCTTGTTGGTGATATAGTCTTTGAGAACTTTGGTAAGAAAAGTCTAATGTTAGAACTGGCACCTTTAGAGATTGTGGAGAATAATTAAGAAATATTTTTAAAGAAATAAAAAAGAAATAAAAACATTTTTTTTAATAATATTTTTTAGATAAAATATTAAAAATAACATAAAAATACTAAAAAAATACTTAAAATGCGAAAAAATAATAAAAATATTATAAAAATGCATAAAAACTGACAAAAATAAAATAAAAAATTATTTAAAAAATAATAAATATAGGTGAAAAATATGGCAAATAATGACGAAAAAATCGAAAAGATGAAAGAACTTATAAAAGAGATTGAAAAACATAATTATAATTATTATGTTTTGGACAATCCAACCATATCAGACAGCGAGTATGATAAATTGTATTATTCTCTTGTCGACCTTGAAAAAGAGACGGGAGTCGTCTTGCCATATTCACCGACTCTAAGGGTGGGAGATAGAGTGCTTGAAGGTTTTACCAAAAAACGTCATGAGGTGAATCTTTATTCGCTCAACAAAGTGAGAGATTTTGAAGCCCTTGAGCAGTGGGTCAATGATATGCAGAAGGAAACGGGCGGAACCGATTTTGCGGTTGAATACAAGTTTGACGGGCTGAACCTTGTGATTGAGTATAATGATGGCTTGTTTGTTTCGGCGACAACACGAGGGAATGGTAGTATCGGTGAGGATGTGACAGAGCAGGTCAGAACTATTCGTACAGTGCCACTGCAAATTAAATTTAAGGGTAGACTCATCGTTCAGGGCGAAGGAATGATGACAAACAAAAGTTTTATTGAGTACAATAAGACTGCAACTGAAAAACTTAAAAATCCACGGAATGGTGTGGCTGGTGCGATAAGAAATCTTGACGTTAAGGAGACGGCAAAACGTAAACTTGACTTCTTTTGTTATTCTATCCTTTTATGCGACGGCAAGACTTTTTTTACTCAACAGGAAATGCATGAGTTTTTGATAGAAAATGGTTTCCAAACAGGCGATTATTTTAAGATATGCAAAGATGTACATGAGATAATACATTGTATCAATGAGATTGACGTTGTAAAAAACAAACTTGATGTCATGATTGACGGAATGGTTATCAAAATAAACAAAGTGCCACCACGTGAAAAGATAGGTTTTACCGCTAAATTCCCAAAGTGGGCAATGGCTTACAAATTTGAAGCACAAGAGGCGACAACTCTTTTAAAATCGGTTACATGGCAGGTTGGAAGAAGTGGGCGGGTTACACCTATTGCAGAACTTGAACCTGTCGAACTTGCAGGGGCGACTATTAGGCGGGCGACACTAAACAATATAGATGATATACGGAGAAAGGACGTCTACGAAAATGCTAGAGTTTTTGTAAGACGTAGCAATGAGGTCATCCCAGAAATTATGGGACTTGCTGAAAAGAATGAAAATTCAAAGAAGATTGTCGAACCAACTGTTTGTCCTAGTTGTGGTAGCACACTTATAAAGAAAGGTCCTCTTCTATTCTGCCCAAATCATTTGGGGTGCAAGGAACAG
>CAJFOL010000075.1 GCA_904397185.1 uncultured Clostridia bacterium
CTAGTTTGTTAGAGCGGAGTTACAATCCATGCCTAAACATACTTAAGCGGACAATGATTCAAACTAAGTTTGATCGTCCAACATTTGTTTGGAAAGAGCGGAAATATAGCCTAAAATGTAAAATACACTCAATTAGACATACATTTAACATTTCTTCGTCTCATACGCACGCGTGCGCGCGATACAGGAATTATTTATTTTATTTATCAACAAACTATTACTATTATATTCTATTTCTATTTCATCTTCTATTTAGGGTTATCTTTGGTTATCGGTTGGTTATCTTTTGGTTATCTCTTAGATGCCACTTGGTTATCTTTTGATTATATCTCTTAAAATCACTCAAATTCTATAAAAAATTTGTTAAATTCACTATAAATTAACGGCTCCATCCCATACTTTTAAAGCATGATTTATCTTCTATTTTGGCAAACCCAGTCTATAAAATATAAGCATTTTTAAAACATATATTTACTGAGCCTCAAACTTTTATTTGTCAAAAATATTGCCATAATAAAAGTACAACACAATAAAAAGCCTGACATTTTTGTGTCAGACTTTTCTTTATAAATTTAATTTTATTTTAATAAAACTTTGGCTTTATGTTTATTGTTGGCTGGCTTTTTTTCCATTTGTCTCTATCCTCTTTTGTGAGGCTCTATACTTTATAATCTCATATGCTATATATAGCCCTGCCATTACGAAGGTGGACACGGCAAGAGTTATATAGTATGATTCAATTGTTGTGCCTTGATTTATGGTAAGTGCAAGGACAATACCAACAATACCTAGTAGCACTTGCAAGATAATATAGCCGATTGTCAATTTACTGCTAAACAATCTTGCACTGCTTAGCATTGCGATCACAAGTCCCACAAACATTATAATCCTGGTCACGTCCATATCTGCAAGCACCACTCCGTCTTTAACGACAACTTTTATGAATGCCGATAAAAACAGAACGGCAGAGGCGATTTTTAAAATCAATTGTATTAAATTCTTATTGCTCTGCCCATCAAATATCATCGCACAAAGCATGAGCAGACAGTCAAGCATCAACAAGAAGTTGATAATACTGAGAGTATCATTATGAGTGCGAGCAACCGTTGTAACTACAAGCGATGCTATAAACAATGCAATTGAAGCAAATGCGAAAGCATATTTTGTTACTTTATGACCGAGTTTAGAGAATGTCAAACTTACAAGAAGCCAAAGAGCGACAATAAGCATTAAAAACATTGTGTAGATAAGGGTTATATCTCTATTTTTAACATTTACAATCATAAATATGAATGAAATAACTGCCATAAGAAGTAAAAGCAATGCACTCCACTGGAAGTTTTTTCTCTCTTCAAACTTCTTTGTCATGTAAAATAGTGCCATAAAAATCAATGCACATGAGAAGATGATATTTGTTTGATTGATATGGTAAAAATAGATACCATTATCCATAAAATACTTGATAAAAGCCCAAAGTAGAAGTACAATGGTGACACCTAAAAAGCAGGTCTCAACAATAAATTTTACTTTGTCACCCTTATTTTTCACAAACCTATAGATATTCAGTCCGAGTTCGGCAAGAGCGAACACAAGACAAAGGATTATAGAGACAAGGCTAAGCCATCTGCAATAATAGGTCGGTCTTATTGCGGTGTTTTTAAAAATAAACACCACAACTATATTTATAAGTGCGACAAACAATGACAGGACATAGCCTAAACTCATCTTATTCAATAAAAGTGATACTTTTTCTTTTGTCATGATTATCCCCTATTAGAATTCATAGTCTTGATAAGCAACTTGGTCACCGTTTGGATAGTAAACTCTTACACCATCGCCAAGAGTTCCGTTTTCAATAAGGCTTGGAAGTGGTTGCCCAAGAGTATTTAAGTCATTATCGGCTAAAATAAAGAATAATGTCATGTTTGGTTGAGCATTCATGTAAAGGGTTGATGAATAACCTCCAATTTTGATATCATCGCCATATGCCCAGATAAGCACTTCCATAGGTACTTGCCCTGGAAGAACCTTTATGTTGTTCTCTTCGCAGTATGCTACACGTCTTTCGTATGCACCTTCGCAGTCGTTTGAAGTCCAGCCTGCACCCTTCTCATTTGCGGTAGTTGATGGGTCGTCAAGTCCCCACGATGGGTGTGGTTTGATAACTATATTATAATCAGGATAGTCTTCCATGATTTGATTGAAGAATACTTCAAATTTCTGCTCAGCGGTTCCGTTTTTAACTTCATCTGTAAGTGAACCAAATTCCTCTCCTGAGAAAGATGTTCCACAAACGACAAGTGTCTTTTTACCATTGTCTTGTTTCATAATTGGGTCAATATATGCAGAGTCAAATACGGCATCCTTGAATGTTTGTTGTCCTTCAGCAGAAAGGTCATTGAACATTTCTGTAAGGTTTGCTTTAACAGTGTTTACACTCTCAAGATATGTGTTCATCTCTTGGTCTTGACTTTCAAGAAGTTCTGGATATTGAAGCATATATTCAACATTATTTTGCATAGCATAAACATATGTTAAATCATAGTGATATGCATCAATTGAATATTGATAAGTCCCATTTTTAACTTGTGCTAAAACGTCTTCAAAAGCATCTACGTCAGCCTCAAAGTCTTGAGAACCTGTCTCTGAACCATAAAGTTGAGTGAAGTAAGTATAAGAGCCTGTTCCATCTTCAAGAAGATGAACTGTATAATTTGCAGTTGGGATATCCTGTGCTACAAATATTCTAAGTGCTGCCTCGCAAGCATAGTCTGTTACGTAAAAATCAAATGTTACACTTGAATCGTTCATGTATAGGTCGAGAACGGTGTTTGCAATTTCGTCTACAGCCTCTGAAGAAATGCCGACAGATGGTGCATTGTTGTTTTCAAGCATCTCAAAGCCTAATTTCTCAGGGTTTGTAAAAGTTTGTTGCCTTCCGTACCACATATATGTAGTATCATCACTCTCAAGACAACTGAGAGTCGCCATCATTGGTGGAACGGTGGCATTAGTCAAAACAATATTGTAATGCCCTTCTTCAGGCTCTTCACCACAAGCCATCAAAAGCATAGGACAAAGAAGTAAAACTACAGCAAGAAAAATACTAAAAATACCCTTTTTAGTCCGTGTCATATTAAATCTCCTTATAAAAATAATTGAAATTTAATTACATGTAATTATTAACCCTATTGTAACTCCCCACCCGACTTTTTGTCAACTAATTTAACACATTTTTTTGTAAATTTTACAAAAAGTTGTCAAAAACACTGAAAATGTTGTCAAAAGATTTTTTATTGTTTTGAGTAATAATATTTTTATATAACTATATAATTTATTTCATATACCATTTTATTTTTAAAAATATGTGACAGCAAGATATTTTTTTGAATAAATATGAATATGGAAAAACAAAAGGATAACTCTAAATTTAAAATAATCTGCATAAAAGCACCAAAATGGCTGAGTTTTTTATTGAGAAAATTTTTAAAGTCAGGCGAATAGGATGGTGGCACTTGCCACGATAGCCTTTTGGCTATCGTCAAGACACATCTGTAGATGTGCCTTGGATATTTTTAGGTTCACCTAAAAATATCGGCAAGTGCCACCTACCTTTTACATTTTCTTTTACATATACTTTTAAATGGACAAGTTTTGCCCTTCTTGCAATTTTTCACCACTACTACCACAGAAATTACAATTATAAGCACAGCAAGAATAGTTAAAAACACCTTCCAAAAGCCAAATACTTCAAAACATCTACCAACCGTATAGATTACAAATGTGGTCAAATAGGCAACGACAAACTCGACTAGCACTCCAATAAACGTCCACTTTGCTCCAATTTCCTTTAATAGAACAGAAAAAGTGGATATGCAAGGGAGATATAGGAGACAAAATACCAAGAAGGATATCGCCGAACTTCCACTTGCAAAATATACCGCAGAGGCACTCGAAAGCACAGAGACTTGTATCATTTTGTGCGACTCTACTCCATTAAACATTGCAATTGATGACAAAACAACCTCTTTTGCGACAATACCTGCAATCAAGGCGGAGACAAGTCCCCAACTTCCAAAACCTAGTGGCACAAAGAGCGGTGCAAGAAGCCTCCCAAATGTTTCAAGCATACTCACTCCATCTGATGAGATAAACTTAAAGGTTATTGTGAAGTTAGAAAGCACCCAGACAATAACATTCATTGCAAGGATAAGACTTCCCACCCTTGAAATAAAGAGTTTTACGTTTTGCCATAGAACAGAAAACGTCCTCTTTATACTCATCATGCGGTACGGCGGAAACTCTAGTATAAAAGACTGCTCTTTACTCTTCAAAAAGGTCTTTTCATAGATATAGGAAAGAGTTATTGCGATGACAATGCCAAGAAGAAATAATCCAACTATAACAAAAATATTGCTCGCACCAAAGAATGCCCCACCAAGCACTGCATAGATAGGAAATTTGGCCGAACAACTCATGTAAGGTGTCAAAAGTCCAATTTTTATTTTGGAGTTTTTATCCTCCATATTGCGAGCAGTCAGAACAGCAGTTGTCGAACATCCAAAGCCCATCAAGAGTGTGTATACACTTTTCCCAGACAGTCCAACCTTGCCTAAGATATCTTCAAAGACGAATGCCACACGCGAAAGATAACCGCTATCTTCAAGAAGCGACAAAAAGAAAAATAATAGTGCGACTTGTGGCAAAAATGTTAAAATTGAGCCTACCCCACCAATGAGAGCCACTTCAATAAGGCTGACCAGCCAACTTCCACTCCCGCACCTGTCAATCAAAAAATCAATGAGAGGTTGTGAAACAAACTTGTCAAGCAAAAACCCAAGCCCATCACTTAGCCATGCTCCAATCGAGAAAAAGGTCAAATAAAAGCAGACAAATAAAATGAGTAAAAATATCGGTAAAGCCAAAAATCTGTTGAGTAAAATCTTATCAAGACTGCTTTCTCCGTAGACATAACTTCGCTTGCTTGAAAACTTTTCCATCAAATCATAGATATAATTATATCTTGATGAGGCGACCTCTTCTATGCAATCAAAATTTTCGTTAACCTCTAATTTATTTTTAATATCTTCATCGTCTTCAAGAAGTTTAATTTTATAAAATTGTGCTAAATTTAAGTTATTTTGGGTATTTTTTGCGATTTTTTCGTCGATTTCTTTTAATTTATCATAATTTTCATTTAAAATATATTTTAAATATGGAATGTTATAATTATTTTTTTTACCATTTTTCAAATCATTTGTAAGGTCAATTATCGCTTCGCTCACCTGCTTTTTGCACGACTTTTCTCCAGCATTTATATAGACGACTTTGATATTTAATGCTTTGCCTAGCCCTATGAAGTCAATTTTGCAAATCTTCTTTTTATCAATTTGATTGACAAGCAAGATAATAGGACAGCCTAGTTCCATTAAGGATAGAGTCAAATATAAATTACGTTGCAAGTTGCTAGCATCGCAAATATTGATAATTATTCTATTGTTATGCGAAAAAATATAATCGGTGGCAACCTTTTCTTCAAAACTGAGCGGACTCAGTGAGTAAATTCCAGGTAAATCTACAATATTTATTTCGTGGTCTTGATATCTATATCTGCCAGTCTTTTCCTCCACCGTCACACCATGCCAGTTGCCAACGTGTTCGTGAGCATTTGTAAGTGTGTTGAAAAGTGTGGTCTTGCCAGTGTTAGGATTGCCTACCAAATTGACATCAATAACCTCACTCTTGCCTAAACTACTTGTCACAGTCATGCCGTCACCTTTATAGCCGTAGCGATGTCCTTTCGAAGAGTTAAACAGTATCCGCCAACTTCAATAAGATATGCTTTTTTAAGTAATGACACTCTCACCACCTTTATTTTTTGATTAGGCAAAAGTCCAAGTTCATAGATACGTCTTTTTATCTTAAAAGGCAAATTTTCAACCGAATGAATAACATAAACCTTACCAATTTTACCTTGAGTCAAACTTATCATGTTATATTTTTATTAAAAATTTATTCTTGTATGACTTTTTTTAAAAAGTATTTGAAAAGTTTTGTAAGTTATGCTAAAATAAATCAAGGAGAAAAGTTATGAAATGTATTTACTGCGGAAGCGAAGATAATAAGGTTTTAGATTCTAGAAATCTTGATGATAGCATAAGGCGAAGACGTGAATGTAACAACTGCGGAAGAAGATTTACTACTCACGAGATAATCGAAAAGGTGCCTTTTTTGGTGATTAAAAAAGATGGGTCAAGACAGACCTATGAACCAAGCAAACTTAAATCTGGGATAGTTGTCGCCTGCAAAAAACGACCAGTCAGTGATGAACAGATTGATAAAATCATAAGTGATTTAGAACTCACAGTACAGAACCGAAATCTTCAAGAAGTGAAATCTTCAACAGTTGGAGAATTGGTCGCCCGTGCATTAAAAGATATAGATATTGTCTCATACGTTAGATATATATCAGTGCTAAGAGATTTTCAAACTATAGATGACTTTAAAAATTTGATTGAAAATTTATAAAATAAATAAATAATTTAAAAAATTATCAAATAATTTAAAAAATGCTAAGAAATTATTGTATTTTGCCTTTATTTTATATTTTTTAACTTAATTTTTTTATTTTTGACTTAAATATTTCTTTATTTTTAAAAAAATGATTAAAAAACAAAAAATATCCGCTATAATTATCAAAAAAATGATTTTTAGCGGATTTTTTATTTAAAATATTATTTTTCAAAATAATGCTAGAATTATTATAAAACATGTGATGTTAAAATTTAATTAGCATAAAATTTTAATAAATTCTAGCGAACTTGCGTTCTTCACACTCTCATCACATAACATATATGACCATAAGCCTCACCCTTGCAAGCAAGTTCGGCTTCCGATAATAAAAATTATTTTTTATCATTATTATGCGACAAAACATATGGATTTGTTGGCACTCCTTGAGATGGCAATTCAACAAGAATGGTATCCTCACCTATTCGCACCACACAGCCATAAGGGATAAACAACTGATTGGAATTTTTAAAAGGACTCCAGCCTGTTTTTTCGCCTGGTACGATAAATCCAAGCACTCTTGCAGAGCCTAAATCAAATGCCATATCAATAATATGCCCAAGACGTCTGCCATCGAGAATATTTACAACCTCTTTGCATCTTAATTCAATAAATGTACTTTCCACACGATAAAATATGCAGTTTTATTACAAATAATGACAAAATAAGTTCTTTATACAATTTATTTCAATAAAAAAAACAAATGAAATAATCTTCACTTGCTTTTTGTTATCTTTTAAAACAGACTATTCAGCAACAACAGAAACAGTTTTCTTTGCATTGCTTTGTCCAAATTTAACTATACCATCGCATAGTGCATAGAGTGTATAGTCTTTTCCCATTCCAACATTTTGTCCTGGGTAAATCTTTGTTCCTCTTTGTCTAACTATAATAGAGCCAGCAGTAACAACTTCTCCACCATAAGCCTTGACACCAAGACGTTTGCTTTGTGAGTCACGACCATTCTTAGTGCTACCACCACCCTTCTTATGAGCAAAAAGTTGAGCATTAAACTTAAACATTTTTTACCTCCAATTTTGC
>CAJFOL010000076.1 GCA_904397185.1 uncultured Clostridia bacterium
CATATATGGTCTTAATACTTCAGGAATGTTGACACTTCCATCAGCATTTAAGTTATTCTCTAAAAATGCGATTAACATTCTTGGTGGGGCTACAACTGTATTATTTAAGGTATGAGCATATTTAATTCCGTCTTTCGTTTTAAATTTTATGCCAAGACGTCTTGCCTGAGCATCTGAAAGGTTTGAACATGAGCCAAGTTCACCAAAATAACGTTTTTGACGAGGGCTCCATGCATTTAAATCACAAGATTTTACTTTTAAATCAGCCAAATCTCCACTACAACATTCCATGACTTCATGTGGAATATTTAATGTAGTGAAAAATTCTGATGAGATGTGCCACATTTTATCATACCACATCATAGAATCTTCTGGCTTGCAAATAACAATCATTTCCTGTTTTTCAAATTGATGAACACGATAAATTCCACGTTCTTCTATGCCGTGTGCTCCAACTTCTTTTCTAAAACAAGGCGAATAAGATGTAAGCATAAGTGGTAAATCTTCTTCTTTTATAATTGTTTCTTTAAATCTACCAATCATTGAATGCTCACTTGTGCCGATTAAATAGAGGTCCTCACCTTCTATTTTATACATCATGTTTTCCATCTCTTCGAAACTCATAACACCATTTACAACATCGCTTCTTATCATAAAAGGTGGAATGCAATAAGTGAAGCCTTTATCAATCATAAAATCTCTTGCATAAGAAAGTATTGATGAATGAAGTCTTGCGATATCACCAGTTAAATAGTAAAATCCATTTCCGCTTGTCCTTCTTGCACTATCTAAATCAAGTCCATTTAAACTTTCAAGGATATCTGTGTGATATGGAATTTCATAATCTGGAACTTTTGCCTCGCCTACAGTTAATCTTTGAACGTTCTCGCTGTCGTCTTTTCCAATTGGAACGTCATTGGCAATAATATTAGGAATAGCCATCATATACTTTTTAAGTTCACTTGATAGTTGTGTCTCTTCATTTTCAATTTCTTCTATTCTTTGGTTGTTTGCTACAACTTGTGCTTTAATCTGATTGGCTTCTTCAATTTTTTTATCTTTCATTAAAGCACCAATTTTACTACTTAAAGTATTCCTTGATGCTCTTAAGTTATCGCCTTCTTTTTTTAAGGCTCTAATTTTATCATCAAGTACTAAAACCTTGTCGACATATTCAAGTTTATGTTCCTGAAATTTTTTCTTAATATTTTCTTTTACAAGTTCTGGATTTGTCCTTATTAAATTAATGTCTATCATTTGTCTTATCTCTCCTATTTTCTTATTATACTTTTATTGATAAAAATAGTCAATTATTTTGATTAGTTTCTAGTAATTTATACAATTTTATTTTTGCACATTGTATATAAGTCTTGTGTACTATTCAAAGGATTTTATGCATAGTTATTTAAATATCATTGATTTTTTAAAAAAGTTGTGCTATATTATATACATGGCAAAGTTAAATTTTTATCAGCAAAGAGATATTAAAAATAGAGTTAAAATGGGGAAATACACTGAAAAACTCCCCGACTATTGCATGGACTTTTTTATTGGAATAGAAAATAATACCTCCTCTTTGACTAGATACAATTATGCGATGGATTTGTATATTTTTTTTAATTATTTAGCAAATTATGTTTTTCACAAAAAGGAAAATGAAATAACCTTGGATGATTTAAATAAACTTAAATCACGAAATCTTGAGCAGTATCTGTCCTATTTATCTTATTATGAAATGGATGGCAAACAATATAGAAATGATGAAAAAGGAAAAGCACGAAAACTCGCATCGCTTAGAAGTTTTTTTAAATATCTCTTTAATCATGATATGATTGAATCAAATGTTGCAAGCAAAATTGATACTCCTAAAATTCATAATAAGGAAATTATAAGGCTTGAAAATGACGAAGTAAAAAAACTTATGGAAACGATAGAAAACCCTATTGAGTTTACTAAGCATCAAAAAGAATACAATAAGCAAACGTTTGAACGAGATAATGCTATCATTACCCTATTTTTAGGCACTGGCATTCGTATTTCAGAACTTGTAGGGCTAAATGTAGAAAGTTTTGATTTTAGTCAAAATGCTTTTCTTGTAACAAGAAAAGGTGGCAATCAAACTACACTTTACTTTTCAAAAGAAGTAGCACTTGCTTTGAAGACGTGGCTTGAGAAACGTGCAACACTTAACTTACCAGAAGATGAAAATGCTATGTTTATATCTTTGCAAAATAAAAGGATATCTATTAGAGCAGTTGAAAACTTAGTTAAAAAGTATGCTCAAATTGCTTCACCTTTAAAGAAAATATCCCCACACAAACTAAGAAGCACATTTGGTACCAATCTCTATAAGGAAACAAGAGATATTTATATTGTTGCCGATGTGCTAGGACACAAGGATGTAAATACCACCAAAAAACACTATGCTGCAATTAGTGAAGATATGAGAAAGAGTGTGGCTGACGTAATAAAAATAAATTCGTAAAATATGTATAATATTTATAAAACTGCACATTATAATAGTGTGAAGGAGATATGCTTCACAATAGATAGAAAGAAGTTAAGACAAATCACTCTAATGTCATAACTTCTTTTTATTTTACATTATAAAAGCCAATCAAATTTGATTGGCTTTAGTTATAGTTGCATAACATAATAGTTTTAAATTAAAGGGATATAGATTATAACTGCTCTAGCATCCAATCACTATAAACACCATAGCCTTTGCTTGGGTCTGATAAAAATACATGAGTTACTGCTCCTACAAGTTTGTCATTTTGGATTATAGGTGAACCGCTCATACCCTGTACTATTCCCCCTGTTAATTTTAGTAATCTCTCATCTGTTACTCTAAAAACTAGACTTTTATCACTGGATTTTGATTGATAGTTTGCTTTTATTATTTCAATGTCATATTCTTCTTGAATACCACTTATGGATGAAATAATTTTAGCCTTACCTGGCTTTACACTAAGTCTCCCACCTATATTGGCACTTCTATTGATATCAACAAGTTGATCAATATTGTCTGTATTGCCAAAAATTCCATATGGTGTGTTTTTTGATATTTCTCCTAATGGATTCTTTTGCAGGAAAACTCCTTTTAATTCGCCTGGTTTGTTTCGTTGTCCTTTGTTTACTCCTATTAAATTGCACTCATATATGTTTCCGTCTATAATTGGAACTACAGTGTCGCTGTTTGTATTTGTGACTGGATGCCCTAAAGCACCATAGTCACCATTTTTCTTGACAAAAGTTAAAGTTCCTATTCCTGAAATATTGTTTTTTACCCAAACTCCAAGTCTATAATGGTTTGTCGAGTCTTTTAATAAACCAACATTTAATGTCTTTGGTTTGTTGTCTCTTATAACCTCTATATTTGTCTCTTCGCTATCAACATTTTGCAGTGCTAAATCAATGTCTTCGACACAAGATATAGTATTGCCATTAATCTTTGTTATAATATCCCCACTCTTAATATTTTTATTTTTTATTATTTGATTATCTTTTGCATTGACAACGACATCACTGACAACTAAAGCTCCATTAGCACTAACTGAAAGTCCTATTGCTGTTCCACCAATGTAAACATTGTCTTCTGGGATTATTTTTACATCTATTTTCTTGATAGGGATAAAACCGAAGAGTTTAAATAAAATTGTACCTTTGTCATTTTTATCACTATCTGTTTTGACTTTATCTTGGTTTAAAGAAATAGTTACAAAATCACCGAAAATACCTTCCTTGTTGGCATTTTGGATTTCGCTATAATTTGTATAAAAATTATCTGATAAGGTATATATTTTAAACAAGTTTATGTTATTGAAGATTAACATGACAAATGCTAACAACATTACAAAAAATATCCCTTTCTTTCTTTTTTGCATTTTTCCTCCTAAATAAAAAATAGACCAATATTAATTATTAGTCTATTCAATTAAGTCTAATTTATACTTATTATTTGCCTGTTAAGTTTCGCATTTCCTTAGCATGAGAAAGGGCTATATCACTAACATTGTCACCGCCAATCATTCTTGCTAAATTATATATTATTTCATCACCTTCAAGATGTTTAATTTGTGTCAACGTTGATGTCTTATCTTCTGTTTTGCTAACATAGAAGAAATCGTCTCCGTAACTTGCTACTTGTGGCAAGTGTGTTATGCAAAGAACTTGGGCATATCTCGTGATGTTATTTAATTTTTGACCGACAATATTGCCTGTTTCACCACTTATTCCAGCATCTATTTCATCAAAAACTAACGTCTGAGCACTTCCAATTTCAGCAAAAATATTTTTTACTGCCAGCATAAAACGGCTTAATTCCCCTCCTGATGCTGTCTTGGCTAGTGATTTTAACTCTTGACCTTTGTTGGCAGAAAATACAAATTCAACATCATCCAAGCCCTCAAGTGTAATAGATTCAAGTCG
Source organism: uncultured Clostridia bacterium (assembly GCA_904397185.1). GTDB lineage: Bacteria > Bacillota > Clostridia > Christensenellales > UBA1242 > Caccovivens. The sequence continues at coordinate 4,432 of CAJFOL010000076.1, forward strand.
ATTGAATTTTACGTCAAATGAACTTGATTTCATCCCCAATTCTCGAAGTTCACACGTAATCTTTTTGGTTATTTCTTGAGCATATGTCTTTCTAACATTCGACAGCATTTCTGCCGTATTATTTAATTTTGTCTCAATATCGCTCTTATCCTTTTCAAGTTTTTCTATCAATGCAACACTATTTTCTAGTTCTTCAAATTGTTTCTTAGAGTTTTCAAGGTATTCTAAAGTTTTTTCAATAGAACCGCCGTATTTTTTTATAAGAGATTTTATTAAATCATTTCGTCTATCTAACTCTTCATATTCGTTCTCATCAAACTCCGCACTAGACTTTATATCAACAAGTGTTTGGTAAATATCCTCTATCTCATACCTTGCACTATCAAGTCTATTTTTACACTCATCAATATTGCCAAATCCTGATATGGATGAAAGTAAGGAAGATGATTGCTGGAGGCTGTTTATACATGAGTCGTTGTTATCTGATAAGAGTTCTTCGCAGATTGTTATTGCTTGATTTATTTTTTCTGCATTACTTAAGAACTTTAATCGTTCTTTAACCTCTTCATCTTCGCCCACTTTTAAATTTGCATCTTCAATCTCCTTGATTTGGTAAAGCAGGAGAGATTTTGTTCGCTCTCTTTCAAAATCATTTCCGCCCAAACTTTTAATTTTGTTTTCGATGTCCTTAAAAGTATGATACTCGCTTTGCAATTTTTCTTTGAGTGGTTTTATCTTCTCATTACCATATTTATCAAGCATGATTAAATGGTTCTTTGTTTTAAGCATATCAACACTTTCATGTTGTGAGTAACTGTTGACTAAAATGTCTCCAACGTTTTTAAGAACACTTTGTGTTGATGGCAGACCGTTTATTCTAATACTAGATTTGCCGTCTTGTGAATAAGTCCTTGTTAAAACTATCTCGTCTTCTTCTATACCAAATTCTTTCAAAAGTTCAAGGGTTGATTCTTTTAAATTAGTAAACACAGCATCGACTCTCATAATACTTTCGCCTGATCGCAAAAGAGTCTTATCTATTTTTGCACCTAGCACAAAGTTCAAAGCATCAAAGATTATACTTTTTCCAGCACCAGTTTCACCAAGCAAAACATTAAAGTGTCTGCCGAAGTCAATACTTAAAGAAGATATTAAAGCCACATTTTTAATAGATAAAGTTTGAAGCATTTTATTCTCCTTTTAAATTAACATATCGTTTAAAGTTACTACTGCCTGGCTTGCAAGAGTGGTCGTCGGAAAGATAAGCATGACAGTGTCGTCACCATTGACGGCTCCCATAAGTTCATTTATATTGAGTTTATCTACAAAACTTGACAGGCTTGAGCCAAGTCCTTTCATGGTTTTTATAACAACTAGATTCATCGCAACTTTAACAGAAATGACAGATTCCTTAAAAATAGTTATGTATTTATTTGAGATGACCTGTTCGTCAGAGCCTACAAAACAGTATTTATATTTTCCAGAACTTGACAAAATTTTGGTAAGACCAAGCTCTTTGATATCTCTCGAAATAGTCGCTTGAGTGATATCAAAGTTTGCATTACGTAATTCTCTTGCCAGTTCATCTTGTGTCTCTATCTCTTTTGTAGAGATAAGTTCTAAGATTTTAGACTGTCTAGCACTTCTTGCCATCTTTTCTCCTTAACGTCTATAGCCCTTTGTTTATAAGGCTTATAGCATTTTATGAATAAATATAAATTTATCTTTATTCATATGTTTTTGATTATTATACAACATTTTTTATAATTATGCAAGGGATTTTTGTATATTTATGCATGAAATTTTTATATATATTGCATAATATGCAAGTTTATAAATAGTGATTTTATAAATATAGGCCTTTATGCATAATTGCAGGAATATTAAGTACTCTTACTTACAACGATTATTAAATTAGTATTAACAAAAAAAGAGGGCATAATTGTATGCCTTCTTTCAGCATAAATAATACCCTCTTTCAATTTTATTTAATTTTTATAGATTAGTCTTTTGTGACTTCGATTATTTCTTCACCTTCTATACACTCATTAACAAGTAAGTCAACATCAATAAACTGCTCTTCATGTTCGGCTTGTTTGATAGTTGGTTTTATAACTGGATTTTTTGGCAAGAACACAGTACAACAATCTTCATAAGGCAAAATTGAAGTGTCATAGGTGTTGATATTTTTTGAGATTTCAATTATATCCTCTTTATCCATTGCGATACATGGTCTAAAGATAGGAATGCTGTTAATAACCGAACCAGTCACTGTCATGCTTTGCATTGTTTGGCTTGCAACTTGTCCTAAACTTTCCCCTGTGATAATAGCACCAAGATTATACTTATTGCAAAGTCCATTTGCAACCCTCATCATAATACGTCTCATAATTGTTATCATATATTCGCTTTTGCAGTGTTTATGGATTTCTTCCTGCACTTTGGTAAACGATACTACATGGAGTTTTATATCCCCCATATATTCGGTCAAATGTTTGGCAAGTTTTATGACTTTATCTTTTGCAAGTTCCGATGTGTAGGGATAACTGTGAAAATGCAAAGCCTCAAATTTCATTCCACGTTTTGCCATTAAGTATCCAGCCACTGGGCTATCAATACCGCCTGACAAAAGCAAGAGACCATCTCCAGAACAGCCTAAAGGAAGTCCGCCTTGACATTTTATAATCTCATCAAAAATATATGCCTTTTTGTTAAGCCTTATGTCAACATGGATTTCATGCTGTGGATTATATAAATCTACAGAACTGCCTTTACATGAATTTAACACTAACTCACCCAACTGTTTTGCAAATTCCATTGATGAGATAGGAAAATCTTTGTCTGCCCGTTTAACAAACACCTTAAAGGATTGGTTTTCACAACTTATCTTTTGGACATATTCTGATATAACCTTTGGCTCGGCAGTGACCTCTTCTGCTGGACTAAGACTATACAAACCAAACACTTTTTTTAACTTTTTAATAATTTCATTTTGGCGATTTTCATCAAAGTTAGAGACAACATATCTGCCAAAAGTCTTTGAAAATTGGTAATGTTCATCCTTCAACATATCCTTTATATTTCTTATAAGAGTATTTTCAAAGACATCCCTGTTGTTCCCTTTAAGGTAAAGTTCGCCAAATCTTAAAAGTATTACTTTCATTTAACTTTCTCCAAAATTTTATTATAAACTTCAACTATTTTCTCCCCCGCATAGTGCATTTGCTTTTCGTCTAAATCTTCACTAAAGGATAGTCTGATATGAGACTTAATTTCATTTAAACTTAGCCCCATACTTTCAAGCACACGATTCCCCGCCTTCTTTGTCGAGCAAGCACTGCCAATGCCTACAAAAATATCTTCATCTTGCAATGCTCTCATGAGTGTTTCTCCATTTACACCAGTAAAACTAACACTTAAAATATAAGGGCTTCCAACGTCAAAGACTTTGATTTTTTCGTCTTTCTCTAGTTCAGATTTCATAATGTCTTTTAATTTGCTGACATATAGATAATTTTCCTTCGTCTTAAAATGTTCTATAGCATATCCCATTGCCATAATACCGCCAACATTTTCAGTGCCTGAGCGGTATCCACCTTCTTGCCCACCACCAAATACAATATTTTTTAATGGTGATATATTTTTAACATACAATGCACCAACTCCTTTAGGCCCATGGAACTTATGACTAGATATAGTGTATAAATCAACGTTTGCATCCCATATATTGTAGTCAAGTTTGCAAAATGCTTGGACACCATCAACGTGCAACAAAGCCTTTGGACAATGTTTTTGCCTAATATGGTCTATTTTTGGGATATCATTTATTGCCCCAGTTTCATTGCTTACGTGCATAACTGAAATAATCCTAGTCTTTTCATTTACAACTTTTTCTAGTTGGTCGTAGTCCACTTGCCCATTTGGCATAAGTTTAACGATATGGACGACAAATCCTTGGTTTTGTAAATCTTGTGCAATGTTATAGACACTAGGATGTTCACCTTCAGAGAAAACGTATTCCCACTTGCCATTACGTTTGTTGCCATAGATAGCAAGATTATTGCTTTCAGTGGCTCCACTTGTGAATATAATATTTCCATTTGCTCCAAGTTTATTTAAAATTTGCTGTCTAACTTTATCTAAATCTTTTGATACAGCAATTGCTTTGTTATAACCTGCAGACGGATTGAAAAAAGATTGGCAGGCATATTTTTTATATACGTCTACCGCTCCCTCATACATTTTCGTTGTTGCAGCATTATCAAGATATATCATCTTAGAACTGCTCCAAATTTATAACTTAAAGCCTTGAGTATCTTTTGCATTACCTTGTTGACTTCCTCATCTGTAAGTGTCTTTTCCATATCTGAAAGTTTAATGTTAAATGCTAAACTCTTCTTATTCTGCTCTCTCAACTCATTGTTTCTATATATGTCAAACAATTGGACCTTGTAGAATAGTTTTCCGCATGACGATTTAATAGAATCTAGTATGTCCTGCACAGCAATATTTTCATCAATAACAACTGCCAAGTCACGTTCTACGATAGGATATTTAGAAATATTCTTTATATCATATTTTTTAGTTGGTAAACCAGCCAAATAATCATCGTCAAGTTCAGCATAAACAACATAATTTGGCACATTATAGTTCTTTGCTACAGTTGGATGAATTTGACCAAATGAGCCTATAATTTTGCCTTCTACAATTATATCAGCAGAAATTCCAGGATGCAAATACGGCTCATTTGACCTAACTAAACTATATTTTGCAGAAGTTTTATTTAAAAGTGCCTCTATAACACCTTTCATATAGAAGAATTTTTCATTGTTTTTGCACTCTTCGCATATAGCCAAGGCAATCATATTTCTTTCTGTAGGAAGATTTGTAAGTGGCAAAGTGTTTGTTATATAAGTTCTTCCACACTCAAAAATTTTCATGCTTTTATTTCCGACTGTAAGATTATATGCTATATTTGAAAAAAGTGAATGTGCCAAAGAGGTTCGCATACAAGATATGTCTTCACTGATAGGATTTGCTATTCTAATTAAATTTTTTCGCTCATCAGTTAACAACAATTTTTCAGCCATATCACATGGAACCAAAGTGTAGGAGATATTTTCATAGAAACCAAAATCTACAAGCGAATTTCTAAAACCTCTTTCCATTGAAAGTCGAGGATGATGATGACCTTCTGTAACTTTTGAGTCTTTGAAAAGTTCGTATTCAATATTGTCATATGCATCGTAGCCATAAAGTCTTATGACCTCTTCTGCGATATCATAGTCATTTTCAATATCTTCTCTATAAGGCGGAACAATGCAAGTCATTGTGTCGCCCGCAATTGTAGTTTCAATGCCGAGATTATTTAAAATTCTAAGCATATCTTTTGATTGAATTTGCAGACCTAGTATGTCGTTTATAAGTTTGACTGAAACAGTTATTTTTCTTGCTTCATTCTTAACACTGGCAATATCTATAGCCCCGCGAACAACCTTTCCGCATTTGATTTTAGAAACAAGGTGGAGTGCTCTAGCCATGCCAAGTTCTGCATTTGATACATTTACACCCTTTGAATATCTTGCTGAAGAATCTGTACGTACACCTATTTTTCTACTTGTAAGTCGAATTGATTTCAAATCAAATACTGCACTTTCAAGGATACATTTAGTAGTGTTTTCATTAATACAAGAGTTAGTGCCTCCTATAACCCCAGCAATAACCATAGGCTTTTTGCTATCCGCTATAACCATAATGCTATCATCTAAATTATATGAATTATGATTTAAAGCCTCAATAACCTCACCTTCTTTGGCTTGTCTAACATTAATTTCCTGCCCTTCAATTAGTGATTGGTCAAAAGCATGGAGTGGTTGTCCCATTTCTATTAAAACATAATTTGTAATATCAACCATTGTGCTTATAGGTTTTATTCCAACTGCATTGAGTCTCGCTCTCATCCAAAGTGGCGATTTTTCAATTTTGACATCAGTCACTGCAGTTGCCATATATCTTAGACAATTAGGTGTTTCAACGTTAACGTTTACATAATTGCGAACAGTGTCCTTCGCATAGACATCAATATCATAACTTAGATTTACTTTTTTAAGGTCTAATCCATAAAGTGCACACACTTCTCGTGCAATTCCTATAACACTCATACAATCGGCTCTATTTGGTGTTATATTGATATCAAAAATCACATCATCAAGCATCAAAGCCTTGTCTATTGGAGTTCCTGGTTTCATATCCTCAGGCAGTATTAAAATTCCATTAACTCCCGCTCCTTCGAAGTAATTTTCATCAATTCCAATTTCTTCGCCTGAGCAGAACATACCGCAGGACTCAACTCCACGCATCTTTGTCTTTTGTATTTTTATCCCGTTTATAAGGTCTGCACCTGGCAAACTTACAGGTACTATTGCACCCTCAAAAACATTTGTTGCTGCAGTGATAATTTGTGTTATTTCACCCCCAATATCCACTTGGCAAACTACCAGTCTATCTGCTTGTGGGTGTTTTTCAATCTTTAAAATCTTGCCGACTACTACGTCGTGGAGATGCTTATTTTGATAAATTACCTCTTCTACTTCCATCCCAGCAGATGTCAGACGTTCAGCAATTTCTTCGGGTGATGCAGTAATATTTACAAAATCTTTCAACCAATTATAAGTTACCTTCATATTTTTCTCCTTATTTCATCTGTTCCAAAAATCTTATATCATTTCTATAAAGATTTCTAATATTATTAATTCCATCCAAAATCATGGCCGTTCTGTCAAGTCCAAAACCAAAGGCAAAGCCTCTGTATTTCTTACTATCAATCCCCGACATTTCAAGAACTTTTGGATTTACCACCCCTGCTCCGAGGAGTTCAAGCATACCTGTTCCTTTGCAAACGTTGCAACCTTTTCCGTGGCAACTTGGGCATGATACGTCAACCTCAATGCTAGGTTCGGTAAATGGGAAGAATGACGGTCTAAATCTTATCTTTGTATCATCGCCATAAAGCCTTCTCATAAGGATAGTAAGCATTGATTTTAAATCAGCCATTGAGATGTTTTCATCAACAACAAGCCCTTCAAGTTGATGAAAGACTGGACTGTGAGTCGCATCGCTATCATTTCGGTAAGTTTTCCCTGGACAAATAATTTTAAATGGAGGTTTTCTTACTTCCATCTCTCTTGCCTGAACGGCTGAAGTCTGCGATCTTAAAAGAATTTCATCGGTGATAAAAAAGGTATCTTGCATATCTCTTGATGGATGGTTTTTAGGAATATTCATCGCTTCAAAGTTATAGTAATCACTTTCTATTTCTGGACCTTCAACAACAGAAAAACCCATGTCAACACATATATCAGTCAGTCTATCTATAACATCTGCAATAGGATGCAATGCCCCAACTTCGATGCCTTTTGATGGTTCTGTGATATCTATTTGCTCATGTTCAAGTTTTGCTTTCAATTCAGCATTCTCAAGTTCGATTTCTTTACTTTTGAGTGTTTCTTCAATAATAGTCTTAAGTTCATTTATCATAGCCCCAAACTTTGGTCTATCCTCTGGTGATAAATCTCTCATTCCCTTTGATAAAGATGAAATAGAGCCTGATTTTCCAAATGCGTTTACCTTTATTCCAACCAAATCTTTAAGACTTTTGGCATTTTTGATATCATCAAGTAATTCAACCTTTATGTTTTCTAACTGCTCGTTGTTCATAATCTTCTCCTTAATTTCTCATTATAACAAAATAAAGACCTTCTCGTATTAGGACGAAAGAAGGTCTCTTCGTGGTACCACCTAATTTTGATTGATTTTACTATAATTTTACAATATGTTTCAAGTTAGCACATTACTTTACAAAACTTTATAATCGTAATAAAATCAATCCTTATTCAATCTTTAACGCAGATTTACGACATAAACTACACATTATATTAACAAAATACAACTTCATAAATGTGGCTAGAAAGTGAATTCACATGGATTGTTATATCTACATTTCAGCATTTTGCAGACTCTCTAAGATAACAATGGCTCATGCTACTAGTCTTTCATCATAGCTTTTATACTTAATGAGTATATAATAGTAAAAAAAATATGTCAAGTTTTTTATCAACCTTTAAAATAAATTTTACAATAAAAGACAATTTTTGTTATACTTAAATCAATACAAAAATGAAAATACACAATATTTAATAAGAAACCACAGACTCAAATCTAAAGGACTACAGAGATGACAAAATATCAATATTACAAAATAGATAAACCGTACAAAACTATTTACTATTTTTTGAAAGATAGCGGATTTTCTGAAAATTATATCACAAATCTAAGAAAAGTATTAGGGAATATTAAGGTAAACGATGAAGAAGTAACAATAAGACATTCTCTTAATATTGGAGACATGCTTGCAATAAATTCAAATCCAAACAACAAAACCACTATTATGCATTGCATAATACCACTAGATATAGTATATGAAGATAAATACTACCTACTAATTAATAAGCCAAGCGGGCTACCATGTATGCCAAGCCACTCACATTATACTTGTAATTTAGCGGGTGCCATTTGCTACTATATGGATGGTAAAGAACCCGATTTTACACTAAGAATTGTGAATAGACTTGATAAGGATACCGCTGGTATTGTCATTGTTGCCAAAGATAGCATTTCACAAAAGGAAATTAAGAATATCAAAAAGACATATTATGCCTTGTGCGAAGGGGCAATTGATAGCGACCTTGTTATTGACAAGAAAATTAAGACAATCTCATATGGAAAACTAAACATAAATAAGCGAGAAGTTTCAGATGATGGTAAGGATGCGACAACATATGTCCACCCTATCAAATCATTTATATTAAAGAATAATAGCAATAAAACACTAGTCACACTTGTTAAAATCAATCTCATCCATGGCAGGACACACCAAATAAGAGTGCATTTGTCAAGCATAGGACATCCACTTTTAGGAGATGAGTTGTATGGTAGTAAATCGCCCTTTATAAATCACACTGCCCTTGTATGCAAAGAAGTGTCTTTCTTTCACCCTTATGAGAACAAGACACTATTCTTTTCAGTACCACTCCCTGAAGATATTGAGAAATTGCTTCAGAATTAATGACTTCTCTGTCCTTGTATTTTATAAAAGTATATAGATGTTGCATAATTGTATTTTATCTATATTATTATTTTTTATAAATAATGTTGAATAATTCGTATAAAATGCTTGACAATTTAAGTATAAATATATATAATATTAGAGTACACTAAAAATGCAGGTGTGGCGGAATGGCAGACGCGCTTGTTTAAGGGGCAAGTGGGAAACCGTGTGGGTTCGACTCCCACCACCTGCACCAAGTGTTCAACTGAACACACCTTTTTCTTTTGATATAAAAATACTCTACGATATTTTTGTAGAGTATTTTTATTTGCACTACAAGAAATACTTATTGATGGTTTATAGTACCTTTCTACGTAGACTTATAATTACACTAACTCTATAGGTATTCTATACAATTATAATGAAGATTGTTGAACCAACATTTTTTATAGATTGTTAAACTCTTTCAACCCTTTTTCAAACTGTTCTTTACTTTCGGGGTCAAGTGAAAAGAGTAAACCAAAAAGTTGCCCAACATGAAGTTTTTCTTCCCTAACTATATCAGAAATCGTTTCTTTTGCTTTTGGGTCATTTGTTTGAGTAAGGTGATTTTCATATTGTATTATAAACTATGTGATGTTAAAATTTTATTTGCATAAAACTTTATAAATTCTAGCGAATTTGTGTGCTTCACACACCCATCACATAGTATGTATGACCATCAGCCTCACCCTTGCGAGCAAGTTCGG
>CAJFOL010000077.1 GCA_904397185.1 uncultured Clostridia bacterium
GACCTGTACTACTTCGAAAAATAAGGATAATTTTTGAAAAAGTCGGCGACATTTAGTCGCTGATGCAAACTAAGTTTGCCAAAAAAGACAGGCGGTGGTATCTGTGTCCAAAAAAATAAGGTTTTTATTTGAAAAATGTGAGCGGAAGTTCAATCTAGAGCAAAAACATACTCATTTGGATGAACGTACATCGTTTATATTTTTACTTTTTATTCAGTTTATCCATGATAAGTACATACTTGCTTGCTTCGTTGCCTGCTATCGCTCCGTCTCCTACCGCTGTCGCTATCTGTTTGATTACACTCGTCCTAACGTCTCCACAAGCATACACACCCTTGGTCGAAGTTTCCATTCTGTCGTTTGTCTCAATAAAACCTCTATCATTAAGATTGATTTTATCTTTTAAGTTGTCGGTATCAGGCTTTCTTCCAATCGCTACAAACACTGCATTGACGTCAAGATTACTCTCTTCTCCGTCTTTTTCATAGACAAGAGTTTGCACCTTATTGTCACCCTCTATCTGTTTCGAAATGGCACCTTTTAGCACCTTTATATTCTCTCTTTCACTCAAATCGGCTTCGCTATAATTGTTGAGTTTTAACTGATTTTTTGTCAAAACATAGACGTTTTTGCAGGTATTGGATAGGTAAAGTGCATCGCTCACTGCCGAATCGCCAGAGCCGACCACTGCAACGTCTTGATTTTTGAAGAAGTTGCCGTCACACAATGCACAATAACTCACTCCTCTGCCTATAAAATTTTTCTCGCCATCAATATTGAGTTCCTTTGGATGACTACCCATGGCTAAGATAACAGCCTTAGCCTTGTATGACTGTTTTTTGCTGGCAACTGTCTTTACCTCTCCTGCAAAATCATAATCTGAAATGTCATCATAAATAAACGGGATATCAAGGCTCTTTGCATGATTACGAAAATCTTTTGCAAGTTCATCGCCTGCAATACTTGAAAATCCTGGATAGTTTTCAATTTCACCTATAAGAGAAAGTTGTCCGCCTATAACAAATTTCTCGATTATTGCTACGTCACGTCCAGCACGTTTGGCATAAATGGCTGAAGTCACTCCCGCTGGCCCTCCGCCAACAACCAATATATCATATATCTTATCCATAATATCTCCTTTTTGATTTGATTTTTATGTCATACTTTAATTATTATGTATTTATATTAATATACTATACGTGCTAGCAAAATTCAAAATCATTTTAGAAAAATCCAAAACCATTTTTTATCTTTTCCTTTGTATTTTTCAATTTATTCTTAAGGTTTCAATAGTTATAAATATATAATCATTAGTCTTAATTTATAAATAAAAAAACGGCTGTACAACAACCGCTTTTTGTAATAAACTTATCTCTTTGAGAATTGAGATGCTTTTCTTGCTTTCTTAAGCCCGTACTTCTTTCTCTCCTTCATTCTTGGGTCACGAGTGAGAAGTCCTGCATCCTTAAGTTCTTTCTTATACATTTCATCAGCCTTAACAAGTGCTCTTGCAATACCGTGACTGATTGCACCTGCTTGACCAGAAATACCACCGCCGTTTACTCTTATGATAGCATCATATTTGCCTTCGGTATTTGTTACTGCAAAAGGTCTTTTAGCAACTAAGAGTACGGTATCTCTTTGAAGGTACTCGCCTATCTCTCTTCCATTGACAACGACATTGCCATTGCCTGGGAAAAGTCTAACTCTTGCGATAGATTTTTTTCTTCTACCAGTTGAAATAACTTGGTTTGTATTTTTAACCTTATTAACTTTCTTCTCTGCCATTAGTCCCTAACTCCTTTTATTTCAACTTTTTCTGGTTTTTGTGCTTGGTGGTTATGCTCTTCACCCTTGTAAACATGAAGTCTTGTGAATTGCTTTCTTCCAAGGCTAGTCTTAGGGAGCATTCCTTTTACAGCATGCTCAATAGCCTTTGGAGAGTTTTTAGCAAGAAGTGTGCCATAGTCAACTTCTTTGAGTCCTCCGATATAACCTGTATACCATCTAAGTTTTTTATCAGTGTGTTTCTTTCCAGTGAGTGCAACCTTATCAGAATTGATAACGATTACAAAATCGCCACAGTCAACGTGTGGTGTGTATATTGTCTTGTTTTTGCCTGTCAAAATGTCTGCAACTTGGCTTGCAACACGTCCAAGTGGAACATTTGTAGCATCAACAACGAACCATTTTCTTTCAAGTTCGGCTGGTTTTGCCATATATGTTTTCATTGATTTTCCTCCGAATAAAATTTTTAATACTCTTGCAAATTGTCAAACCTTCGGGATTTCAACAACCGCTAACTGTCTATAAGGCAAATTTTATCCGCGGGGCTAGTGCAAACAAAAAATGCCTTAAAATTAAGACGTCTTTATTTTATATAATATACAACTAATTGTCAAGTGTTTTTATCAAAATTCTTAAAATATTTTTCGTCAATTTAAATATATCTTTGCTAGGTCTTTGAAACATAGTATCACTCACGAGACTTGTTGATAAAACTCCTTTTTAAGCCAGTTGTTGCTCCTCTCTTCTTGCGATCTCATTGTCAGCATAAAAATCTACAAGATAGTCAACCGTTCTTCCATAGTAGTCAACCTTATCCTTGATTGCACTCTCAGCCAAATTTTTGCATAAATATTCATATTTTTGTTTGTACTGATTTGCCATTTCAGGTGTGACATTGCCCATTGCCATGATGGTTTGTTTGATAAAATCTGGGGTAAATTTCTCACGAGCAAACTCAAAATCTTTTATGTTGTTTGTGTAATTGGTCTTATCATTTATAATATTTACACCCGAATTTCTGCTGAATTTACCAAGTTCTGCCTGCATGAGGACAAGTTTGTCTGCCATGTCGCTAATGGATGAGATTATATCATTCTCGTCTAATTCTACCCCTTCACCAAGGTGTGACTTATACTCTTCCAAACTCTTAGAAAAATCATTATTATCAAAATATTTAGTATACTTTGGTAATGATTTTATAACTTTCTCAATACTCTCATCTTGTTCATCATTAGTCCTCTCTTTGCCATCGCTTAAATACTTTGAATACTTCTTTTTCAAGCAGTCAAATATGATAAGCCCCTCTTCTAGGTCAATTTTCTCACTATAAAGCAATCTTTTTACCAAATCTTCAATAAATCCTGTTTGCATATGTTTTCTCCTTTGTTTTCTTTATTATACCATAAACGGTTTTTCATCTCCAAATGATTTATGTAAATTTTGCATAAATATTCAAAAAAAATTATAAATATTTATGCATCTACAAGATAGTGGCAACATTTTTGTACCAAAAGTGGTTACATTTTTTGTATGTCAATAGTGTGAAGTTTGAGAAAATGCTTGCCCTATCCATACAAAAATTGGTAAGCAAAAGTACAAACGATATTATTTTTTCACTTTTTTGTCTTTTTATCACTAAAAAACGTTGACAAATCTACTTTTATATTATATAATAAAATCGTCAAATAACAAAACATTATTCATTACTTTTTTAAAAATGTTTTGTCTATGGCAAAATAAAAATGCTGATAGTGTTTGGATGAATTACTTTGTTAATTGAATCTAACCTAAATATATACTTTATTAACTATACATTATATCATATTATATATACATATATTTCAATCATCATTCAAACGTATTAAGTAAACTTAGGAGGGTAAAAAAATGGTAAACAGTTCGTCTGTTTTTGCCATTATGAGCATAACTTGCTCACCAGCCACTACAGTCAAATTTGACAACTCCTTTGCTGATTTTGATTTTTTATCACACAATCATTGTGTGTCATCATATAATAAACTGAATATGTCAAAAAATGGCGAGTGTGCTGAAGCCCTTATTTCTAGGGGGCTAAGAACATGGCTAATTTAAAACGAAATAAACATAATGTAAATAAAAACTTAACAAATACAGATAGTAATGTGGATGAAACTTCCTCTTTTTTTGCATCTAACAGTGCTGGCAATGGTGACAGTGTTACAATCAAAAAATCAGATGTTGTTATTGAAGATAACTCCGATTCTAATTCTTCTGCAAAAAACAGTGCGATTAGCATTGAAAATAGTGGGCTAGAGAGTTTGCAAGGCAGGCAAAATAGTGCCAATGATTTAGATAATCAAAATAGTGGTCTGACCGCTGAAAACAAGCCTTCTATAGCCATTAAAGACGAAAATGAAAGTGTAATTGTAAAAGACGGAGTTAGCAATGCAAGTTTTGGGCTTAACGGCAATGGTCATTCTCAAAGTGATGATGAGGATGAGGTGCAAGTTAAGGCTAAGCACACCAAAAAACTCAAAAAGTCCACTAAGCAACGTATGAGGACAATTGGTATTTTGACGGTGCTTGGCATTTTCACGGGTAGCGGGCTTGGTGTGTGGTATTTCAATAATGCAGTGGGGCCTATCATCGACTATAGTCAGTATAACGAAAACGACTACATTGTCTCGGCTGAGAGTGTACTAGGAAAATACGGAGTAAACTCAGATTATGAAAACTGGCTTACTCAACTTAAAAACAACAATGATATCACTTCACCTGCCGACCTTTCCCCTGCTGAAAACTTTATCCTCGCCGAATTCAATGCCTCTCTTGCTGACACCTTCCATATTGTAGGCAACGGCAAGGTTACTGCTTCGGTTTTTGGAATCTCAACTTCTCAGTCAGTATACAGTGAAAAAAATTATGATGGCGGATACTACACCTTTGAAAGTATCAGTGATGGTATGTTGAAAATCGGCAAATGCTCTGTAATGAGAAAGGATACTGATGGTGTAAGGCTTTATTCAAGTTCCAACATAACAAATGGTGGTAAGGATGCCGTTTGGAATGACTATCAGGACTACTCAAATGAGGGCTATATTGCTTTGGCTGGATCAACACCTGACGGAATACAGTCTTATATCATTTCTGATAAGACCATAATCGACCAAAGCGAGGTCGTGTATGACGAAGAGAGCGGTTACTACTCATTCACTGTCGACCTTGACCCTATCACAAGTGTCCTTCGCTATGTTAGACAAGTTCAGCAGACAAGTGGACTTAGTTCGCTCCCTACATTCTCTTCGGTTAGTCAAACAATAACCATTGACGAAAACTGGAACCTTATCAGTATCAGCATCGAAGAAGAATACTCGGTTATCTATGGTGTGTCGGCTAGTTGTTCGGGCAATCTCACCTCTTACTACGACTTTGGGATGAGCGAAGAGGAGATAAAAGACTTCTTCCCTGTCGACCCTTATCAAATAAATTTTAACGTTTAGGTTAAAATAAAAGGAAATTATTATGAGAAAGATTTTTAAGTTTCTATCATATTCATTATTATATCTAGTCGTGTCGGTGGCTTCCGCTTATGGAGTCATCACATTTTCCATGAATAACAACTCCGGCAATTCAAATCTTGGCTCAGGTGGTGGGGGCGAAATTGTTATCGCGGACGAAATCAATGCCATCGTAAACAACCTCACTTCGGCAAATGCTCTTGATATCGTCTTGCAGGCAGATATAGAAAGTGGCGAAAGTGATATTACGGTCGGACTGGACGGACAAATCGACCTTTCGGGCGGGATTGACAATCTCATGGCTGAGGTTAATCTTAATCTTGGCTTAGGTGAAAATCAATTTGATATCGCAGTTGCATATCAGAATAATGTCGTCTACTTCGAACTCTTGGGTGGCAAGTTTATGCTCGCAACCGACAACTTTATGGACTCAATTGAACAAATTACCTCCCTTGTCGGTGTGGAAATGCCTGATATCGGCTCAATGCTCGGCGGGCTTGACCTAAACGACATACTTGCCATGCTCTCGAACTTTACAGAAAGCGACAATGCTGACGGAAGCAAACTTCTGCAGGTCGCTATCCCTATTGTTGAAAACCTATCTATCAATATGACTTGCACCGAAGATTATCAGTTGACAAAATTTGAACTTCCAAGTTTTGCTATCAGCGGTATGAATATTGGGGCTGAGGCTGATATCGACTACCTCGAAAATTCTAATATAGCCGAGGTTGATGCTAGCGAATTTATCGACCTCACTGACGTTGTTGACGTGGCTGTTTCTGTAGTTGATTATGCTGCTTCAACTAATGGTGAAATTGGACTTGGATATCAAGTTGAATATGACGGAATTGATGTTAATGGACAGATGTTTGTTGATATCAATGATAGAAGTGGTAAAGTTGTTGTAAACTATGGTGACTACTCAGCAA
>CAJFOL010000078.1 GCA_904397185.1 uncultured Clostridia bacterium
AAAACACAAAATTATTAAAAAATAAATAGCAAAATAAAAATATTAATAAAAATAAATAAAAAATGATAGAAAATTCAGTATATTATCAATTTCTATCATTATTAACTCCTTTTCTTAATTATACACCCATACCAAAACATTAAGCAAATATTTTTTAAAAATTTAAATGATTATAAAATTAATTTTACGAAAATAGATATTATATAGATAATGCATTAAATTTTATAAAATATTTTGAAAAAACAGGAGAATATGTTATTATATTACCATGAGTGAAAAGAAAACAGGAATAAAAACATTTTTAATTATATTTTTAATTTTGGTAATAATAGGTGTTATCATATTTTTTGCTGTTGAAAACAATAATGGCACTACAAGACCTAGTTTCATAGGTGAGGAAGTCATTGAGTCGGATATAACAGATTATCATGAATATCTATCACAAAACCAAGACGACAAAACAAATTATTATACTTTAAAAATTTATGAAGCCATTTATGATAATGTTGACGAGATAAAAGATGGTGCAAATGTAATAAGTTTAAGTAGTTATTTTTCAAGAAGCGAACTTAATGAACTTTCTAGTTATCTTGTCGTTGCCACAAGTGGTGCATTGACTTGTTTGACACTTGATAATCCAGACCTATTTTGGATATCTTTTGATGATTTATATATTTACACAGAGTCAAGCGGTTTTCCAAGCAGTATCTCGGATATTACGTTTCAGGCAAGAGATGCAAACGGGTATTTTACCGACTTTATCTCCGATGATATACCAGGATACGATAAAAGTGCAACGATTGATAGTTATCTGCTGGCGATGAGCAGTGTTCGTGATGAAATCTATCAAGCACTTGACGAGGAGTATCCGCAGGGTGCGACCGAATACCAAACAATAGAATTTTTCAACGATTATTTGGTAGATACTGTTGTCTACGATGACAGTGTGCTAATACCAAACAGCACTGGCAGACCATTTGTGCATACAGCATATGGTGCTTTAGTAAATGGGCTTGCAGTTTGTGATGGTTATGCTTATGCAATGCAATATCTTCTTGACGGAAAGGATATAACAAACCTTGCAGGGGTTGGCTATGTGCAGTATGAGGACGGAAGTCAAGAAGGCCATGCATGGAACTATGTTTATCTCTATGGCAATTGGTACGGACTTGACGTGACTTGGAATGATGGCGACCCAAGCGACCCAACAATGTCATGGGAAGAAATTTTAGAGTATAAAGAACTTCACAAACATGATTATTTCCTGTTAGGTGGCGATTTGGAGACAGGTGACGGCTTTTACGATGATGGGCGAACACCACAAAACTATATCTATTATTTTGATGGCGGAGAGGCATTCTATCAATTTCCTATCCCTAAGATTACCGACACAAAATTTGTCGAGCCAAGCATCAGCAATGTCCAAGTTGTAAATAATGATGATGGCAGTGCCACTGTAAATATAACCGTCTTAGGTATGCAAGATAATTATTCACTTGCTTATGCTAAAAGTGATGATGGCTTAGAGTATGGAGATTACCTAGAGAGCGATAGTGTGATACATTTTACCGACAATAGCGACAGCGGCAGTTACAAATTTGTGTTGATGATCAAGGATGGCGAGATTATCTGTGAGTACAGCGAAATAGTGACAATAGAGGTTAGCACTCTCGTTTCAGAACAAGCAATAACTATTATAGAAGACTATAGAAGCGGTCAAGATGCTACTGGTGAGCAGTTGGTGGCATAAGAGACTATTCTGTAGTCTTTTTTTATTTAAATAACAAACAATTTATGATTTTTTTATTTTACCTATTGAAAAATGATGAATTTATTGTTATAATATAGCATAAGGATTTATTATGAAGATAGAAAGTTTTAAGGATGGCATATTAAAAATTGATGGACAGACAATGTCAATCGCTGAAGCATTTAAGACATATCCAAAAGAGGTGAGGGGAATTTATACCTTTGTAAATAATGCAATAAGAGAGATGGAACGCCAAGACGAAATTTTGCACGTTGAAAATATAGAGAAAATCAGACAAATCAAAGGAAAAGTAAAAGAAATATTTGATGAGTTAGACTTGAAAAATGATATGACTTACACTCAAATTTGTAAAATTTTTAAATATATAGTCACCTCGTCTAGTTATGATGATAAAATCTTTGACGAAAAGCAAGAACTATACAATGCCAATATCTCTCCACTTGAAAAATATAAGACTTTGGAGATAAATGGTATTTATAATTGCTTGATTGAAAATAGGTCTGATTGTTTAGGCGATGCCGTGACAATGTCATTTTTACTTAGATGCTTAGATATAGACTCGACTTATATTACTATAGGTGATAAGAATTTCCAGAACATACATTCTTTGGTTAGAACAAGTCTATTTGGACACAAGTTTTACAGTGACCCAACCACAGTAAGAGAAGCATTGCAAAATGGAATTACAAATTTAGATGACTGCAAAGTTATTATGACAGAGAAGTTTTACAAGAAATTTTTAAAGGACAACAATCTTAAAATTCTTCACGTTTATTCGCCTATAGAGTTTTTAGAAGATGGTCAAAAAATGAATTTTGGTGATGAGGATGAGAAAAATTAAAGGAGAGAACTTATGAGAAAGGGAAAGTATGATGAATTATTTGAAATAGGGATTATGAAGATGGATAAGCCACATAAGATATTGAAACTAGACAGTCAATCAAAGTATGGACAACTTATTGCCCTTGCAAGAGAAGCATGGCATGCATACAACAAATTTATTAAGGCAAAGACAGACGATGCATATACAAAATTTCAAGGAAAATTTGAGGAACTTATTAAGGATAGAAAGTATAGAACTTTTGACTATTACGACAATGAAGTCCTTTATTTGGATACCAGACTTGCATCAATTATGCAAAACAATAAAAAATTGGCTAAAACCATCTTTAAAGATTTAAATATGCAGGGCATTGATTTTAACGAGATGAAATCGTGCTATTTAAGTCAATTTCAAGAAAAAGAAGAAAAGATTTCAGTGGAACTTGCAAAATAACTTACAAAACATTGTTAAATTATTTCCGTTTTTGATATATTTTGTTTATAATAAAAATTGTTAAAATATATCGAAACGGAGATTTTTATGGAAGAGAACAATCACAATCATTCACATGATGGAATAGACAACAAAGAACATACTCTTGATATGCAAAAGCAACTGTCACTGCTTATGGAGAACATAAAGGATAACACCGACACTGCATTTAGCATACTTAAGATGCATGAAAACGATGAGGACCAAGATACTGTCGATGTTTATCGTATAAATTGTAGCAATATATTGGACTGCGAGAAGATAGCAAATGAGAAGGCAGAGCATTTTAATAATATGTTTAAAGAGATAAAGTCAGAGGTGCAAGCCCTTAAGGTGATGGAAGAACTAGAAAGTATCTTTGACGAAATAGAGAAACTTGAAGAGTCATCACAGCATTATTTGATAAACTTACTTAATCTATTAAAATGATAAAATAGGAGTAAATATGGACCCAAAAGAAGAATTTTTAGAGATATTTTATGAAATTGATAGAGATGGTGCGGACAAATTGCTTGACTGGCTTGAAAAGTCAGACTTTTTCACCGCCCCTGCAAGTACAAGACGTCATAGTGCATATAGAGGTGGACTATGTCAGCATTCTATCAACGTGTACAAGAGATTAGTCAAACTTTGCGAGATGGAATATGGAAAGGACTGGCAAAGCAAGGTCAATCCTGAAAGTGTGGCAATAATAGGACTTTTGCATGACGTTTGCAAAGTGGACACCTATGTCGAAGACTTTAAAAATGTCAAAGATGAAGATGGAGTGTGGAGAAAGAAACCTTACTACAGAATAGAAGACTCACTGCCATATGGTCATGGAGAAAAATCGGTATATATTATATCCGCCTTTATAAAATTGACACGAGAAGAGGCACTTGCTATCAACTGGCATATGGGAGAATTTGATATAAGAGTGCAGAACGGAAGTTACTTGATGAGTGAGGTCTTTTACAAGTATCCTCTATGCTTTTTGACACATTTGGCAGATTTGACGGCTACATATCTTGACGAAAAAGAACAGTAATTTTTGTTTTGAATACAATAGAAGTTTGTAGAATAAAATAACTCTATAAATATTGAAAATTTATTAAATTTGCCTATTGACAAAATGACGTTTATGAGATATAATATAGGTAAATTAAGGAGGGAATACTATGAAGGATCTATTCGGAAATACAACGGATGAGACTCCAGTTAAGCCTAAAAATAAAGAGAAACCTTATGAGGGAACAGCAAAGCCTACTGCAAAGCCTAAGGATGAGGCTGTTAAGCCTACTGCAAAGCCTAAGGCAGAGTCTGCTAAACCTAAAGAGGAACCTACTAAGCCTAAGGCAGGAAGTTCTACCTTTAGAGCCGCTCAAACCATTGCTGAAGAAGATAATGAAACAGGTGCTTCTAGAACCAATCAAAACGGCAAGCAAGCAGTTAAGTTCAAACAATGGGCAATATTAAAAAAGACCATAGCATTAGCCCTTGTGGCAGCAGCCGTAGCCGTTGCCGCTGGACTCGGTATTAATAGTGCGGTAAAAAATGGAGAACTAGCAAATAGCAATGCCGAAGAAGCAGGCAAGAATGCGACAACTGCAATGAATACCGCTGATGACCTTGTTGAATCTGCTGAATGGACCATCAATAATACCAATACGACTGTCACCACAGCAAGCAATCTTGTCAGCCAGGTAGGAGGAGAGACTGAGGCGGAAGACGAGAACACAGCAAAAGTTTTGGCAAGTATTTCGTCAGAGGTTAGACAGGAGACTGCATCTTCTATGAGTGTATTACTTAGCGAGGCACAAACCGCACTTAATAGTGCAAATACTGAGTATCAGACAATGCAATCATCTCAAACTCAAATGAAAATTGAATATGACAATCAAAATTGGGATAGAGTCAATGAAATAGGCTCGTCAATCAGTACCAATAGCAGTAATATTAGTTCTTACACTAAAACAGCGACCGACAAAGCAAATGAAGTTATCTCAAATATCAACCAATTATTGGCAGATGCTGAACAGGCAATACAAGATGCTCAAGAAAGTCTTGAAAAGACTCAAGCATCTGCAGAAAAACTTTATGCACAACTTCCTTCTTTTGATGAGACCTTAAATGATGCCTTTGTTCTCATCCAAAGTTCAATAGATACCATTCAAAATTATATAAATAAGGGTGCAGACGAGGCTACAAATGCCGAACTTGATGGATACAAACAATCGGCATTAACAAGTCAAGTTGAGGCACAAAATGAAAAACTTTCATATGACTCAATTAAGGCTGAAGTAGAGACCGCTTATGCAAATGGAGAGTACAATACAGTTATCGACCTTATGAAACAACTCTCTGATTTAGTAGCCACAATAGGTGGTCATGCATCAAGTGCAAGCGATAATGCATTATCCGCAGCAGAAGCATATGCAAATTACCAAGAAGCCGTAAATGATGAACTTTCACAGCCTATCATCAACATTACATTCACAGCCGATGACCTTGCAAACTATCAAGGGATCAAACAATATTTGTTAAGTGCAGACCTTGGCGGTGATGTAAATTCTGTTGAACAATGCACTTACAATAAAAATAATGGTGAAGTTACATTACTTGTAAATTGCACTTCCTATGAAGGAAAACAATATAGAAATCTTTTAACCGCGACAATCGCTCCAGGACTTACCAACCTTGATGCATCATCTTTGATAAGCAGAATGAATGCGGGCAAAGTTCAATCTCAAGTGTTTGATAGCGAAATGGAAATGAGTGGAAACGGAAGTCTCACACAAGGAAACGTTACAGTAAATGGCAACGTAGAAGTTCAATATTCAATTGATTGTTCTTATAACTCAAGCACAAAACAAACCGAAGTTACTGCAAAGGCAATCGTAGTCGTAAAAGATGCAAATGGCAACGTAAGTACAAAGGTTTATAATGCAGGAAGAGATTTCAAAAGAGGTAGAGTAAGCGAGGCAGAGGTTCAAGACGAATACGTTTCAAAACTTAAACAAATGATTGAAGCAGATATGTCTATTGAAATCACAAGCGAGGCAAGCACAACATTGAGTTATGAATTGCAAGCCTAAAAAATATTATAAAAGTAGGAGAGAATCCTACTTTTTTGTTGTCTATAATAAAAAAGTCTTTAAAAAATTGCATTATTATTTATTTTTTGTTAAAATAATAATATAAAGGATAGTTACATGATAAAAATTAAAGACAAAAAAGATAGCATAAACAAAATGAAGGAACTTCGTCTCAATTATTTTCCACTTGAAGTTTTTGATGTGAGTGATACTGATGGTATGAAAATGTTTTTTGAAAACTATCCATCTGAAGAATATGTGATGAGAAGTCCAAACAAGACAAACGGAAATTTCTTCTATGTAAAAAATTATGAGGAGGCTTTAGGAAAACTTCAATATTTTTCTAGCGAAGTGACAATTGACGTGTCTTATAGACCATACAAAGAGGATATTATTTTAGTAGGCGATATAAAAGTCCATAGGGGACTAGGGGTTGACATTGTTGACTTGACTGCACGGACAGACAGCGAGGCGACCCAACGAAATATTTACGAAAATCCAGAATATAATCTTCATACCAGCATTGAAGACAACAAACTATGGGATATACCAGGCTTTTCGAAAATTATGCGATATATCTCCGACCACGAACTTTATGACGTCATCGTTGAATTTTCAGTGTATGACTGTAAGATTGGTATAAACAAGGAGAATGTGGTAATCTCGGAATTAAGGACAGGGTATTAAAATGGATAAATATTACAAAAATCTTTTATCAAATATAAAGGATGAAAAATTGAGGAACGATGTGGATAACATTGTCAGATTGTACGTCTCACTTTCACAACATTTTGAAGTTACACTAGATTTGACAGGCAAAAAGCAGGCAAAGGTGCCAGGCAAAGAAATGTATGCAAAGAAAACAATCAGTATGCTTTTAGAACAGCCAGTCGGTCAACAAGCATATCAGATACTGAAAGAGTATTCAATAAAGGAGAAAAATGGTATTTTAGTGGACAAAAATTTTATCTCTCGTTTGGAACATGCTTGTGATGTTTGCAAATATTTAAATGATAAATTAAACAAAATCATTGCTAAAACCAAACAGGATGAAGATGAGCATATTTAATTAAAAATTTTTTTAATAATTTTATAGGTCGTTGATATCAACGACATTTTTATTTAATTTTAAAGCAAACTGACGAATTTTATATGTATTTGAGTATTTTTTTGTGCAGAACGAGACAACAACGTCACTATTTTTCACTTTCCACTTGTTGCACTCAACAATTCTAAATTTATACGGCACATTTTCAAGCCCGCAAACAATAACGTCATCAAAATTATTTTCATATATAAATTTAATTTTAAAGAAATTATACTTAAATTCATCGTCTATATAACCAATTTGCTTGTCAAGGTCGTCAAACTTCTCATATTCATACAAAATTTTTGATTTTATAGCCTGATACTCTTTTTTACACTTTTGGCTTTTAAATTTGTTTTCATTATAATAAGGTTTAACACAAATCAAAGTGATATCTTTATAAATTTTCTTTAAATTAAATAGTTTAGAATTTATTTGCAGGTCAAAATCGCCATATTCACCGCAATGGAATGTTTTATAACCATTATCAATCAAAGATATCAATATATTTTTTGCTTTTTCTATGGAATTTTTAGTCATGCCAAAATGCGAACCCATAAAACATACAGTTTTCATGGCTTAAAAATTAATGTTGAGATTTTCATAGAGAAAATCATCACCGTTTAAAAATTCTGACAGAGTTACACCAAATGCATGAGCAATTAGTATAATAGTGGTCAATTTTATATTGTGAGTTGCATTTTGCATAATAACTTGTATACCATTTGGGCTTAATCCAGTTTTGCGAGAGAGTTTGTATATACTCCAACCATTTAAATCTAAATAATATTTTATCCTTTTTGAAATTGCTTCGATAATATTCATAAATCAACCTTTAAAGCATTATATCAAAAAGAGACTTAAAAAATATTTAACTGTAATTATGCAATTATAATTCTACAATTACAATTATATATTATATATATAAAGATATTTAGTAATACTAAATAAATTTTATTTTATATATAATTTAACTTTATAAAATTTTTTTATTCTTTAAAATTATCTTTAAATCGTTTGGAAAATATTTTGTTTTGTTATATAATAAACCTTGTGAAAAGGAGAGTTTATGAAAAAATTTGTTTACTTATTTAAAGAAGCAGACGGCAAAAATAAAGCACTCTTTGGTGGAAAAGGTGCAAACCTTGCCGAAATGACAAACCTTGGAATGCCTGTTCCACAAGGTTTTACAGTTACAACTGAGGCTTGTACTCAATATTATGCTGATGGACGTAAAATCAATGACGAAATCTTAGCACAAATTGAAGAAAAACTCAAAGAACTCGAAAAAATGACAGGTAAAAAGTTCGGAGATAAAGACAATCCACTCTTAGTTTCTGTTCGTTCTGGTGCTAGAGTTTCTATGCCTGGTATGATGGATACTATTCTTAACCTTGGTCTCAATGATGAGGTGGTTGAAGGGCTTGCAAAACTTACAAACAATCCACGTTTTGCTTATGACTCTTACAGAAGATTTATCCAAATGTTCTCTGACGTTGTTATGCAACAAGAAAAATCAAAATATGAGAGAATACTTGACAAAGTTAAAGCAGAAAAGGGTGTTCAATATGATAAAGACCTTACCGCTGATGACTTAAAAGAGATTGTAAAGATGTTCAAAGACCTTTACAAAAAGGCACAAGGTGAAGAATTCCCTCAAGACCCACAAGTACAACTTATTGAAGCAGTTAAGGCTGTATTCCGCTCTTGGGATAACGACAGAGCAAACGTTTATAGAAGAATGCACGACATTCCTTATGAATGGGGAACTGCAGTAAACGTTCAATCAATGGTATTTGGTAATATGGGCGAAGATTCTGGTACTGGTGTTGCTTTCTCTCGTAACCCAGCAACTGGCGAAAACAAACTTTATGGTGAATACCTTATGAATGCACAAGGTGAGGACGTTGTTGCAGGTATTAGAACACCACTTCCAATCTCAACATTAGAAGAACAAAACCCAGAAGTTTACAAACAATTTGCAACTATTGCGAAAACTCTTGAAAAACATAACAAAGATATGCAAGATATGGAATTTACTATTGAAAAAGGTAAACTCTATATGCTTCAAACAAGAAATGGAAAACGTACAGCAAAAGCAGCATTAAAGGTTGCTGTTGACCTTGTACATGAGGGACTTATCACTGAGAAAGAAGCACTCATGATGATTGACCCTAAACAACTTGATGCACTTTTGCACCCACAATTTGATGAAAATGCACTTAAAAAGGCAACTCCTATCGCAGAGGCACTTCCAGCATCTCCTGGTGCTGCTTGTGGTAAAATTTGCTTTACTGCTGAAAAAGCAAAAGAGATGGGAGCAAACAAGGAAAAGGTTGTGCTTGTCAGACTTGAAACCTCTCCAGAAGATATTGAAGGTATGGCTGCCAGCCAAGGTATCTTAACTGCTCGTGGTGGTATGACTTCTCATGCTGCCGTTGTTGCTCGTGGTATGGGTACTGCCTGTGTTGCTGGATGCTCTGCTCTTAAATTCGCAGAAGATGAAAAATCATTCACAATCAATGGCAAAGTATACAAAGAAGGAGACGTTATCTCTTTTGACGGCTCAACAGGAAAAGTTTATGATGGCGAAATCAAGACTGAACCTGCAAAAATCGTAGGTGAATTTGCTACTATTATGGAATGGGCTGACAAATATCGTGCACTCCAAGTTAGAACAAATGCTGACAATCCTCGTGATGCTAAAAATGCCTTCAACTTTGGTGCAGAAGGTGTTGGACTTTGCAGAACAGAACATATGTTCTTTGAGGCTGACAGAATCCCAGCAGTTAGAGAAATGATTGTTTCAACCACAGTTGAGGAAAGAAAGAAAGCCCTTGACAAACTTCTTCCAATGCAAAGAAAGGACTTCATCGGTATTTACTCTGCTATGGAAGGCAAACCTGTTACTATTCGTTTCCTTGACCCACCACTTCATGAATTCTTACCTCATGAAGATAGTGAAATTGCTGCTCTTGCAAAAGATATGGGTATTTCATTTGATAGATTAAAGGCAACAGTTGCTGACCTTCATGAGTTTAACCCAATGATGGGACACCGTGGACTCAGACTTGCTGTAACCTATCCAGAAATTGCGGAAATGCAAACTCAAGCGGTTATAGAGGCTGCAATCGCTGTAAACAAAGAAAAGGGTTACAATATTGTTCCTGAAATCATGATTCCTCTCACTTGTGACTGGAAAGAATTTAAGTATGTTCGTGACATAGTTGCAAACAAAGCAGACGAAGTCATCAAAGAAAATGGAGTTAAACTTACCTATAAGATTGGTACAATGATTGAAATTCCACGTGCCGCTCTTACTGCTGATGAGATTGCAAAATATGCTGAATTCTTCTCATTTGGTACAAACGACTTGACTCAAATGACTTATGGTTTCTCTCGTGACGATGCAGGCAAATTCCTTGATGTTTACTATGCTAAGAAGATATTTGAATCTGACCCATTTGCTCGTCTTGACCAAAATGGTGTTGGGAAACTCGTCAAGATGGCTTGTGACCTTGGCAAGGCAACTCGTCCTGATATTAAACTTGGTATCTGTGGCGAACATGGTGGCGACCCATCATCAATAGAGTTCTGTCACAACAGCGGACTTACCTATGTTTCATGCTCACCATACAGAGTCCCAATTGCAAGACTTGCTGCTGCTCAAGCGAATATCAAAAATCCTAGAAAATAATTTTAATATAAGTAAACGATATTTATTTTAAATAAAGAAAATTGCTAATATTAATAGGTATTAGCAATTTTTTTTATAAAGTTGTAGAAAATTATACTATTTATTATTTTTATAAAAATATTGAAAAAATTAATTTTTCATAAAAATAATATATTTTATCATTAATATTAAGTATTTATTCGCATAAATGTGAGTGTTATAAATGCAAATTTTACAAAATCACTTGACAACAACAAATAAATTAAATTATATTACACATAAATACATTTTTATTGGAGGTTTCTATGTGCTCAATAATAGCCTATGAAGGCAGAGATATCTCATTGCAAGAAATTGACTCTGCATTTTCACGTTCATATATGCGTGGACCCGATGCACGTTGTTTGCAGACATTGGCAGGGGGATATATTGGCTTCAACCGACTTGCGATAATGGGGCTTTCATCTCTTGGTATGCAACCTTTCTCTTTAAAAGGTAACCAAGTAGTGTGCAATGGTGAGATTTTTGGCTTCCGCCTTATTCGCCGTCAACTTATAGAACAAGGATATGAGTTCCGCTCCAACTCTGACTGCGAAGTCCTTTTGCCTCTATATGAGGAGTATGGGGTGGAAATGTTTAAGATGCTCGATGCTGAGTTTGCTATCATTATCTATGACAGAAAGAGCCAAAAGTTTGTCGCAGCACGAGACCCAATAGGAATTCGTCCTTTATTTTATGCTTATTCAAAGAGTGGCAACATAATGTTCGCATCTGAGGCAAAGGTATTAATGCCTCTTACCGACAAAGTCTATCCTTTCCCACCAGGGCATTACTATAAAGACGGAAAGTTTGTCTGCTATAATGATATAGCCCGTGTCGACAAGTATCTTTCTGACAGCCATGAAGAGATTTACAAAAATATCAACTCACTTTTGACTGAAGGTGTTTTAAAGAGGTTGGAATCTGACTCGCCTGTTGGCTTTTTGCTCTCGGGCGGACTTGACAGTTCTCTTGTCTGCTCAATAGCCGCAAAGCACTATGCAAAACAGGGTAAAAAGATACGTACCTTTGCTGTTGGTATGAGCGAAGATGCTATTGACTTAAAATATGCAAAGCAGGTAGCGGATTATATAGGAAGTGAGCATACCGAAATTTACATAAATAAGGATATAGTGCTTCAAAGCCTTGAAAAAGTTATTGAGGCGCTAGAGACCTTTGATATAACAACGGTACGTGCTTCAATAGGTATGTATCTTATTTGCAAAGCCATACACGAACAGACCGATATCCGTGTGTTATTAACTGGCGAAATCTCTGACGAACTTTTTGGATATAAATATACTGATTATGCTCCAAATGCCGAGGAATTTCAAAAGGAAAGTCAAAAACGTATCCGCGAACTGTATATGTATGACGTGCTTCGTGCTGATAGATGCATTTCAGAAAATTCACTTGAGGCTCGTGTGCCGTTTGGAGACTTAAAGTTTGTAAAATACGTTATGGCAATAGACCCACAAAAGAAACTTAACACTTATAATATGGGTAAATATCTTTTAAGAAAGTCATTTGAAGGTGGCTATCTTCCTCATGATATACTATATCGTCAAAAGGCTGCATTTTCGGATGCTGTAGGGCATTCAATGGTAGATTATTTAAAGGAATATGCCGAAAATTTATATACAGACGAGCAGTTTGAAAAGTTGTCTTCAAAATATACCCATGCAAAACCTTTTACCAAAGAGTCACTTTTATATCGTGAAATTTTTGAAAAATATTATCCAGGGCAAGGACATATGATAAAGGATTTTTGGATGCCTAATAAAAACTGGGAGAACTGTGACGTAAATGACCCTTCAGCAAGAGTGCTTAAAAACTACGGAGCAAGCGGAATTTAAAAATATATCACTTAAAACACCATTTTTTTATAAAATTTTATAATCAATACTTTACAATTTTGCAAAACTGTGATATAATCTAGCATAGAAATATTTTATAGAGGTGATTATTATGATGATTGAACCATCAATAGACGTACTTTTAAATAAGACAAACAACAATAAATATGTTCTTTGCACTATCATATCAAAACGTGCAAAAGAGATTGAAAGTGTGAGACGACTTGAACTTGCATCTCAGGACAAGAAAGCAATCAGTATTGCCTGCGAAGAGATAGCAGAAGGCAAGGTTGTACCAAGTGGACTCAATGGCACAAATGGTGTCAGTGATGTGATTTAAGTTTTTCTGTTGTTAAAAAACTCTTATTGTGTTTGCAATAGGAGTTTTTTTATTTTTTAAGTGCTATAGTTGTTAAATTTTTATAATTGTGTTATAATTCCATAGTAGACAAAAATGTATGTGAAAATTATTATAGACCAAGATGCCAAGGCACTTGATAAGGTGTTTGAATATGTCGTTCCTGCTGATATGGATATTTCTATCGGTATGCGTGTTTATGTGCCATTTGGCAAACGTATTTTGCAGGGGTTTGTGGTAGATTTGACTGAAAATTGTGAGTATGACCAAAGTAAATTGAAAAAAATAATATCTAAAATCGAGGATTTTTCGGCAATAAAACCTGAAATGCTTGACCTTATGCAGTTTATGGCGAAGAGAAATCATTTAAAACTGGCATCAATCTTGAGATTATTCCTGCCAGCAGAGATGCGAGAGGGCAAAGTTAAAGAACTTTTTGAGACCATCTATCATTTAAAAGATGGATTTAATGATGATTTGCCAAAGAATGCGAAGAAACAAATAGAGATTATCAATTACCTGAGAGAAAATAATGGACATGGAAGTTCAAGCGAACTTGCTAAGTTTGGTTATGGTGCAATAAATACACTTGCTAAAAAAGGTGTCATCGAAAAAGAGAAGAGAGAGATAAAAAGAACTCCATTTGTCCTTTCTGCAGAGAGCAAAAGGGTGACATTAAATGCCAGCCAAAGCCATGCCGTAGAGACTATGGTGGAGGATAAAACTTATTTGCTTCATGGTGTGACAGGAAGCGGTAAAACTGAAGTGTATATGCATATCATCGAAAATGTTTTGTCTCAAGGCAAAAATGCAATCATGCTTGTACCCGAGATATCTTTGACACCACAGATTATGTCGAATTTTAAAGCACGATTTGGTGACCTAGTTGCACTTCTTCATAGCGGGCTATCAGCGGGAGAGCGATTCGACGAATGGAAACGGATATTTTCGGGTGAGGCAAGAATAGCGATAGGGGCACGCTCGGCAATCTTCGCTCCAGTTGAAAATGTTGGAGTTATTATAATTGACGAGGAACATGAGCAGAGTTACATATCAGAATCCAACCCGCGGTTTGATACCCATGATGTCGCAGAGTTTAGGGCGAGATATAACCATTGTCCGCTTATCTTGGGAAGTGCGACACCATCAATTGAAAGTTACGAAAGGGCGAAACAAGGCTTGTATACCCTTGTTGAACTTCCAGTCCGAGCAAATGGCAAAGAACTTCCTCAAATTCAAATAGTTGACATGATGAGCGAGTTAAGAGCAGGCAACAGCGGGATATTCTCCAATCAACTGCTTGCTGACCTTGCAAATGTTATAAATAATAAAAAACAAGCAATGATTTTTATAAACAGACGGGGATACTCTTCATTTTTAAGATGTCGAGACTGCGGATATATTGCAAAATGCGTGGACTGTGATGTAAGTTTGGTCTATCATAGAGAGGACAATCGGCTTAAATGTCATTATTGCGGGAAGCAGTTTAAAGTTTTGACACATTGTCCAATCTGCGGAAGCGAAAATATCAAAAGAGGTGCAGTTGGCACAGAACAGGTAGTACAAAAATTGCAAGAGATTTTTCCAGATGTGAAAATTCTTAGGATGGATAATGATACAACATCGACCAAAAATGCCCACCAAAAGATATTGAGCGAATTTAAAAACACTCTGCCATCTATTTTAGTAGGCACACAAATGATTGCCAAAGGACATGATTTTGAAAATGTTGTGCTTGTAGGTATTGTCGATGCTGACCAAAGTTTATATCATGCCGACTATAGAAGTACTGAGCGAACATTTCAACTTATAACTCAGGTCTCAGGCAGAGCGGGCAGAAGTGAGAATGAAGGCAAAGTTGTGCTTCAAACCTACTCACCAAGACATTATGTGTATAAGTTTGCTTCCAATTATGACTATAAAGGTTTCTTTAGAAAGGAAGAAAATATACGGCAGACGTCACAGTTTCCGCCATTTACTCGTATTCTTCGCGTGCTTTTTTCTGATCATGATGAAAATTATGTGCGAGAACTATTAAAAATGTGCTATACTGAGATTGAAAAACTAAGAGACGTCTATGGTGAACAAATAATTTATCTTGATGCAATGAAGTCGCCAATAAAACGTATTCAAGATAAATACCGTTATCAAATAATGATGCGACTAAAACTTGACAAGGCGGACGAAATAGAGGATAAAGTCTTTTCTATTGTAGATGGACTAGCAAAAACGTCAGTATTTTTTGAAATAAATCCTCAAAATTTATCTTAAAAGGAGAATAATATGGCTATAAGAAAAGTTACAATGGTGGGGGAGAGTACTCTGCGAAAAAAATCAAAACCAGTCAAAGATTTTGATGAAAACCTGTGGGAACTGCTCGATGATATGAAAGAGACAATGTATGCAAACGATGGTATGGGTTTTGCTGCACCACAGGTCGGTATTTTAAGACGTGCAATAATTGTTGATGTCAACAATGCCTTTATTGAACTTATAAATCCTGAGATAATTTCAAAGAAAGGTGAAGATATTGAAGAGGAGGGGTGTCTCTCTGTTGGCAGTTTTAGAGGCAGGGTAAAAAGACCAAGTGAGATAACAGTAAAGGCATTTGACCGATATGGTTATCCCTTTACAATAAAATGCGAGAAATGGCTTGCACGTTGCATCTGTCATGAAGTTGACCACTTGGATGGTATTTTATTTATTGATAAATGCCTTGATAAGGATAAATATTTAAAACAAGGTGGTAAAATATAAAAAATAAATTAAATAAAAATAATTATAAAAAAATAAAATAATTTTATAATAAAAATCAATAAAAATATTAAAAATGTACAAAAAAACAAAAAAAATAATCAAAAAATTAACAAAATATCAAAAAATACGAAAAATTAATTGAAAAAATCAAAAAATCAATAAATCAATAAAAAATATATTTTTTACGATTTTAATAAAAAATAAAATTAATTTTAAATTAAAATAATAATTAAAAATAGGAGAAAAAATGAAGATTTTATTTTTAGGGAGTTCTTCCTTTTCAACTATTTGCTTGTCTCAAATGTTAAAACAGGGGCTAAACGTTGTTGGAGTTATAACACAACCAGACAGACCAAGTGGTCGTGGCCATAAGATGACGGCAAATGTGGTCAAATCTTTTGCAATGAGCGAGGGCTTAAAGGTTTACACATTTGATAGACTTAAAAATCATATTGAAGAGATAAAAAACATTGATTATGACATTGCCTGTGTGGCTTCTTTCGGGCAAATACTTCCAAAAGAATTTTTGGATTATAGATTGACAATAAATGTCCATCCATCACTTTTGCCGAAATATAGAGGGGCATCTCCAATTCAAAGTGCACTTTTAAATTGTGACAAGGTCACTGGAGTAACCATCATGAAAGTGGCACTCAAAGTTGACTCAGGCGATATAATATTACAAAAAGAATATGAAATAGACGATGAGTATTACAGGGAACTTGAAGAAAAACTCGCTACACTTGGCGGAGATATGGTGGCGGAAGTCGTTAAGCAGATAGAGAATGGCAGTGTAAAATTTATTCCACAAGACGAAAGTAAGGCGACAGAAGTAAGCAAGTTTGACAAAAGCGATGGCAAACTTGATTTCTCTCAAAGTGCAGAGAAAATAGTGGGACGAGTTAAGGCTCTTTCAGAGGAAGTCGGATGTTTTATTGATATTGAAGGTAAGCCTTTGAAGATAGGGCAAGCCCAAGATGTTAGCGGGCAATATGAGGTTATGCCAAAGCAAATTTTAAATTTTAAAAGGTCATTTGTGATAGGTTGCGAAAATGGAGCAGTAGAAATTCTTTCCTGCCAAGCACCATCTGGCAAGATGATATCTGGACGAGATTATTTAAATGGTCATAATGATATATTAGGTAAAATGGTAGATTAATATGTTGAGTGATTTGAGTTTTGACGAAATAAAATTGTATGTAAAAAGGTTGGGTTTGCCAGAATTTCGGGGTGAACAGATTTTTGATGCAATTTATAGCGGAAAAACCATAAGTGAAATATCAAATCTTCCAAATGCAATAAAAGATATAATAGCGGTAGATTATCCAAAGTATAATATTGAGCATATATTTGAGAGCAAAGATGGCACAAAAAAGTACATTGTAAAGTATGGTGACGGAAATATTGTTGAATGTGTGCTGATGAAATATAAGTATGGCTATACACTGTGTGTTTCAACACAGGTAGGGTGCCGAATGGGGTGCAAATTTTGTGCATCCACACTACATGGGCTTGCTCGCAACTTAACTGCTGGCGAAATTTTAGGACAAGTACTGCTTGTAAACCGCGAACTTGGTGGAAGCAGAAAGAATAGGATGATAACAAATGTTGTTTTAATGGGGTCGGGCGAACCACTAGACAACTTTGATAATGTTACAAAATTTATAGATTTACTTAGTGCTGGGAGAGGACTTAATATTTCACAGAGGAACATTTCCCTTTCGACCTGTGGACTTGTACCACAGATATATAAACTTATGGAGAAAGATTACAATATTTCGCTTACCATTTCACTTCATGCGACAACTGACGAAAAACGTAAAGAAATAATGCCCATTGCAAATAGATACTCTATTTCACAAATAATAAAAGCCTGCAAAGATTACTATCAGAAGACGGGTAGACGGATATATTTTGAGTATACCCTCATAAAAAATGCGAATGATACTATGGCAGATGTCAAAATGCTTGCATCCCTTTTAAAAGGTTTCAATTGCCATGTCAATATCATCCCACTTAATACCGTTAAGGAAAGGTCATTAAAAGGTACTTCAAGACTTGAAGCATACAAGTTTTGTGATTTGTTAAAGGAAAACGGACTTTCAGCAACTGTCCGCCGAACAATGGGGGGAGATATTGCAGGAGCCTGCGGGCAACTTCGCAACAGCCTGCTTGACAATAAAGTTTAATTTTATTGCTAAAATTATAAAAATTATGTATAATAAAGCCATGGAGAATATATGCAGGGTATAGTTTTATCAAAAAATGCCAATCTTTTTACTGTCGAAAGCAGGGACAATACATATAAGTTGCACCCAAGTGGAAAGACCAAACAATCGGGCATCTATGTGGGCGACAGGGTGGAGTTTGAAGAGAGCATAACACAGGTCCTTCCTCGAAAAAATTTGCTTGTAAGACCACCGCTTGCAAACTTAGACAGACTTTTTATAATCATAAGCCCAAAGCCAAAACCAGACTTTGTGCTGGTCGATAAACTGCTGATTTACTGTTCGCTCAAAGCAATAGAGCCAATCTTAGTGATAAACAAATGTGACCTTGCTGATGACGAATTTTTAGGTTTTGTTACAAAAACATATGAAAATATTGTAAAAATTATCAAAATTTCAGCAAAAAACGGCGATATTAAGCAAATTGAAGAAAACATAGAAGGTATCTGTGCTATGGCAGGACAAAGTGCTGTCGGCAAATCTTCAATAATAAATGCAATTTTTAAGGACAATTTAGCGCAAACAAATTCGCTCTCAAAAAAGATAGAAAGAGGCAAACAGACAACTCGCCTTGTAACACTATATAAACTTGAAAATGGATATTTAGCAGACACTGCAGGATTTTCAATGCTTGACCTATCATATGTTGGTGACCTTGATTATCATGAACTTTCTTCCTATTATCCAGATTTTTTAAAGGCAAGGGCTAAATGTAAATTCCGCTCATGCTTGCATGAGGGCGGAGAGTGTGGAGTTATAGATTTCGTCAATAAAAATAAAATTTCCATGTTAAGATATATAAATTATTTAAAAATTTTAGACGAATTAAAACAATCAAAAAAATATTAAATTTATTATTAATTTAGTAAAAAAATATGCAAAAATACTCAAAAATCAAACAAAATTAAAATATTTTTTAAAAATATAAGGAGTTATTATGAAAAAAAATCTTTATGTTTCTGTCTCTACTGACCCTATCAAAGAATATCAATCTATAGCCGAATATGCAAAGGAGATGCAAGGTTATGCAGATTTTTTACACTGTGATGTTATGGACGGAAAGTTTGTTGAAAACAAAACTTATGATGCCTCACTTGTTGATAATATCAATCAGCATAGTTTGATTATGCTTGATGTCCATCTTATGACACAAGAGCCATACAAAAGCCTTGATAGTTATATTAGTGCAGGGGCAAATATCATAACTTTTCACTATGAAGCATTCGAAGATAAAAACGATATTATAGATGCTATAAAAAAGGTTAAAAATGCAAAAGTGCTTGTAGGAATTGCAATAAAGCCAGAGACTCCA
>CAJFOL010000079.1 GCA_904397185.1 uncultured Clostridia bacterium
AAATAGGTTATATTTTATCAATCTTTAAACAACTCGTTTAAACATTTTTTCAAACTCATATTTCGTGATAACAAGGGCTATTGGTCTGCCATGCGGGCAAAGCATTACGCCTTTTCGTACCTGCTCTAATATATAAGCACATTCGTCTTTGCTGATACTATCGCCTGCTTTGATCGCATGTTTACAAGCGGTCTGACAAAGTTTGTTATGAATATAGTCGCTTGCTTTTTTATCCCAACTCATGCTCTCCTTAACAACTTCATCTACGAAATCGGCAAGTTCAATGCTGGTAAGCACATAAGGCACACTCTTTATTGTGTAGTTATAGCCATCCTTTTCAATGACAAATCCGAGTTTTTGTAATTCGTCAAGAGCCAAATCAATCTGCTGTGACTCCTTGGCACCAAGTGAAAAATTATATGGTGCAAGAAGGTCTTGGCTTGCAACATTTCCGCTATCTACCGATTTTACAAGTTTGTCAAAGAGAAGTCTCTCATGCCCTGCGTGCTGGTCAATAAAGAAAACACTGTCATCATATTCAATGACAATATATGTTTTAAAAAGAGTACCTAGGATATTCATCTCATCCTTGACTGAAGCCTTTAAAAACTTTTCTTCACTGAACTTTCCTTTGATATCCTCTGAAAATTTTGTACCAGATTGGTCAAAGAAAAATATGGTGTTGGAGTTTGACTTATATTGTGGTTTTACAGAGAGTTTTGATAGGTCGTCAATCTCCTTGTTGATTGTGTCGCCGTTTTCATCAATAACTACATCGTCATCTTTAACGTCTTCAACTTCAATTTCAAACTCCTCGGGATTGATGAGTTTCTCGTTTCTGTCAAATAGATCAATAGAATAACTCTTCCCTTCACTCATTCTTGTTGTGTTTTCACTCTTTACGTCTTCAGTCTGCCCCTTTGAGTTTGGATTGCTAGCATGGTTAGTTGCAAAATCTTCATTAACTGATTGGTCTAAATCGCTTTGACTTTTGCCATAGAATCCCCCAAAATTGTTATTTGTTTGACTCATAAAATCTTCGGCACTTAGGCTTGCTATTTGGTCAGTTGAAAGAAGTGCATTTTCGACCGCCCTTCGCACTACTCCAAAAATTTTGTTAGGATTGTCAAATTTAACTTCTCTCTTTGACGGATGGACATTGACATCGACAGATGTTGGGTCAATGTTTAAAGATAGTACATAGACAGGAAATCTGCCCTTCATCAAAAAGCCTTCGTACACACTTTGAACGGCATTGGATATAATAAAGTTCTCAACCATTCGACCATTGACAAAAAGAGTTTGATAGGTCCTATTACTCTTTGATATCTTTGGTTTTGTGACAAAGCCTGTCACCGAAACTCCTTCGCTTTTATAGTCCACTTCAATTAGATTGTCGTAGACCTCTCTTCCATATATCGTATATATTATGTCACGCATACTACTAGATATAGTGTTATAAATTAATTTCCCATCAACATAATATGTGAATGAGATATCGCTATGTGAGAGCATAAAACGTTCTACCAAATGGGTTATTTCCGCCTCTTCTGTCTTTGGTCTACGTAGAAATTTTGCTCTAACAGGAGTATTAAAAAATAGATTTGAGCAACTTATTGTAGTGCCATTTTCTCTTGCGACTTCTTTGACTTCATCAAATTTTCCTCCGCTTACCATTAAAGAATAGCCCACCGCACTATCCTTTGTCTTTGATGAGAGTTTGATTTGAGTGACCGAAGAAATGCTCGCAAGTGCCTCACCACGGAAGCCTAGACTTTCAATATTGTCAAGGTCTTCTACATTTTTTATTTTGCTGGTAGCATGAGGAAGGAAGGCGACAGTCATATCGTCCTTTTCTATTCCACAGCCATCATCGGCGACTGTTATATTTTTTATACCACCCTCTTCTATTTCAATCCTTATATTTTTGGCACCAGCATCGATTGAGTTTTCGACAAGTTCCTTTACAATAGATGCTGGCTTTTCTACAACTTCTCCTGCAGATATCCTATTATATACAAGTGGTGAGAGTACATTAATCTTCATGGCTATCCTCCTTTGCTCTTGTCACGAGGTCATTGAGTAAGTCAAATGCATGCATAGGCGACACCCTATTGATGTCAATATCCTTCAAAATCGACAAAATTGTAAGAGCCGTCTTGGTGTTGTCCTCAGCCCTCTCCTTATTCTCCTTGAAAATATCAAGGTCGAGTTTTTTATTGACCTTTTCAAGATTTTTAGATATCTCCT
Source organism: uncultured Clostridia bacterium (assembly GCA_904397185.1). Lineage (GTDB taxonomy): Bacteria > Bacillota > Clostridia > Christensenellales > UBA1242 > Caccovivens. Next base: position 2,251 of record CAJFOL010000079.1, read on the forward strand.
TTGCTCTGTCAAGTACCAGTTTTGGCACCCCTGCGAGTTTAGCAACCTCAATACCAAAACTTCGACTTGCACCGCCTCTGACTATCTTTCGTAAAAATACCACGTCATCATCAAGTTCTTTGACTGATATTTTGTAGTTTTTAACTCCTGGAATTACCCCCTCAAGTTCGGTAAGTTCGTGATAGTGTGTCGCGAAAAGAGTCTTTGATTTAAAATTCTTTGAAAGATATTCAACCACCGACCAAGCAATAGCAAGACCGTCAAACGTTGAGGTCCCTCGTCCTATTTCATCAAGCACAATAAGACTTTTATCAGTAGCATTTGCAAGAATATTTGCAACTTCGCTCATCTCAACCATAAAGGTACTTTGTCCAAATGCTAGATCATCGCTCGCTCCAACACGCGTGAATATCCTGTCTGTTATCGGAATTTGAGCCTCTTTTGCTGGCACAAAACTTCCTATATGAGCGAGCAAGGTTATGATGGCGACCTGTCTCATGTAAGTACTTTTTCCAGCCATGTTTGGACCTGTGATAATCATAATCTTATTGTCACCATCATCAAGGAAAGTGTCGTTTACAACAAACTCCCCCTTATTCATAAACTGCTCAACAACTGGATGACGTCCGTCAATGATTTTAAGTTCCTTGATATTTGAGTTTATTGTTGGTTTGACAAAATTATTTTTAACAGCGACCTCTGCAAGCGAAAGTATTACGTCTATCTTTGCCACAGCACGTGAAATATCTTGAAAGGTTTGCACATAACGAGATAAAATATTCTTTATTTCGCTATAAATATCACTCTCAAGTTGCTTTGCCTTCTCTTCAGAGCCGACAATTTTCTCCTCAATTTCTTTAAGGTCCTCGGTTATATAACGTTCGTTGTTGGCTATCGTCTGCTTTCTAACATAACGAAGAGGGACTTTATCAATTTGTGTTCTATTGACTTCTATATAATAACCAAACACCTTGTTTCTTGCAATTTTGAGGTTCTTTATACCAGTCTCTTCGCTTTCCTTCTTTTGAAGTTCCTCTATCCAAACTTTGCCTAGTGTTTTCGCATTTCTATACTCGTCAAGTTCCTTATTAAATCCCACTTTTATAAAGTTGCCCTCTTTCATATTGATAATCTCATTGTCGTCAGTGATTGACTTGTCGATGAGTTCTACAACATTATTTACATCATGAAGACTTTCTCGGCACTCATTCAAGTACGGGTCATCAATTTGTGAGAGTTCCTGTTTTATCAGCGGAATTTGTTGCAAAGATACCTTAAGTGTCACGAGTTCATTAGGCATAATATTGCCATAGGCAATCCTACCACCATGACGTTCAATATCCTTGACTTTTTTTAGAAGTTCGCTTATTCTATCTCGGACTATAAGTTTTTTGACAAGTTGAGAGACTGCATTGAGTCGCATATTGATGGCCTTTGGGTCTTGAAGTGGCTCATCTACCATCTTTCGCATAAGTCTTGCACCCATTGGTGTTTTGGTCTTATCAAGTACCCATAAAATTGTGCCATATTTCTTTCTATCCCTGTTATTTTCAGAGATTTCCAAATTTCGTCTTGTGTTTAGGTCAATAGTCATAAAACTCTTGTTCTTGACAAGGCTTATCTTGTTTATATTTTGAAGTGTTCGCTTTTGAGTCTCGTTTATATACTCAAACAATGCTCCAGCACTGCAAATAATCGCATTCTTACCCTTTAAATCATAGACATTTTCGTAGTTCTCGCCAAATTGTTTGACAAGGTTGTCGTTTGCTCTTCCCTTGGAATAAGCCCATTCATAGTATGGTGTCAATTTGGTAATATTTCCTATCCTTACCTGAGGAAGATTGTTGTAAATCTTCTCCGCTTCGCTGTTGCCTATAACTTCGGATGGCATAATTCGGGCGAGCAAGTTTGATAGTTCGCTCTCTAAATTTTCCTTAATCTCAACAACTTCAAAGACACCTGTCGAAATATCTACATAACTTGCTCCTATCACATTGCCATTCTTGTACACCGACAAAAGATAGTTGTTCCTTTGTGCCTCAAGCATACTTTCATCAACAATTGTGCCTGGTGTGATGACCTGTACAACATCTCGCTCAAGCATCTTTACACCCTTTTGTGGTGTTGTCAACTGTTCGCATATTGCAACTTTATGACCATTGGCAAGCAGTTTGGATATGTAAGTCTCGGCAGAATGATATGGCACTCCGCACATAGGTGCTCGCTCTTGTGTTCCGCATGATTTGCCTGTCAAAACAAGGTCAAGTTCGCTTGAAACAGTCAGTGCATCTTCATAAAACATTTCATAAAAATCACCCATTCTATAAAACAATATGCAATCTTTATATTTTTCTTTGATTTGCAAGTATTGTGCCATTGCTGGCGATAATTTTTCAATCATCTTCTTTCTCCTTTTGCAATTTTTTCTCAAGTGCTAAAAGTTTGTTTACCCTTTTCCTCTTAACTTCAAGTGGAATTTGCACTTCCATATGTTCGGCAACTGTGCCTTCACGTGGTGAAAACATAAATGCAAAAATACTGTCATATTTCACCCTTTCAACAAGGCTCAATGTGTCATTAAACTCATCTTCGGTCTCACTTGGAAAACCTACAATAAAATCGGATGTTATCCTTGCATTTGGAATCTTTGCACGTATCTTGTCAATTATTTCAAGGTATTTTTCTCGTGTGTACTTTCTGTTCATAAGTTTGAGTATTCTATTGTTGCCACTTTGGGCTGGAAGATGGATAAACTTCTCTATTTTGTCTTCTTCAGCAATAGCATCTATGACGTCATCAGTCAAATCTTTTGGGTGTGACGTCATAAAAGAAAGTGTGAAATCCCCTTCAAGGCGACAGATATCTCTAAGAAGAGAGGCAAAACTCACCTGTGGAGACAGGTCTTTTCCATAAGAATTGACGTTCTGACCTAGCAATGTTATCTTTTTGTATTTGCCTTCAGCAATAATATCCTTTATCTCCTTTAAGATATTCTCCTCTTTTCTTGATTTCTCCCTGCCCTTTACGTATGGTACTATGCAATAGGTGCAGAAGTTATTACAACCTTGCATGATATTGACCCAAGCATTGTCCCCGCTCGTCCTTTTGTATGGCAACACCTCGTCAATTTCGCCCTCTTGCATGATTTCAAGTTGACGTCCTTTCTTGACCGCTTCAATATAATATCCTAGTTTTGGCATATTAAAGGTGCCAATCACTATATCGACAAATGGGAATGTTGCCATGAGTTTTTGTGCCGTTTGCTCTTTCTGTGTCATACAACCGCAGACGGCAATGATTAGGTCCTTATTCTTCTTTTTTAGTCTCTTCAAATTGCCTACATTACCAAAAACTCTATCCTCTGCTCCTTCTCTTATTGCACAGGTATTAAAGACAATTATATCCGCATCTTCCCTTCTGTCAGTAGGCTGATAGCCTAGATTTTCTAGTATTCCAGCGAGTTTCTCTGACTCGTGTACATTCATCTGACAACCATATGTAACTATATGATATTTCACTTTTGTATTCTCCATTTAATAATTATTTTGACATATACATTAATTATACAATATATTTTCTAAATTTTCAAACAAAAAATTATGGTATAAAGCAAATAATTTTTTACTTTTAACACATAATAACCCTAATGAAAAAATTTATAAAGGTCTTTTTGATAATATTATTTATTTGTATTCTCGCCTGTTTGATAGGTGTTGCCTTTTATATTTCGTCTATCTATGTTAGTGCAAGAGCAATGCCACTAAATAAGGAGGCTCTCTCCTCTCCTTATATTTCCTTGCAAGTATTCGACAGTGAAAATAGACCTATCAAGGAGGACAATGAAATAAACAAGGCGGTCGTCAATATTTCAAATATAAGTGACAGCACCAAAAATGCTTTCATTTCTATTGAGGATAAGTCTTTTTACAATCATCACGGAGTCAATTACAAGCGAATTTTCAAGGCAATGATTAACAACCTAAAAGCAAGGAGTCTTAAAGAAGGTGCTTCGACTATAACTCAGCAACTTGTGAAAAACACACAACTGACTAGCGAAAAAACGTTTGAGCGGAAAATTAAGGAGATAGCACTTGCTCAAAGGCTTGAGAAAAACTATACAAAAGATGAGATACTAGAACTTTATCTCAACGTAATATATTTTGGTAATAACTGCTACGGAATTGAAAATGCATCAAACTATTATTTTTCAAAAGATGCTAAGTACCTATCACTCGAAGAGTCTGCCATGCTGGCTGGGCTTATCAAATCGCCTGCGAAGTACTCACCTATTAAAAACTATGACAATGCACTTTCAAGACGTAACTTGGTTTTAAAAGAGATGTATCAAGATAAGTGCATAAGTGCAAGTGAGTATAATCTTGCTAAAAATAGCCCGATAAATCTCAATATCAACAATCAGCCTAAGAATAAGTTAAATTCTTATAGTCAGGCATCCATTGACGAAGCCGAAGAGGTGCTTGGTATTCCAGCAAGGCAGATTGCTCTTAAAGGATACAAAATTTATACATACCAAAACTCCGAAAAACAAGAAGCACTTGACGAGGCACTAAAAAAGCAAAATATTTCAAGTGATTATGCCGGCATTGTAATTGATAACGAAGGACACAGCATAGTTGCATATAACGGAAATAGTATTTTTAAAATCTTAGATGCAAAACGTCAGCCTGGCTCATGCATTAAGCCTATACTTGTGTATGGACCCGCTCTCAATGAGGATATAATCTATCCTTGCTCGCAACTGCTTGATGAAAAAACCACTATTTCAGATTATACACCAAAAAATGTGGGCGGTGTCTATCGTGGCTATGTCAGTGCAAGAGATGCATTATCAAAATCTATCAATATTCCTGCTGTGAAGGTCCTTTCATATGTCGGAATTGACAAGGCAAAAGCATATGCAGAGCATATGGGCATTGAGTTCGATGCAAAAGATGATAGTTATACCCTCGCTCTTGGTGGCATGACTTATGGTGTCAATATAAAAGACCTTGCAGGTGCTTACTCATCTTTTGCAAACAATGGCAGTTATTCAAAGCCAAGATTTATTTCCTTTATCACCGACAAAAACAACAAACTCATTTACATAAACAAACCGAAGACCGAACAGGTTATGAGAGAGGATAGTGCCTATCTTCTTACTGATATGTTAAGAACGTGTGCCAAAACGGGTACCGCCAAAAAATTAGCATCACTTGGGATTGATATAGCCTCGAAGACTGGTACTGTGGGCAAGAAAAATTCCAAACAAAATTTGGATGCTTGGAATGTTTCATACACCAAAGACCAAACCTGTGCTGTCTGGCTTGGAAATCTCGATAACTCGCCTATTGACTATGCTGGCGGAAATCAACCGACTGAAATTGTGAAAAATTATTTCTCGCTAGTTTCCGATATCTCTACTTTTGACAGACCATCCTCTATTGTCGAGCGAGATATTGATGAGACAGAACTCAATGAAAACCACAGAATTATGCTTGCTAACGTCTATATGCCTGAAAGATATAAACATAAGGAATTGTTCTCAAGTTTAAATTTGCCTAGTGACATCTCTGAAAAATTCACCAAAATTGATGATGTAAATTTTGCAAGCAAGGTGGAAAATGATAGTGCTGTTATCACCTTTGATGCGAAAAATTATTTAACCTACGTATTTAAAGAAAACGGCAAGACTTTAACTTCAATTTCAGGCAAAAATGGTGAGCAAAAAGTCTATCTGAGCATGAGCGGAAGTAAACTTAACGTTGTGGTTGAATACTTCTACACACTTGATCCGACACTAAAGAGTTACAAACAAATCAACTTAATCAAAACAAAAAACACATATAAGTCTAATGACAAGTGGTTTATGTAAAAAAGCCTCTATCGTACTAGAGGCTTTTTTTGATCTTCCGCTTTGATATAATCTTCTAAAATTGTATTGTTGTTAATCTTCAACCTTTTCTTCAACCTTTTCGCCTATTCCATAGGCATCCTTTACCTTTGTGAAAATTTCATTGTAGATATCTTTATTTTGCTCAAGGTATGCCTTAACATTTTCCTTACCTTGACCGATTTTCTCATCGTTATATGAGAACCATGAGCCTGACTTTTTGATAATATCCTTATCTAGAGCAAGGTCTATAACACATCCTGTTTGGCTTATTCCTTGACCATAGACTATATCAAACTCAGCCGTTCTAAATGGTGGAGCAAGTTTGTTTTTAACAACTTTGACAACTGTTCGATTGCCTATAAATGTGGTGCCGTCCTTTATGGTATCTTTCTTTCGTACATCAAGTCTGATACTTGAATAGAACTTCAAAGCCTTACCGCCTGTGGTTGTCTCAGGAGAACCAAACATTACACCAACTTTCTCACGAAGTTGATTGATGAATATCACTGTTGTATTGCTCTTGTTGATGATACCTGTAAGTTTTCTTAGTGCTTGGCTCATCATTCTTGCTTGTAGTCCGACATGGTTGTCACCCATTTCGCCGTCTATTTCTGCCTTTGGAGTGAGTGCGGCAACTGAGTCAACGACAATAATATCAACCGAGCCTGATTTTACAAGTGTTTCGCAGATATTGAGTGCTTGTTCCCCATTATCTGGCTGAGATATTAATAGGTCATTGAGTTGGACACCAAGTTTTTCGGCATATGATGGGTCAAGGGCATGTTCTGCATCAATAAAAGCAGCCGTACCACCCGCCTTTTGTGCTTCGGCTATTATATGAAGGGATACAGTTGTCTTACCTGAGGACTCAGGTCCATATATTTCAATAATTCTTCCTCTTGGGATACCGCCAATACCTAGGGCAATATCTAAAGTCAAACACCCTGTTGAAATAACATCAATAGGTGCATTAACTCTGTCTCCAAGTTTCATAATGGCACCTTTGCCATATTGTTTTTCAATTTGAAGAAGTGCTTGGTCAAGTGCTTCTTTTTTGCTATCTTTTTTTACGTCTTTCTTTTCCATAATATCCTCTTATACGTATATTCTAACAAATTTTTTAACTTTTTCAAAACAAATTAAAAAGAAATATTCTTCTCCCTAAGTTTTTTGGCAAGGTGAAACAATAGCGAATTTTTAGCCATTTTTATGCAAGAGGTTTTGTCTGCTTTAAAACTATTTTTATAAATATGTATTTCACCATTGACTGCTAGGGCAAAAGTAAAATTAAGTCCACCCTCTACCTCTTGTCCGCTCATTACCACGGCAACGTCTGATTGAGATTCCTTCTTGAAAACTTCCGCTTTTTCGCATAATTGTTCGTTTGTCTTTGTCTCAAAGTCCTCAAAACTTACCTTTTTAAGCACACTTTGCCCTTGAAATTTAAGCAAACTCTCTGCTATTTCTCCCTGTGTCACGTTTTCTATTATTGCCAAAGTTTTGTTTTGCAATTTTAGTACCCGTATCACAATTTCGCTAAGCCCCATATCGTTTTCACTGTAAAGATATTGTTTAAACTCACTTGCTATCATGACCATATTATCATCTATCAAACTTGACTGTCCGTCATAGGCCATAACTATATCGCATAGCAAGTTGTCATAGATAAACTTATACGAAAAGCCTGTTATTCTGCTCTTTAAATTTTCAAGGCTGTTTTTCACCTGCTCCTTTGATAACCCAAAAATATGAAATTGGCAATATTTTTTATTCTCGTCCTTTGTAAACACCTTTTGTAGCAAATGTAAGTCCTCTTCAAGCGGTACGAAGATTGTCTTTACCCCCGCTTTATCAAATACCACTACCTGCTCGCCGATTATAGCCTTTTTGCTACCCAAATTTCTAATATTCTTTATAATAAGATTGTCAAGGTGTCTATTTTCACAAAATACTATGAGGTTCTCATCCCCCTGCAAGGAGATTTTATCTAGGTCAAAGGGTGAAATCTTAAATTCAGTTATATCAACTAAATAATCAAGGCATATTTGATTAAATAAGTCATAATCAAACTTGTCCTGTCCTTTTAAAATATTATCTGAAAATATAGACACCTTATATTCCATCTTTAGTTTGTATCCTTTTTGTCTATTTCGTCTGCTATGTTCTCTTTATCGTCTTTTTTTATAACGACACTCTCAATTTCGTCCTCACTAGAAGCATTTAGGTCAATAAAGTTTTTAGGCTTTTCTTCCTCTGATTTGAAGACATTTTTGTTTCTTATAAGGTAACTTACTCCTGTATAAATCGTCAAAAGTGTTGTGGCGACCAAAAGAAGCATTAAAATAAAGTTGATAATGCCAATTGTCCTATCTTTTTCGCCAACATGGACAACATCGGTCAAGATAAAAGCAAAAATCATATAAATGCTTATTATTACAAATTGTGCGGTCGCTTTGATTTTTCCGCCCTTGTCTGCTGCTAAAATTACACCTTTTGCGGCTGATATTTGTCTCAATGCACTTATGATAAACTCTCTTGCAAGCATGATTACCACACAAGTTACACCAAGCCATGATGGATAGACAACCGGCATAGGCCAAGAAAAGTCAGCCGAAGAAGTCCTATCAAAAAGTGGCACAGCAACAATCAAAATCATACCCGTCATAACAAGCACTTTGTCGGCTATGGAGTCAAAGAATTTGCCAAGGTCTGTGACTTGGTTATTCTTTCTTGCAAGATAGCCATCAACAAAATCGGTAAGGCAGGCAATGATAAATAATAGTGCCGAAACAAGTCTTCCATAAGGGATAAAAGTTGCAAGATAGAAAAATACGATAAATGGTATTAAAATAAGTCTTGCAAGGGTTATTTTATTTGGTGTGTTCATACAATCTCTCCTTTATAATCACTTCCATCAAAGTCATATATTTTGACTTTTACATATGTATAACATTTTACATTTCCATTATCCACAAATTTAACATTAAAGTCAACTAAAGGAGACATTTTTTTGCTATGCCCCATATACTCACCTGTTTGAGGGTCGAAAGAGTCGACTAAAACCTCCACAGTTTGACCTATTTTCTCTTTTGCTTTTTCGGTAACTATATCATTTTGGATTTTTGTAATCTTTTTAAGACGTCTTCTCTTGATAAATTCTGGCACTTGTTTTTTCATAAAGAAACTCGCGGTGTTTGGCTCTCTCGAATAAGGGAAAAAGCCTGCATAATCAAATTTGGTCTCTTGCACAAAATCGCAAAGTTTTTTAAATTGGGCTTTGCTCTCACCTGGGTATCCAACAATAAAGGTGGAGCGAAGGGCAATTTCTGGATAATTTGATTTTATCTTTTCTATCAATTCTTTCGTGTCTTTCTCATCGAGTTTACGTCTCATGCTCTTCAAAATATCATTATCAATATGTTGAAGTGGTATATCAAGATATTTGCACATCTTTTCATTTTTTGCAATATATGAAAGAAGTTCATCGCTCACCTTTTCAGGATAGGCATAGTGTAGTCTTATCCTGTCTAGTCCCTTTATCTTGCAAAGTTTTTCACAAAGTTTTATAAGACAATTTTCTTTGTATAAATCTTCGCCATACCGTGTTGGGTCTTGAGCGACAAGTATTATCTCCTTTACTCCCCTTGAAACAAGGTTTTTTGCCTCGTCAACAAGGTCCTCCATAGGATAACTCTTATATCTTCCTCTTATTCTTGGAATTGTGCAGTATGAGCATACATTATCGCATCCATCGGCTATCTTCAAATATGCATAACTTGGGCTGTTTGTCAGCACCCTTTCATACTTTTTGATAGGTTTTGACGGTTCAAGTCCATAGAGTTTTTCAATAGTACCTACAATATTATCATTTTCATTTAATCTCAAAAAGGCATCTATTGTCGGGAAGTTCTCCTTCATGGAATTATAATTCCGCTCAGGAAAACACCCTGTCACAATGACCTTTTCTATCCTTTGCTCGTTCTTTAATTTTTCCATGCTCAAGATATTCATAATCGCTTCCTCTTGAGCAGGGCGAATAAAGGCACAAGTATTGACGATGACAATATCCGCCTCTTCTGGCTCTTCTACAATCTGTAGCCCGTACTCTTTTATCCGTCCAAGCATCTTTTCAAGGTCAACTTTGTTTTTGTCGCATCCTAGGCTGATTGCTGAGACGGTCTTTTGTTTAAGTTCTTCTTTAGTCATAAATATCTCCAAATATTGAATAAAATTCATCTATTGTAATGTAAACTTGACGTTGTTTTGAGCCTTCTGCACTTGAAATATAACCTCTCTCTTCCATCTGGTCAACTATCCTTGCTGCTCTTGGATAGCCAATTGAAAGTTTACGTTGAACCATAGTGGTCGAGGCAACCCCGTTGTCTATGCAAAGTTTGAGAGCCTGAGGAAGAAGTGGGTCAGCACCATTATTATCAGAGCCATTGTTTGTTGATTTGTTTGGATTGTTGATGGCATTGTTTGCCTCTTCATCGTATATCTCTTCGTTGTTTTCAATAATAAAGTTGACAATATCCTTTGTCTCTGGGGTGTCAATAAAACAACCTTGAAGTCGTGACGGTTCAGCATCAGACGGCTTATAGAGCATATCACCATAGCCAAGAAGTTTCTCGGCACCTGTTGAGCCTAAAATAACCTCGCTATCCACCCTACTTGCGACCTTGAAGGCAATTCGAGCAGGCAGGTTACCTTTTAAAGTACCCGTAACAACGTCCGTTGACGGTCTTTGTGTGGCAAGAATTAAATGAATGCCTGCGGCACGTGCTTTTTGAGCAATACGTCTTATCTTATCCTCAATTTCATTTTTAGCCACTGCCATAAAGTCGGCAAACTCATCAAAAATGATTACAAGATATGGCATTTTCTTCACTTTGTTTTGCACAACCTTGTCAAGTTTGTTATACTCTCCTATGTTACGGACACGCTCCTCTGAAATAAGTCTAAATCTTCGCTCCATTTCATCGACCGCCCACTGCAGTGCATTGACCGCCTTTGTCGGGTCGGTGATAACCTTAGGCACAACCATATGTGGCAAGCCTTCATACATTGAAAGTTCCACCTGTTTTGGGTCAATCATGATAAATTTAACTTCATCAGGAGATGCCTTATACAAGATTGAGACAATTATAGAGTTTAAGCACACACTCTTACCAGAACCAGTTGTACCAGCGACCAAAAGGTGTGGCATTTTTTGTAGATTGCAAACCTTTACATTTCCTGTTATATCCTTGCCAAGAGCAAATGTAAGTGGTGACGGACTGAGAGAAAACTCCTTCGATTGAAGCACGTCTTTGATTGATACCTTTGCAACCTTGCTGTTTGGCACTTCAATGCCGACAATACTTCGCCCTGGAATAGGTGCCTCAATTCTTATTTGACCATTTGCCGATAGAGCATAGGCAATATCTGCATCAAGGGATAGAATTCTCTTGACAGAAATCCCCTCTGGCATTTCCATCTCGTACCTTGTTACTGTTGGCCCGATAACAACGTTCTGCACCTTTGCTGGAACACCGAAGTTTTCAAGAGCATTTTCAAGGGCTACTCTCTTCTTCACAACCTCTTCATTGACCTGAGAAAGGTCATCAGAGACAGTGGTAATCAAGTCTATTGATGGTTTTGTGTACTTATATGGCTTTATCTTCTCAGGTGGTTTATCCTCTTCAAGTTGAACAAAACGTTTTCGTCTCTCCATTTCATCACGTGGTTTGGTCTGCTCTGTCCTATCAAAAGATGAACGTCTCTCGTTTAATATGCTATCCCTCTCGCCCCCCTCTTTCTCACTAGAGGTAAAGTCTTCTCGACTCGTCAATCGTTCCTCTCGTCTTGCTAAGGTCTCATCACTATTTGAGTGAGACAAATCTTGAGAGTCTCGTGATAAACTATTTTCTCGTCTTGTGAGCGACTCTTCACGGCGAGACAGCCCTTCGTCCTCTCGTCTTATAAGGTTGTCTCTTTGGCTTAAGTGGTTGCCATCTTGAGGCTTGTCTTGCACCTCTGTATAATCTATATAATCGCTATAGTCATCATCTTTTACCTCATACTCGGGAAAATCAGGCTCGGATGGTTGTCTTTCAATCTTCTCTTGTTCTACTACACTTCGTATAATATCCTCAGCCTCGCTTGTAATCTCCTCAGGGCGAACTTCAGGCAGGTTCCCTCTCTTTATAGTTTGATTTTGCGAAAAATCATAACTCTCCTCATGCACATATGAGGCTGGTTTAATGCTCTCGTTTGATTTAAGTGAGTTGATATTCCTGTTTATCTCATTGATGCTAGCATTCGGCATACTGTTAGCATTCGTACTTGCAAAAGAGTTTGATTGCACTGTCATATTGCTACTTGGCTTTGGCTTATGCTCCATAAACTTTTCCATATCAACTTTGGGTGGAGACAGCAAATACTCCCGCATAGACATCCCAGCAGGAATCTTGTTATTGTTGTCTTCTGGCTCCTTAGGAAGTTTGACCTCCTTTGGTTTATATGGGTTATAGCCATTTCCGACCAAGCCCAATTTTTCACGAGCAGAAAGTTCCTTTTTCTCCTCTTCTTGACGATTTCCATCAAGCATAACATTGACTTCGTCATGGCTTTCACTTTCATGCAATTCGCTGTAATGTTTCTTTAAATTTAAGCGAGGATTTTCTACCTGTTTGGTCTGTTTTTCCTTGATTTGAAGTTTGATAGGCTTTGACTGAGCATTTGTCTTTTTAAGAGAGATAACAGCCTCGACAAAAAATGCAACACAGGTCACAAGAGCAAGTGCTAAAACAACATATGTGGCAGGTAAACCCATTAAAAAGGCAAGAGTTGAAGGGATAAACCCGATTATCATCCCCCCTGCCGTAATCTGTTTTGAATAGTTAAGGGCAAGGTACTGTCCATAAGTCAAACCAGACGGAGAACCTACAACAATAAGTTGGATGATTGCCAAAAATAGAATTAAACTTAGGCTTAGGAAAATAGCATATCTCTTTGGCATAACGTATTTTTTATTGTTCAAAAGTGCAAGTGCTACAATAATTCCCAGCACGGTCAGCGGATAGACAAAAATGCCAAGTATCCCTAAGAAGAAATACTGAAGTGCTGGCACAATACTTGTAACAGAAAATAAAAATATAAGAGTTGAAGAGCCAAGCAAACTCCAACCGATTATCTTTTTAACATTCTTTTTCCCACTTTTATTTTTATTATTTACTTGAAATGTTGCCATGTCAATCCTTCATTTACATATAATATTCAATATAATGATAGCACAATTTTTGATTATTCACAAGTGCTAACAAGACTTTTTAAAGAATATTTTTGTAAATTTATAGATTTTTTTGTAGTAAAAATTTTTGCTAGTCATTTTTCAAGTTTTTATTTTTTTATTTTAATCAAATAGAATTTGCACTATTAATAATAATTTTAGGACTATTATGTTATATTTTTATAACTTTAACATAATAGCAGAAAAACTATTTTTGCTTTTACCCCCATTCGCATTAAACTAAGCCAATATTTTCGGAGACAGTCGTGAGATTAAAGTTGTTCGCTTGGAAAAATTCTATGATTCTTGGCAGTGCCTCTACTGTCGCCTCAGTCGGATGCATTAAAATTAAGTCACCACCTTTTGCATTTTTTACCGCCCTACTATATATAAGATTGCTGTCATGGTCTCGCCAATCTATGGTGTCTCGGGTCCACATGATTGTGTGATACCCAAGTTGCTCGGCACACGTTACAGTCAAACTATCATATGCCCCGCTTGGTGGTGCAAAGAGGTCCATTTCTACCCCTGTGAGTTCTTTCACAATCTTATGAGTCGTTGAAATTTCGTTGAGGTTGCCTGCCTCGTCAAGTTTATCATGGTCTTTATGATGATAACCATGATTTGCAAGTTCATGCCCGCTTTCATATATTTTAGTCAGATAGTCTTCGTTGAGTACTGCCCATGTTCCGCCAATAAAAAAGGTAGTTTTGACGTTGTAGTTATTTAAAATCTCAAGCATATCATCAAGGTATTCCGTTCCCCAATAGACGTTTATCATAAGAGTGACATCATTTTTTGTCGTGTCACCATTATAGTACACACCACTCACCGCCGTTGTTGGCACAATACTGAGTCCTGCAAAGACGGCAAAACCACCTACACAGGCAATAACAAGGGCAATTATCAAATTGCTTGCCCATCTTTTAACTTTTATAACACCAAAATGTATTTTTTTCATATTTCAGTGTATGATTAATTGCTAGTAATTATGATTGTTAGTCAAAACTTAATATATTAAATCCATTTATACTTTTTTCTAACTTTATAATATTTAAGTGTTTTAAATCTGCATATTCTGTCAATGATTTTGTTGTATCGTCAAGTTCAACAAATACAATCAATGTAGAACTATAATCTATCATATTTTTATGAATAATACTGATTTTATTAATGTAAATGTCATTTTCAAAAATTTTAAAAAAATCTATATTTTTTAAAATATTTTCGCCATTATAACCTTCAATATACTTTTTCCTATTCTTTTCTTCGCAAAAACATATTAATTTTATGCCACTATATTCCCCTTTCAATTCAGACAATAACTCTATGCAAATTATATCAAAATTATTTTCTAAACCAACTATAAAATTGTCTATTCCGTTGATTATTAAATCTTTTAATTTTTCTTTTAAGGCATCTATAACAATATGTTTAATCAATTTGTCACTATCAAAAAAATTATTACTACTATTAGAACTAATTAAACAACAAGTATTTCTTACAATCTCTAATTTACTAAAGAAATCTTCATCATTAAAAATTTCAAACACATTTTACCTCTCTTTGACAACAATAGTTTAGCATATTAGTATGTTTAAAGTCAACCTATTTATTCTATTTAAAACACCCTAGTTTTAAAACATAGGTTTTGTAGAATAATACTACAAAGGGAGTATCAAAATGAATTTAGCACAGGCTGTAGCACTAAGAACTAAAGAACTTTTAAAAAATCATAATAAATCGCAATATAGACTTATAAAAGAAACATTTTTGAATAAATCTACTATTTATTCTCTTTTTAAAGATAAAAAACAAGATATTAAACTATCCACTGTATACTTAATTGCAGATTTCTTTGGTATGAGTCTTACAGAATTTTTTGATTGTGATTATTTTAAGAATATTGATATTTATGGGTGATTTCTTATTACACACTTTTATGTGGTATCGATATTGAAAATGTAAATCAATGATATATTTTATAGAAAAAAACTCCTATGCATTTAGTTGAAGTGGAAAAACTTTAACAATTTTACATAGGAGTTTTCTGATATCAATATACTTAAGCATTAGGGAAAAATAAACTCTGTTTGTAATTCTCTTATTCAAAAAAGTACTTTAAAAATCTATAAATAACAAGATAAAAAATTACACACGTTTTTGTCTATATTTAATCAAAGCAACAATTAGAACTATAACATTTATACAATCTAATATTGCTGTGGTGTATACTTGACTTAATATGTCATATACCACTAAAATTACACTAGGTACTAATACAAAATATCTTATCTTTTGCATATCTTTCATCCACATGGCTATGGTAAATAAAATCGGTGTAATCATTACCATTATATCCAAGTAGTTCTTAAAAAACAAAACACCTACCAGCAAATATAATGCTGAAAAAATTGTCACCCATGTATAGGGAATTTCTTTCTTTTTTCTTTCATATATATAGAATAAAATCCCGCGGATTATTGATATAAAAGTATTTATACCTGCAACAAGTGCTAGGTTCACTGCAAAAGAAAGTCCATAAAAAATATCCCCTATAATTTGAATAAGGAAAAATAATTTTTTATCATTGCAAAAATAGGAGACTATAAATA
>CAJFOL010000080.1 GCA_904397185.1 uncultured Clostridia bacterium
ATTAAAATTCAAGATAATTAAAATTATAAAATAATAAAAAAATATTCATATAATAAAAAAAGAGTGATTGATTTCTTAAGTTTCAATCCTCTTTTTTTTGACTAATTAATTTTTAATTAATTTTTTAAATTAAATTATTTTTACCAAGATTTTTAACTCGCAATAATATTTTTAAATAATTTTTTACTAATTTTACTCACCTATTGCAAGTTGATAGAGTTTGTAGGTGTTTGCCCTAACAGTAATTTTTACTATTCTTGCCTCTTCATCTGCTGAGCCGACATTTGTTCTATAACCACCAAAGTAGAATGTGAGTTCTTGCTCGGTGTCAGTATCTGAAATATTGAAGTAAACATCCTTGTAATACATAGCACCTACTCTTGAACTGTAAATTGTGTTGTATTGACTGCCATCGGCATTTCGTAGTGACTGTGGCTGAGAGTAATATAGATGAACATAATTGTCTGTCAAATACTCGGCAAGGTCCTCGTCTATTCCCGTCTTATTGTCTGGGTCACCATAAAAATGTTCTTGACGTTCCTCCACTATCTGGTATGCTCCGAGATTGCCAGTGAATAGTGCGGTCAAAACTGAACTGTTAAACGAACTTTGATATATGTCGTCATATCTATCATAATTTTCATCTGCTGGTGTTACCGAATAAGTCCCCTCGGCTGTGTGGATACTTATATTGGTAGGCTCAGATAAGAAATATGGTTTTAAATCAATTCTTACACAGGCAAGTGTGATGATAACGACGGCTAGTGCAAGGACAAAAGCAGAGATACATGAGAAAATAATCTTATTGTTCCTCTTTTTCTTTCTTAAATATTCATCACTTACAGAGTCTAATACATTATCAATATTTTGGTTTTGTGACGATTTTGTCTCTTCCATTTAGCCTCCTTTGTTGTCTTTTTTGTTTTTGTTTTTCTGTTCTTCTTTCTTTTCTTCCTCTTTCAAGGTCTCTTCGCTTGCTTGATTGTCGCTACTGCCTTGCACAACTTCTTTATTGTCATTTTGATTATTGTTTATACCCTCATCATTTGCAGTCTCATCGCTGACTAATGATTGACCTTGGCTGATGACAACATTGACATTTTGTCCTTCCGCTTGGTCATTAGTGCTAAACTCATCAAAGTATGACTGTTTAATTTTGTCAAGTTCTTCCTTAGTGATAACTCCATTTTGATAGAGTTTTTCGCCTTCGGCTATCTTCTGCTCGAGCAGTGCTTTACGTTCTGCCTCTGCCTTTTCCTTTCTGAATTTTTCTTCCTTTTCGCGTTGTTCTCTATCACGGTCTTCCATAATCTTTGCGATTTCTTCGGCACTCTTGCCTTCTGCAAGCATATCAACCTCTTCTTTGTTGATTGTCTCTCTTAGAAGAAGGAGATTTGCCATTTCATTCAAAAGGTCAACATTGTCTGAGAGTAATTTTTTAGCACGTTTATAGTTATAGTCAAGTATTTGCCTAACTTCATCGTCAGCCTCTGCAGCGAGTTTTTCTGAGAAGTCGTTTCGTGTTTGATAATCTCTTCCTATAAATACTTGGTCGCTACTTTCAAGGCTTAAGAAACCTAAATTCTTGCTCATACCCCAATTATAGACCATATTGTGTGCTATCTTTGTGGCTTGAGAGATATCATTGGAGGCACCTGTTGAGATATCTTTAAAGATAATCTCTTCGGCAATTCGTCCACCCATGCAAACACATATTTCGTCCATAAGATAGTTGTATGTCCTGTATGAGTTGTCGTTTTCTGGTCTTTGCATTGTGTATCCACCTGCCATGCCACGTGGAATGATTGAAACTTCTTGAACCTCGTCAGTATTTTCTAGTTTTTTAGCAAGTATTGCATGACCTGATTCATGATATGCGGTGATTTTTCTATCTCTTTCTGTAACAAGTCTGCTCTTCTTTTGAGGTCCCATAGTTACTTTATTTATGCCCTCAGTAATATCGGACATGATTATCTTTGGTCTACCATTTCTAGCAGCAAGTATTGCTGCCTCGTTGAGCATATTTTCAATATCGGCACCAGTAAAGCCGACTGTTATTCTAGCAAGGGTTTTAAAGTCAATATTATCATCAAGTGGTTTATTCTTAGCATGAATACGTAAAATTCCTTCTCTACCCTTTACGTCTGGGATGTTTACATAGATTTGTCTGTCAAAACGTCCTGGACGCATAAGTGCTGGGTCAAGAACGTCTGCACGGTTTGTAGCGGCAAGGACGATTATACCTTCGTTGGACTCAAAACCATCCATCTCAACAAGAAGTTGGTTTAGAGTTTGCTCACGTTCATCATTTCCACCGCCAAGTCCTGCACCTCTTTGTCTGCCCACTGCATCAATTTCATCAATAAATACAATACATGGCTTATTTTTCTTTGCTTGGTCAAAAAGGTCTCTCACTCTTGATGCACCAACACCGACAAACATTTCAACGAAGTCAGAACCGCTTATTGAAATAAACGGCACATTTGCTTCACCTGCGATTGCCCTTGCAAGTAAGGTCTTACCAGTACCAGGTTGACCTACTAAGAGTACACCTTTTGGTATTCTAGCACCAAGGTCGGTAAACTTCTTTGGTGATTTTAAAAATTCAACGATTTCTTTAAGTTCCTCTTTCTCCTCGTCTGCACCTGCAATGTCATCAAATTTAACTTTACTTGTAGTATATGCCTTTGCCCTTGATTTGCCAAAACTGAAAGCACCTTTGTTGGAATTATTCAAAAGTCTAAATATCATCCAAACAAGGAATAGTCCAAAGCAAATGTAAAGTATAGGATAGATTATATCCCAAGTGTTTACTCCGTCAACAGCGGCAACTGGATTAACTTTATCCTCATCCGGTCTTGGAGTAACTTCGCCCTCCTCGCTTGTTGTACCCGCATTATAGGTTGAAATATAGTCAAGTATTTGTTTCAACAGCCCGTCATTATATCTATAATTGATATAATAGTCAGCATATTCAGGAAATCTCTCAGTAAAAGCCGAGTCTCTAAGCAAGAAATACATGGTTGTGTCATTATAGTAAACCTCAACCACCTTTTCTGTGACTAGTTCACCCTCTTCGTTTTCAACTTCTCTTCCGTTGATAAGTTCAACGACCTCGTTGTATCCACCTGTAATTCTCTCCCCGCTGTAGCCGTTGTTTGTAAAGATAAGCACAAACACAAGTACTACAAGAAGTAGAACTACAAGATAGGTCCATCTAAATTTTGATTTGTTTTCGTTCATAATGTCTCCTTGAATTTGTTTTATGATTTGTTTTATGTTGAAAAAAGGCAAGTCGTTCAACAAATTATTGTACAAAGTTTTTATAAAAAATATACTTTATCCTATCGTACAAAGAAACGTTACTGACCTTGCTTTCAAGTTGCTTTAAAAGTGTTTCTAAAGCATCATGACGTTTTTCTACAGTGTGTATTGTAACATAAAAAAAGATTTTTCACAACAAATAAAAGGGCATTTTGAAAGAAATTTTTAAAAAAGTTGTTTTTTCGACAAAATTAGTCAGGCTGGACAACGACACTTAACTTAAAAGTCACGTAATCTATGAATTTATCCGCATTTTCCTTGCCACCAATCTTATCAATAAACTTCTTAAACTGCTTGCGGTCATTTGAAAAGAACTCCCGCCCCACTCCTATGACATCACAGTCATGTTCTCTTAGTATGCCAAGCGAGTCTGCAAACTGCCGTTTAACTTTTTGTTCAATTTTTCCTGATATATCATCTGTAATTTCACTAAACTCGGTGTTTATTCGAAGTGCCTCATGCTCTCCGCCGACCTCGACAAGTTCGACACCCAGCACAAGTTGTGCCATAAATATAGGGTAGCCATTTTCAAACTTGGTTGTAACAAGAGTTTTCTTATTCTTTACCTTATACTGCATTGAAAGGGTCTCGTCATTTCGCTCGACACCATCAATATCTATTATTTGATTGACCGATTTTGGGTTTAATAGGTTTATACCACTAAGCCCATCTACGTCAAGCACCGCCACCTTTTTGCCTTCTTTAAGTAGCACCGCTTTCCCTTGATTTTCTATTCTTTTGCTTGATTTCCCTCCGCTTTCGTTTTCAGAATTTGAACCGCCTTGAGAAGATTGTCCTTGTCCCCCACTATTGCCACTTGGGGAACTTACTCCATCACCACCGCCCTCTTCACCACTTTCTTCCATAGTCAAATATCCTATTAAAGATGATTTGACATAACTATAGTAGCCTTTATAAAATGCTTCAAGTGAAGTGTCAGTGACGTATAGGTTATTGGCATTATAGGCTATAATCTGCTCAAGTTTTAAACCTAAATCACTGACTAAATTTTTCGACTGCTCTAAGACCTCTTTGGCAGAATTGTTTGTGCATACAAAAACTGTGTTCTCGGGAAGTGAAGCAACTCGGCTGAGATAATCTACAGTAGTCGACACGTCCTCGCTTAGCAGTTCCTCATTGACTATTGTCGTTTTGGCATGGGCGAGTCCGATTGTCCGCCCCATGGCAATTTGGGCATTGTAAACCGCTTCGGCGACAGAATTTCCTTTGCCTGAAATAACTGACGTCTTCTCCTGATAGGACTGATTTGCTGTTGGGATAAAAGTCAAAAGAGACACCTCGTATTGCTGGTCAATTCTATCTATGCCTATGGCCGTAACCACCCCTCTATTTCTGCTCTCGCCTGGTGAATAAATAGCAAATGGTGTGAAAAACAATAGTATCACTATAAATACTATTATCATCGGCGATTTGAAAGCAACTACAATTCTTCTTTTCACACCTTCTCCTTTATATTCTTTTCTTTTAAATGTGACTTAATTTTGACAGGTCGATTTCCGTGCTGTCTTATATCTATTATAATGATAATAAGTGTAATTATTGGTAAAATATAGTTTATAAATATTGAAAGATATGGTAGCCACAGCAGTGATGATTTGACCATTATCTCATATTTGCCTATAAAGACATAGTAAAGTATCAAAAACAGCACGTCAAAAACGGCTACACTGTAAATTTTATTCAGAGGGAAAATACTCATAAAACAATCACAAAAGGCATACGAGAAAATTTCCATTTGGAAGAGGGTTATAATCATTATTGTGAGCATGGCAATGATATCAAGTCTGCCTATAGCATTAAACTGCACAGAAAACACCAAAAGGTCAGCGAGGGCATTGTTATGCATAAATGCGGTCATTTGATATTTTGCATAGAACAAAAAGAACAATAGCACCACTAAAAACATTGCAAAAAGTGTGTAGAAATACAGGCTTTTGACCTTTCCTTTCTTAAAATCTAACCTATCCATAGCAAGAAAGAGAAATATAAAATCTCCAAATGCAAATATATGATTGTGCATTGAGGTAAAAAACTCTTTCGCACTCGACATAAAAAATAGTGGCGATGATATCGGAGTGAAAAGTGAAATTACAAGACAGAAAATAAAGCCAGCAATAACTATACCAAAAAAGAGTTCCATAGTCCGTGAAAATGACCTTAGTCCACAAAATACCGCATGATTTATTACAGGGAAAAATGATATGAGAGCCATAAAAATAAATTCATCTTGATAAATTTGTTGTTTAAAATACACATAAGTTATTGAAAAAACAAGCAGGCACTTGAAAAAGAAAAAAATTAAAAGTGTTATGTAGATGATTTTAGTCACAAGCGAGCCGAGTTTATCCTTTAAGATATCATAAAATTTTTGCTCAGGATATAGACTTTTTAGTTTTATAAGGATAGGTAGCATTATAAAATCAAGCAAAAAGAGGGTTATCAAAACGAAAATTGAGTCTGCAGAGGTCTTCTCGTACATTAGTGACGGCAAAAGTAGTATCTTGTTTGCAAAGATACACATAACTATTAGCACACCGCATTGATTTATACTGATTTGTTTCATATCCGCTCCTTCTTCTCAGGGCTAAATGACTGAGGTCGATGTTTCATGTTATAGCGAGGGTCAATGAGTATCGCATCCTTCAAGTCCTGGCTTATTCGAGGACTATACGGTGCAAGATATGGTGTGGCAAATGAGTCGAAGTTGTTAAGATAATTTGCAACGTAGACCATGCCTGATACAATTCCAATAAGCCCAAGCGACCCACCCAAGACTATGAATACCAATTGCAGAACGGTTATCTGCGGTGCTTGTTCTGGTATTGTATAAAGTGCAATCTTTGAAAGTGCCACGATTATCACCCCTGGCGGTGAGATTAGCCCAGCCTTTACTCCCGTGTCACCCAAAATCAATGCCCCTACCACCGAAGTTGCAAGCCCGAGGTAACTAGGAAGTCTTAAACTGACCTCGTAAAGCACTTGAAAGAGCAGAAAGATAAACAAAATCTCGAGGAATGGTGTAAACGGAAGACCTTGTGTGGTGTCTGCGATGGTTATCAAGAAATTGAGTGGCAAAATGTTGTAATGATAAAGTTGAAGTGCAAGGTAAAAGCCTGGGGCAATCAGTGCAATGAGAAGTCCCAAAAGTCTGATAATCCTCACAAAAGATGAATAATGATGATTAGTATAGTAATCATTGCTGTTTTGCAAGTCCTCTATAAATATAAACGGAATGGTAAGAACAATTGGAGAGTTGTCGACGATAAGTGCTACCTTGCCTTCAAGAAGTTTGCTCACCACTATATCTGGCTTTTCGGTGTTGCCTATCTGTTTGAATAGCGAGCCTGGTCTATTTTCTAGATAAAAAAGTATGTTGTATGAGTCAAGCACACCGTCTATCTTTATCTTTGACAGTTTTTCGCGAATCTGTTTGACAATCTTCTTGCTCGCTATGCCTTTTAAATATGTAATGCACACCTTCGTTTGAGTGAGCGAGCCTACCCTAACCACGTCCATAACTAAGTCTTGTGATTTGACTCGCCGTCTTATCAAAGTTACATTGGTCTGCAAATCTTCGACAAAGCCTTCTCGGGGACCTTGAATGACAGGTGACGTTGGAGGTTCGCTTGGCGAACGTGTCGGAAACTTCAAAAGGTCAATCGATAAAATTTCATTTGAAAAGTTTGACAAAAGTATAACTCTGCCATCCAGTATTTCCTTAATCATATCCTCTTTTTTTGCATCTTTTATGTCAACACATTTAATAAGGTCATTTTTTAAGTTATCAAATGTTATTTTGCCCTTGTAGGTTTGAATAGGATAGTAAATTGCCGATGAAAAAAGTTGAGAATCTATGATACTTTTTAGATAAACAAAGCCTATTATCTGCCCATCCTTTTTAAAATAGCGATAGGAAAAATCAACACTCTCGTTGAGTGATTTTTTGAGTTTGTTTATCTCCTTCTCGACATTAAAATAAGACATTACTTTACCTCGTTAGGCTTAGTATGTCTTATTATAGTTGTTTTTATGTAAATATTTTTTATGAGATAAATCATAATTTAAAGTTTATATTTTAAGTTACCCCGTACGAAGAGACCTGCAAGGGAGCGAATGCTTGGAAAAGCATTCGTTTGTTTGCAGAGCAAACAAAAAAAACATTTTGGCACCAGCCAAAATGTTTCGCTCCCTTGCAGGTACAAAATTCTAACCGACCTCTTCACTTGCAGGCTCAAAGCCTTCGGCATAGACCACCTCACCCTCATAGACGTTATACTCATCTTCGTTTGATGGGCAGGCACCGACTGTCATACCACCTAAATAGATAAGAGACAAGTCAATCTCATAGGTATACTTTCCGTCAACTTCGCTTTTACTAAATTCAATACATTCATAGACCTCTTCGCCAAGATAAACGTCAATTTTCGCAAGTTCTTCACTGCCGAGCAAGGTCAAAACCTTGGTCTCTTCGTCAAAATTTACACTTTCAAAAGGTAGCAGTCTATGGACAACGGTTACACTCAACTCATTGGATAATGGGCTATCCTTATAATAATCTATATCAGAATAAGCCTTGACAACAAATGAACGTTCTCCACCGCTAAGAGATTGCAGGTCGATAGAACACTCTTCAGTTCTTATCGGAGCGAGTTCATTGATATATACCATATAATAATCGGCATTTGCAACCTCTTCCCATGTAATCAAATCTTCATCATCATAGACAAGCAAAGGTGCAGAGAGATAGGTGTTCACCGTCCACTCTATAGGCTGACTGTACTCACTGTTGTTCCCTTCATTTTCACTTAGGTAGCATACTGATATTTGGTAGGTCTGCCCTAAAACTATACCTTGACTTAAAAGGTCACCGACAAATAGAGTATTGCTGTCGCTGTCAATTATAATCTCATCCTCGCCGTTTACAAACTTAAACCTATATGTATGATAGTTGTCATTCATGTCGGCATGGACGTAAATATCATGCCCGTCATCTAAGATTGTTATTTTTGTAGGAGCGGAGGTGTTATAATTCAAAATAAATGCAGTTACCACACCACCCAAAATAATGGCACCAACAATAACCCACAAAATGACATAAAGAATATTCTTTTTATTTTTTCCGCCTTTTTTGGCATTTTTTGTATTTGTTTCCATAATTTAATTATAGTATAACCAAAATAACCCAAAAATCAAAACAATTTTTTAATAAAAAATAAAAACAATATTGACAAAACACTTCAAATGGTATATACTAAGGGTAGTTAAACGGAGGAAATATGTTTGAATATATGACACAATCTCAAATAGCAGCATTAATTATAGGTATAGTGTTCTCTATAATTTCAGTTGCAACAACAATTTTAGCAATTAAATATGCAAAAAAAATACACTCTTTTGGTGCTTCAATCTCAATGACACTGGTCGCTCCTACAATCGCTTTCATTGCTTGGCTGTTTTTAATCTTCTCATTCCTTGACGGTTTTAGAGATGATGAACTCCTCACCCTTATTATAGCAATTCTTCTCTCTATAATAATCGCTGGAATGCTTTTAATCGTTGCAAAAGCACTTTACAACAAGCACCAAGACGAATTTGTAGACGATGACGAAGAACAAGTTAGCCAAGAGGAAGAGCCAACCGAAGAGACAACTAGTGAAGCAAAACAACCACTTCTCTTAACAACTTCTCAAGAAATTGCAAAAGATGATGAAAATGATACACAAGAAGTTAAGCAAATAGAGTCAAGTGACCAAAATGCCAATGTAATTGCTGGTCAAGAAAGCGAACAAGAAGAGCAAACTGACGAGAAAACTGAGGCTCAGGATGAAGAAGTAGAAGAAAACGGCGAAGATAACCTTGCCAAAGAGGCACAAGAAAACACTGAGGAGCCTGCTGAAGAGACACAAGAAAACGTAGAAGAAAGCGAAGTCGCTGAAGAGACAGAAGAAACCGAGATCCCTGCCGAAGAAATCCCTGCAGAAACAGAAGAAGTTGAAGACACTACAGAGTCTGACACCCAAGAAGAGCAAGCAGAAGAAGTAGAAGAAAAAACAGAGGAAACCACGGAAGTTCAACCTGAAGAGGCTAAAGAAGAAACTGCCAATCAAAACGAAGAGGCAAGTGAAGACACTACTGCTCAAAACGAAGAGACAGACGAGACCACTGCCCAAGTTGAAGAGGATGCTGACGAAAAACCTGCTACAGATAAAAGAGAACTTACTCAAGACGAACAGGATGACCTAGAATTTGAAAAGTTCTTGGAAGCACTAAGAAAGAGAAATGAAAATAACAACAATAATGACGAAGAATAAACTTGACAACAGAATTTAAAACAAAAAAAGATTGATTTTTGAAGTCAATCTTTTTTTTGTGTGTCAGAGTGTAAAGCAATTATCAGACTGGATAAAAACAAACAAGGCTCGGGAAAGCGGCTTAGCCACTCTCTATAGATACTTTTTGGAGACAAGGAACAAACGAGCGACACCTCAACAAATTGTGCTAACAATTTTTGCAAGAGCATAGTTTGTGACACTAGCAAAAGTAAAGCAAAACTAAGAGGTTACAAGCAATGTATTTTTGTAAATACTCACCTGATTGTGTGAGATATCATTTAATTTTCTGCCCACTCTTCAATGTCTGCTAGGTCGCACGGCTCTCCGCCTTGTGCAAGCCATGACAAGCCTATTGGAACTGGGGCTGGCATACCCTCTACGAAAACGTAGTTTGAAAAATCGGTGCCTATGTATCCCTTTGTGTCATTTGTAATGTATACCAAACTTCGTACACTGCATCCTCTTGCCATGCCGTTGGTATTTGCGGTGGTGTTTGATGAGAAAACTGTGCAGTTGGATACGATTACACTGGTCGCTCCGAGTCCTACAATTGAGCCACCATTTGAATTTGCAGTGATAGTTCCATCAAATGCACATGAGGTAATCTGTGTATTGCCTGTTGCATAGCCGATAAGTCCACCTACGTTG
>CAJFOL010000081.1 GCA_904397185.1 uncultured Clostridia bacterium
GCGAATTTGTGTGCTTCACACACCCATCACATAGTATGTATGACCATCAGCCTCACCCTTGCGAGCAAGTTCGGCTTCCGATAATATTATTTATAATCTAATAATATCTCTCATCATTAATTTGTTCGCATAGGGGTGTTTTTCTTGATGTGTCTTGTAAAAACTTAAAGTCGTTCAAATTTTTATAAATGTTTATGTTTTTAAATCCTTTCTTTTTTAAAAGTTTTTCACTATCATAAACTTTTCTTTCTTCTTTTTTATTTCTTATTTCAAAAATAATCCGAACTTAAAAGAAAAATGAAAAATGAAAAGTGGAAAAATAAAAGTACAAACAAAAATAACCCAAACTTAAAAGTTCGGATTATTCTTGTTTGGTGCGGGAGATGGGAGTCGAACCCACATGGTATTGCTACCACAAGCACCTGAAACTTGCGCGTCTGCCATTCCGCCACTCCCGCAGAAATTTTTATAGATCATAGAATATATGATTGCGATATTTTGACTGTATGCTATCTAAGTGCCAATATTCTATGCAGGAAATATTATAATCTATATTTACTTTTTTGTCAATTTACATATCAAATTTTTATAAAAATTGATATAAATTAAGGTTTTTGTAATTTATTTTGTTTTTTTGTTCTTATTATGTTATTATATTTATGTAGATTAATGATTTTTTGAGAGGGGATATTATGACAGAAATATGTGTAGAAGTCAAGGATAGTATTGAAAATGCAGTTAAAAGATTGTCCGATTTAGGCTATATAATAAGCGATAGATATACTACTTGTGACAATTATTTCACAAAACTTGATAAACATTCAATAGAACAATCGTCATATCAAGATTTACTCAATAATTCTATTATTGTTCGTTTGGTAAAAAGCAAAAATGGCGAAGATAAGAAAATAATGTATAAAAGTAAGACGATTGTGGATGGCAAGGTTATTGACGAAAAGAAGTATTCTGTTAAAGTTGATGACACCGAAAAAGCCGTGCAAGTTTTGTCGGCAGGCGGGCTTGAGTGTTGGTGCGATTACAAATACGAGAACATTGAATTTTATGACGGCGAGAAATATGTGGTTTTACAAAAAGTTGAAGGGTTAGGACTTTTTATGGAGATTGAAGATTATCAAAATATTAACAATCTTAGTGCAGAAGAAAAATACATATTTCTTTCCAATCTTGCCAAGTCTTTTGGATTAAACTTGGGCGATGATTATAGTTGCAAAAAGGTCTATATGAAATATCTTGCAAGCATTAAACATAGTGAGAAGGATTAATTCGTAGGTTAAATTTCCCCATAGCATAACAAAACCAAAAAAGGCTAGTTCACACTAGCCTTTTTATTTTGTCAACTTAATTTAGGTTTTGTAGTATAATGTGATAGGGAGAGTTTATGAGTGTAAACTTTATCGTTGCACAAGTACTTGGCTTCATTGCACTTATACTTGTGTGTATATCCTATTCTTTCAATAGCAAGAAGACTTTCCTTGCCTATCAAATACTTGCAAATATCTTTTATTCGGCATCTTTTCTAAGTCTTGGCGTACTTGTTGGCGGGCTTAATACAATAGTATCAATTATAAGGGTGGCGGCACTGTACATATATGAAAAGAAAGATAAGAGTCCACCAATTTGGTTATACGTGACATTTGCTATGTTATACCTAGTGACAGGTAATATTTGTTATCAGTCAGAACTTGATATCATGGCGGTTATTGCCTACGAAATATTCAATATTGCAATGTTTTTAAAATATATCGAACTTACTCGCTATATGATGGTATTCCCAAATTGTATAATAGTAGTTTATAATATTTTAAGCCAAACATATACAAATGCCATCTTAGATTTTATTGAAATAACTGTTCTTGTGACCATGATAATACGATTTTCGTGGAGAAGACAAAACAGAAAAATACGATATTTAATTTAAATATACAAGAAAATTTATCAAAAACCGCGATTTTTGTGTGATTTTTTGTATTTTTTTTAATATTTTTCACTAATTTTGTCATTTATAAATATTTTTTTATTTTTTCTCCATTATAAAAGTGTTAAGGAGGAATTATGAAAAAAATTGTAACATTTTTACTTGCTTTTATTTTACTAATAGGAGGGAGTATATTCGCAGGAGGTATGATTGCCCCCAGGTTTTCAGCAAAGGCAGAAACTATTTCATCTGAAATGACATCTCAGGATGCAAAACAAGAAATTATAACAAAAGAAACAGACAAATCGCAAGAAAAACAAGAGGATAAGGGAGAAAAACATACAAAAAATATTACAAACAGCACCAGTGCTATAGAATTAAACAAAAAACGAAAAAAAGATAAAGTAGAAAAACGAGTTTTTACCGAAAACGACAAAGAAAAATCGGAAGTTAAAAATATCAATGCGGTAGAAAATATTGAAGAAAATAGTGATAAAAATATTGAAAATAATAAAAAAATAGATAAAAATAGCGAAAAAATCACTAAAAATGCCGAAATTTTAAATAAAAATAAAATAAACAATGCTAATAGCAATAATCTCTTGGTAGATAACAGTTTAAAACCAACAGATTTAGTAAATGATAATATTATAAATAGAAGTGTGGCTACAGATGAGCGAATGGAGTTGTGTATCATTGGCAATGCATCAAAAAGTGTTAGCCCAGATTATGCCAAGATTACGGCAGTTATAGAGACCCTTGATAGTGATATGGTCAAATCAAAAGATACCAATTTTGAGATTTTTGAAAAAGTTTTAAAGGCTTTAAAAGATAAGGGTATAGCAGAGGAAGATATAGTACTTGACAGTTACACTTCATATCCAAGTTATGACTACAGCATGGGAAAGAGTTTGGTCGGATATTATACTCTGACAACATTTACTTTCAATGTAGACAACCTTGACAATATAAAAAGTTTTGTTGATACGGCTACTGAAAATGGTGTGACAAGTATTAGAAATATAAATTACGAACTATCAAACATGGACGAAGTGTATCAAGAAGTGCTTATGATGGCAATTGATAATGCAAAGGCAAAAGCAGAGAAGATAAGTGGAGGAGAAGTAACAATCAAGAGTGTAAAGGAGGAATATGTTTATTCTTGCACAAGCCTATATAGAACATATGCCGAGAACATATCACAGTCACTTGTAGGTTGTATAGACATTGAGGCAAGAGTATCAGTAGAATTTGAGTAAAATAATAGACAATCTCACGAAAAAGACGCAAACTAAAATTAAAATACTTTAATGTATGCATCTTATAAATGAGATTGTTTTTTAATGTCATTCTAATAAAAAATGAAGCAAAAGAATGAAAAATTAAAAAAAACATTGACATATACGTAAAGTTTTGATATATTAAAAATGGGAGGGTAATATGAAAATAATTTTAAAACCTACAAATGTAGAAGAAGATGCATCTACTAAACAGTATCTTTGTGGACCATGTTCTCATTATGGCGGATGCTCGTAAGACAAGGATAGATTTAAATCTATCCTTTATTTTTAGGAGGTACTCATGTATAATTTTTCAAAATACATGGAAATATTTAAGATAAATAATAAAAATTATATATTTAATTTAAATAATGGGTGTCTTATTGAAGTAGATGATAGTACAATAGGTAAGATGGAGTTATTTAAAAATGGATATCAAGAAGATATACTTAATGATCTTGAAAGACAAACATTAATCGATAATCAATTCTTGGTTTCTGAAGGCTTTGATGAAAAACAGGAAAAAATCAATCACCTTACATATAGTATTTCAAAATACAACAACAATAAAGATTTTTTAAAAGTTGATTTTGCTCTTACTGACAAATGCAATTTTAATTGTCCTTATTGTTTTGAATGCAACAATTTATCGAGAAACCACGAACATAATTGTAAAAGTTTAATTGAAACAGGTAATGAACTATATAGTTATATAAGTAAATTTTTAGAAAAAGGCATTAAAAAAGTTGAAATTGTTTTCTATGGGGGAGAGCCAACATTAGAAAAAGACTTTGTTGCAGATTATATAAAACGAATTTACTTATTGTGTAAGGAATATAATACATCTTTTCAATATGTTTTTATAACCAATGGTTTCTTATTTACCAAAGATTTTTCAGATAGATTACCAAAAGATTGTTGTAAATTCATACAAATAACTATAGATGGTGAAAAAGAATTTCATAATCAAAGAAGGACAAATTTAGCAAAAATAAATACTTTTGACAAAATAATAGAAAATGTAAATCAACTAATTAGTAATAGATTCTATGTAGTAATAAGGCTAAATATTGATAAAAGTAATTTTGAAAGTATAGGTGCTTTTATTGACAATATAGGGGAATTAATAGATTTAAAGCATAAACAATATTTAGGGTTTGATATAGCAAGAGTTTTTGGAAGTGATATGTCATATGATCTTTATGAGTATGAAAAGGTTAGAAAGGTTTTATTAAGTAAATTGATGAAAATAGGGCTATCAAAACCAAGATTATCTTGTAAAGCACTTACGACATTTTGCATAGCAGAGAGTCTGTCAAACGACTTAGTTTTAGATTATAAAGGGAATTTATATAGGTGTTGGAACAACGTTTTTGATGATAAGTTTAAAATTAATACATTAAGAGACTTAATGAAAAACAATTTAGATCCATTAGATCACACTGATGTAACATTAGATTTTATTGAAAACTTATCTTTAGAAAATGTAAACAATAAAGAATGCTTTAAATGTAAATATTGCAAATACTGTCAAGGTATATGTCCTGCAATAAGAAGAAGTATATTAAATGGTATCGAGGAAAATATTTATAAAGATGATCTTTGCAAAAAAATTATAAGAGAAAGATTGGAAAATGAAATATCTTTTATAGGAGTTTAAATGTTTACTGTAGAAAATTTAACAATAGAAACGAGAAAGGGACGTAAATTAATCGAAAATTTATCATTTGCTCTAAACGATGGCGATAAAATGGCAATAATCGGAGAAGAAGGCAATGGTAAATCTACATTGCTAAAGGCACTCATTAATCCGAAACTTATTGCGGACTACTGCCTTGTAAGTGGAAAAATAAACAACCAAAATTGTAAAATTGGTTATTTAGAACAAAAACTCAGCCCAGAGTGGGATAATCAAACAATTGTTGACTATTATCTTAAAGATACCCCTGATGGTGATTGTGACTATGATAGGTATAATGATATTTTTAAATTTGAAAGTATTTTAAAAAATATGGGGTTTGATTTATCGCATATAAATGATAATACTTTAATAAAACATCTCTCGGGTGGCGAAAAAGTAAAATTGCAACTTGCAAAAATTTATTCTGGAAACTATGATGTTATTTTCTTAGACGAGCCAACAAATGATTTGGATATAGAAACTCTAGAACTTTTAGAAAAATTTATTTTAGGCACAACAAAACCTGTCCTATATATATCTCATGATGAGACACTTCTTGAAAACACCGCGAACAGAATTTTACATATTGAACAACTTATTAAAAAGACTCAGCCTAAATTTACATTAAAAAAATGTACTTATGATGAATATGTCGAGGCTAGGAATAGACAAATCGACCATCAAACACAGATTGCAATCAACGAGAGAAGAGAAAGAGATAAGAAAGAGGAAATCTTAAGGCAAATCAAGCAAAAGGTTGAAAATGCTCTGGTGGCAGCCAAAAAAGACCCATCATCTGGAAGGATAATAGCAAAGAAAATGGCAAATGTTAAAGCCCAAGAACGTCGCTTAGAAACTGAAGAGTTGACAGAAATTCCAGATGTTGAAGAAGCAATAAAGATGATAGTTGACTCAACGATTACTCTGCCGAGCCAAAAGATTGTTTTAGAAGTAAAAATTCCTAAATTAATGGCAGGCGATAGAGAACTTGCAAGTAACATAGAGTTATTGATACGAGGTCCTCAAAAAATTGCCATTATTGGTAGAAACGGATGTGGCAAAACTACTTTAATTAGAAAACTTGTGCCTTTGCTAAAGAGGACTCCAGGTTTAAGAGTAGGTTATTTTTCGCAGAATTATAGCGATGTCTTAGATTACAGCAAGATAGCACTTGATGAAATGCAACTATCAAGCAGGGATTTCAATGCGGCAACAGTGCTTGGGAGTTTAAAATTTACTCGAGAGGAAATGCTACATAAAGTCCAAGACTTGAGTGAGGGGCAGAAAGCTAAATTGGCACTCATGAAACTTATTATTGAGAAAAATAATGTGCTAGTACTTGATGAGCCAACTAGAAACTTAAGTCCACTCTCAAATCCTGTTGTAAGAGGTGTCTTAAAAAAATACAATGGAGCAATAATCACGGTCTCTCATGATAGAAAATTCATCAAAGAGATATGTGATGAAACATATATATTAAGTGAAAGCGGACTAAAAAAAAATGATTTTTTAGAAAGAACTGAAGATGGAAAAGAAAGGTGAGTGGGGATATGTTATATCTCCGCTCTTTTTATATTCAACTACTTAAAATGGTTGTTCAAGCATTCCGCTCCGCGTTCGCGGACCTGTCGACCCGCTCACCAACCAAATGTCACCCACCCAAACTTAGTTTGGATCATTGCCTGCTTAGGTGTGTTGTGGGCATATGCTTTATCTCCGCTCTAACAAGAGACCAAATGCTCAGCGATCCGCACGAGCATATTTTAGGCATATATTTTATCTCCGCTCTTTTAAGTAGTGGATAATCTGCCCGTTTCAACAGACCATTTTTTTCCCCCCCATTTTTCAATAAAATCCTTATAAAAATGGCATTAGCCACCCAAAATTTTCACTTTATCTATGATCAAGTATTACCTCCTTTTGGGCAGATGTCAAATATGGCTACCATTTATTTTAGGTCTGGGGCAAACATTGATGGTGAGACACTTATAAATTATAACGAGTCACCTGCTGTTGACACGATAATTATAGATAGCCAACTAGTTTACAACAAAATAGATGGTACAGATGAGTTTTGGTCACAATCGTTGAGTAGTTCTCAATATGTAGCTACTTATAAAGTTCTCTCTACGATTGATAATAGTTCAAACACTTTCTTAAGAGACAATTATACTTTATCTTCTACCGAGGTTATAAAGGGTAGAACATATAATGTTTATACAAAAAATTAATTTATTTTAAATTAAAAATAATCTCATGAAAATATCGTGAGATTATTTTATCTATCATATTATAATTTAAAAATTAAAATGAAATTTAAATGTTTTTAAAATAAAAAACATAAAATTATATAAAAATATTGCAAAATACATTAAAATATCATAAAAAATTAAAAAAATATACTGAAAAACACAAAAAATATTAGAAATTATTTTAAAAAATTAAATTTTATTTTTTATTCCTTTTCTTCTTCGTCTTCAAATTGTTTTAAATATTGTTTAATTTTGCCTATAGCACCGATATTTTCGAGGGGTGTTTCAATTTTTGCATTATATTTTTCTTTAATAAATGCAATTAAATATTTTATATAATCTTGACCTGCTAGAAAAATAAATTCATCGTTTTGCATATCAAAAGTATCTTCCATTTGTTTTAGCACTTTCTTAGACCAATCTTTCTTTATCTGTGTTTTGGCTCCGCACAGTGTTTGGTCGTAGGGTGCAAGAATTGTATCTTCGCTGACTAAACCATGTTTAGCGGATAGGATATAGATATTGTCAGCAAGAGTTTTAGCAAAAATATATTCCTTTCTAAAAAGGTCACTTTTGCTATATAGTTCTTTTGCAGGACATGAGTAGGGCATCTTACTCTTTGTGCATGCTATCAATGCTATCTTCATTTTCTGCCTCACATATTTCTTTTAATTTTTCAAATTCTTCATCTGTCAGGGGCGTGGCTTTTAGACCTTGCGACAGCCACATTCCTGATTTTTTGACGTTATTGTTTCGTAGTTCAGGCATAAAATTGCCAAGCCACTTATCTGATGCCTTGAAATCTTCACAGTGGAATAGTGAAGAGATAATTGCTTCCTCTAAACGTAGACGTTCTTCCTTTGTTTCAAGAGGGAAGACCACAAAAGTCATGTTTTTATCGAGAAAGTCTGAAATAGTGCTTTCAAGTTGTTTACATTCCTCTTCATATTGCTCGTTACGGAACTTTTCTTTGCTTGCTCTTTTTGTTAAATCTTTATTCCAGTAATCTAAGAGTGGATTGCCGTCTCTGTTGAGCATAGCACGACCAATATTCTTTCTAAAAATTGAGCGGTCTTTATTTTTCGTTAAGTAGTGCTGAATAAGTCTACTTTTGAGGTTGTTTTGTCCTGTATCCGTGCCTACACGGACGATCCTGTCATAACCATGATATTTTTCGCCATTTTCAAAAAAGATATATATTCCATTGTTTATCTTTATCTCGTCAATATCTTTTATAGATAATCGTTTCATGCTATTAAAAAGTTTATGTAGGTCTAAACAATAATCTTTCATAACTTCTCCTATAAATAGTTTAACATAATTAGGCAAAAAAATCAATATTTAAACAAAATCTTTATTTTTAACAAAATACATTTATTTTAGACACAAAAAGACAAAATATTTTTTTAATATAAATGCAGGCTCATTTTATAATAAAAATGGAGTTTTTATATGAAAAATAAGTTAAATTTGATTATTAGATTTTTGTGTTTTACTATTTTATTTTTTATTCTATCTAGGGCAAATATTTATGGAGAGATTTTTCCATTTGCCTTTCCAATGCTGTTCGCTCTTGCATGGGCAAATCAAAAAGTCTATTTGCTTGCACCTGCATATATAATTGGGCATTTAATCAATTACCATGCCTTTCCAGACATAATCAATGCACTTGTGACAGTACTCTTCCTTTTAGTGCCTTATTACATACATCTTGTGTTGAAAAAACCGATGAAAAAATATGAACTTTTCATTTTTTCACTGTTTTCACAGGTCTCGTATATAACATTTGGAATTTTAAATGGCATAAGTATGGTGGCAATAATAGGAACCGTTTTGGGAGGACTTGCTTTTCTGTATGGCTGTCTTGTTATATTTGAGCCACTCATAATTCGTGGTTTTTCGTATAAACTTACCGCAGTTGAGATGACCTGTGGAGCAGTAATTCTTATGGCAATTTCGGCAGGACTTGTAAGTTTTGATATATATGGCTTTTCACTATTAAAACTTTTTGTCAGTTTTGGACTGCTTGTGCTTGCTCATGTGTCAACTTCAACGTTGACCTTGATTTTTTCAGGAGTGATGGGGCTAGGTAGTATGCTGCCAAGCAATAACCCAATTTTTGTAGCACCCTTTCTCATTTGGTCGCTTGCAGTTTTGATATTCCGCGGACAAAACAAAGTTTTCCTGCCCTTAGCACTACTAGCAGGTGAGATGCTTATAACATTTTACTTTAATTTGTATTACGGATTCTCAGTTGCCGAAATTTTACCTACCATCATTTCATCGGTTGCATTCCTAGTATTGCCTAAAAACTTTTTAAAACAACTATCATCTCTTCTTACAGCGAGCAATGAACGTCTTGCGGTGAAGAATGTCGTCAACAGGAATAGAGAACTGCTCGGCAGACGACTGTCATGTTTATCCGAAGTGTTCTGTGATATGAATGAAGTCTTCAAAAAATTGATTAAAAGCCAGATGAGCGAAGAAGAGGTCAAGGATATGCTCTACGAAGAGGTAAAAGACACCATTTGCAAGGGATGTCCTGAGCAAAAACATTGCCATCGAACCTTTTGTGAGGATACCAAGAAGATTTTTAAAGAACTTATCACAATTTCCTTTGAGAGAGGCAAGGTAACCATTTTGGATTTTCCTAGTTATCTATCATCACGATGTGGGCGGGTAACCCATCTGATAAGCGAGATAAACACTTTGACAAACCAATATAAATCATACTCCACACTTGTTGGCAACGTAGACACAAGCAAACGTCTTATTTCAGACCAACTGAGTGGCATTTCTTCGATTATGAAAAATTTGGCAGACGAAGTTGATAGTTTGGTGAGTTTTGACACCTCTAGGGAAACTAAAATCATAGACGAACTTTCATCAAACAATATTATTTGCACCGATGCAGTCATTTACGAAAAGGATGCTCGCTCGACCTTAGCCTCACTTGTTGTGAGAGAGGAAGATACAGGAAAACTAAAACTTCCACAAGTTGTCTCAAAAGTTTGCGGGGGCAAAATGGCAATATATGACGTCCATCCAACTGAAAAGGTAGGACTGGTCAATGTCAACTTAAAATCCGCACCGATGTTTGATTGTGTGTTCGGTATTGCCTCTCAACCAAAAAGTGGTTCAAACATATCAGGTGACAGTCACTCAATAGAAAGACTGGATGGTGATAAATTTATGTTTGCAATCTGCGATGGTATGGGTAGCGGACAAGAGGCAGGCGAGAAATCTCAAACGGCGGTGGGCTTGGTTGAAAATTTTTATAAAGCAGGCTTTGACAATGAAATAATCTTGTCATCAGTCAATAAACTTCTCAACCTTGAAAAGGATGATATTTTCTCTACTATAGATATTGTTGTAATTGACTTAAAGAATGGGATTGCAGACTTTGTTAAGATGGGCAGTGCTTCTTCATATATTAGGGGACAAGATGAATGCAAAATTATAGAATGCTCTAGCCTTCCAATAGGTATACTCCAAGATGTAAACACAGTCACAAAAAAGGTGGTGTTAAATGAAAAGGATATGATAGTCCTTTGTTCAGACGGGATCAATGATGCTTTTGGTAGTGATAGCCAGTTTAGAGACTTTCTTCTGACAATAAAATCTGTAAATCCTCAAGAAGTCGCTGATAAGATATTGGAAAGGGCGCTTGCAAACAATAATGGCTACGCGGTGGATGATATGACCTGCTTAGTTGTGAAAATATTTTAAGATATTAAATAAAAATAATATAAAATAAACTGAAATAAAAATAAATTAAAAGTGGAAAATAAAAAATGAAAACTATAAAAAAATTAGTTTTCATTTTTTTATTATAATACGAAATTTTTATTTTTTATTCTTTTTCATTTCACCAAGTGATTTTTTGTCAACATATTTTAAATTTTTATTTTTTAAAAATTCAATAAGTTCGGCAATGGTGCCTTTGTTCATTCCGGTCTTTAAAACAAGGAAACATTGATTTTTGCTTGTGTATATAAATAAAAATTCTTGATATTCTACAAACTGATAAAGAGTACTATATTCAAATGTCTGGAAGTAATCTTCGTCCCTGTCTTCGTCAACATTTGTCACCTTTAAATGGTCATCATAAAATTCGAAGACATTGACGTATTTTCCGCCATTAAATAACACTGCATTCTGTCTTTTTATTTGCTCTTTAGATAGGTAGGGGAAGAATATGATTCCTCCAACAATCCCCGCAATGATGATTGCACCGCCAACATAGGCATTTACAAAGCAAAGCCCAACACCAAGTCCAACAAGTACTAAGGTTATTATTGTGGCAACTATAATTGTATGTTTTTTTTGGGCAAATAACTGAAAGGAGGTGATATCACTTTCATTTAGTGACGTAGTATTTTTTAAAATAATATCTTTTTCTTCTTTTTCCATAATTTATCCTTTTTGCGCATTTATTTTAACAAAATATATATTTTTTGTCAATTATTTAATAATACAAAAATAAAAATCAATATTTTAAAAATAGGTATAAAAATAATCGATGATTATTTATAATAAAATAAATAAAAAATAGGACTATTAAAATCCTATTTTCCCAACAAAATTTTCATTTGTTTGTTCTTCACTTAAAGATTTGTCTGCCATACGGAGGTCTTCTGTTGTAATCACAAAGTCTTTCATATCTGCTCTTCGTGCTTGGCATTCTTCGGCGGATTGCAAAAGATTTCTGACATAACCTGCATTTGAAAAGTTTTCTTTTTTGCTTTCACGTTCTAAGATTGAAGCAAGTTCATCCTGTGCTTTGTCTTCAAGAGTAAATCCATCTTTTTTCATAAACATATTGAAGATGGCTTCAAGTTCTTCAAGATTATAGTCGCGAAGTTCGAGAATGTTTGGGAATCTTCGTCTAAAGCCTATGTTTTTATCCATAAGTTGTTTTACTTTGTCCTTATAACCTGCTATTATAACCAAAGTCTTATTAGTTGGGTCTTGCAACTGTTCGTTGTAAAGCCCCTCAATCTCAGTCATAAGTTGAGTTATTGCTTCGTTGGTAAACGAGTCCCCACTGCCTTCTTCGGTGAGCAAACTATACACTTCGTCCAAGAAAAGTGTTCCATGACGAGCCTGCTGGAAGAATTTTTTAACAAGTCCTGTGGTTTGCCCAACGTATTTTGCTTTAAGTTCAGCACCATTGATAGATACAAATTCTGGATTTTTTATGATACCTGCATCGAAGAAAGTCCTAGCCATTGCCTCGGCGACTGTAGTTTTACCAACCCCAGGATTGCCTACTATTCTAAAGTTGCAAGCAATTGCCTTTTGAGGAGCCTTTAAGATAAGTTTTGTTTTGCCTAGTATTGCATTCTTTACATCTTTAAGTCCTATCAAATCGTTAAAGTTTTTATCAAGTGCCTCCTCAAGAGATAATGGCTTAGGCTTAATATCAGAGTCACTTTGCACTTGAGAAGAGGCTCTTGATTTCTTCTTTATAATGCTACTAAGTTGTGGGTCAGAGTCAACAGTGTCCTCAGCAAGACCTTGCTCGGCTACTTCATAGAGAGGCTCAATTATCTCCGCTATGTTTTTGTAGTTAAAACCAGTATTATTCAAAAGGTCGTATTTGATACATTCAAGTTTGCTTTCATTAAATTCAGCAACATCTTTGAAGAAGTTTTTTATATTTTTAAGACTTGCAAGGTCTTGATAACTTAAATTCCCTTGCGAGATAATAAATGAAGCCTTGTCAATGAGGTTGTCACTTTTTGAAAGTATTGCAAAGATTTTATTTACATAATCTCCAGCCTCGAAATATTCTGCAATTTGTTCGTAAGCACTATGTACATCCTTTGTGAACAGTTTATCAATATCGCTGATAATAGTAGATTGAATTGCAAGTCCTGCATATTTTAAAATATCAGTAAATGCCTCAATAAATGCTAACTTTCGTTTTCTCATCTGTGAATTATCACTAGGGTTAAAAGACAGAGTGTTATACACCTCAGTAGTTTTAAACATGTCCTGTGCCTCAAGACTTTCTGGTAAACTGTCTGAAAAGAGAACTTCATGTATAAATTCTTCAGGTTCTTTAACCAGAAGGTATTGATAAGCGACATCTTCAAGTTGTTGTTCAAAAAACATATTCCCTCCATTTTTAATAATTATATTACAAAATTGCCTATTCGTCAATAGGGGAATTGAAGAAATATGATTTTGAAAGGAATTTTTGCGAAAATGATTGACAATAAAACAGTGATATGCTATTATATTTCTTGTAAGTTAACCCAAAACAATTTAAAAATCAGTAGACATGGGGAGATACTCAAGAGGTCGAAGAGGCGGCCCTGCTAAGGCTGTAGGTCGGGAAACCGGCGCGAGGGTTCGAATCCCTCTCTTCCCGCCACCATTTTTTAACGTACCAAATGCCTTTTGGTGCGTTTTTTCGTGCAATGAAATTGTAGGTTGGGTGATTGAAAATTTAAGGTCATGGGCATAAAAAACTCCTATGTTTTAATATAGTTAAAGTTTTGCCGTTTTAACTAAAAACATAGGAGGTTTATGTCTATAAACTTTAGATTGGTGGTCTTTGCACACGAAATATAGTTGTTTATAAATGTAGATATCATAGATTGTATTTATTAAACATACAAAAAGGCTAAAAGATTAATTATTCTAATATTTTATCTAATTCTTCTTGTGATTGTTTTAAATTATTGCTTACAGGTCGAGATTTCTCGGCTTCTTTACGATCATGAATGACTTGCTTGTCACTCGCTTTTTGCAGGGCAAGTACATCACGTCCAGTTAAGATATTCTTACCAGTTATACGGTCGACTATTCTTCCTTTTAAGTAATTCATAGTAGTAATTGCTGGAACTTCATCTATATCTATTGAATTCATTTTCTTTAGGGCAGTGGTAAATTCCAAACCTCGTATATCGCCATTATCTTCTATCTCTTCAAAGGTTTTTAAAGAATAAAGTTTGCCATTGCTTGTTTTTAAAACTAGGGTAAATTCGTCATTATTTACTGCCTTAACATAGATATTGCATGGCAGAAATTTTAATTTTTTTATTGCTTTTAATTTTGCTTTATATTCTTTTTTATCTATAATTCTCTCCTGCAATTAATATATCATAATTTGGTTTAATTTTAAAGACCCTTTTTAAATATCTTTTTCTTCGATATTTTCATCATATTTTTCTTTTAACTGTTTTAAAATTCCTATCTCGTGACTTAAAAAACTTATATTTTGCTTTGATGGAACGTCTGGGTCGACTCTAGGCAGGTCTTGTATAATCTCTGGTAACATTTTTTGGAATAGTGAATAGTCGCATAATTTGTCTACTATTTCTTGTTGTGTCGCTTTAGGAAAAGGATATATCCATGCTTGGACTGAGGATATACTTATATCAGGCTGGAAGACACGACCCTTGTTATCTTTAATGATAAAAGGCATAAACCCAAGTTTATATCTATTTTTAACAAAATAATCAAATCTTTCATTTAATTGAGATTGATACACACTATAATCATCGTCAAAACCCTGCTTTTGCAAGATTTCCTTGTTTTCTTGATAATATTTTTTTAGACAGTCAAGAAAGAATGCATTTCGATTTTGAATTTCGTTTGGTGGATATTGTCTCAATATTTCTGAAACAAAGATATCTATAAACTCACTCATTGTATTGCTTAGTGTATACCCAAGGTCGCTTGATGCACCGATTCCCTGATATAGGTGGGTGGTGAATGGTTTGTCGACAGCACCCTCAAAAAGTTGAGGTTTTGTTCTATGTATTTGGTCAATGATTTCAAGTGCTTTAAAAAAGTCTTCATTGTTAGGATAAATCACTGCTCTATCACATGAATTATCTTTGACGTTAAAAAATTTGTAGTTATAAAAGATATCCTTACCCTTGGCAAGGTCATCAAATGTTTTCAAAAACTCTATTAATTTGTTCGAGTGTAGACCAAGATAAATTCTTACAAATCTATGCTTGTCCTGTGATTTTGTGGTGCCGTAAGCAAATGGCGGGAAGAAATATAGCCCATTTTCGTTGTTGACTATTACAGGTCTATGAGGGTCATAGGCATTTATTCCTTTGTCTTTGCAGATTTTCTCAAAACCTTCAATCAATGCTTTTGCATTTTCTTGGAACTTCAGCCTGTCATCTTTTGTAATTGTAAGCCTAGTCTTGCCGTTTGACAAGGGCATCCTTATAAGTTTGTCAATAATTTTAGCCCCATTTAAGTAATCTGTCATAAACAGTTTAAAATCTCTTTCATTTTCTATTCGGTTATCAAACAATTTATTCCAATCCATATCCTCATCCTTTTATTTTTAAGTGTTGAGATTATAGTAAATTATATCATTAGTCTAAATCATTTTAGGTGTAATTTGATAAATCAAACTTTATTCGTTTTCAATATCATCTCCGTTATTTTCAGTGGATGTGCTACCAAAGATACTTCTTGTAGAACCCATTTGCAACATTCTTTTTCTGGCAATAATCTCTTTGTCGAAGATGATTTTGATTTTATTTGCTTTTTCTTCAAGCAAAGCAATTTCATCTTTGACACATTTCGCATATGCCTCTTTTAATTCTTTTCTATATTGTCTCTTTTGTTCGTCAGTGCATCTTGAAAGGAAGAGTTCATAGTATGCTCTTGGCGAGGAAGAGAAGTCTTGGGTTTTAATCTTCGACATCCAGTTTGCCAGTTCTCTATCATCCAAATATTTTTTGAATCCAGTTGTATCTACATTTACCATGTCAAGTATTTGGTCATGTATAAAGAATGGTGAGCATAAAATTTTCTTAACATCATAAATACCTTCTTTTTTGTCGGTACATAATCCTTTAATTATTGCAATATTTGAGTCATTTGCAAACTCTACTATTACGACATCTTTTAATTGCAACGATTGGTTCTTTAAAATTTTATTATTTAAAAAGAATTCTCTTAAGTCGTTTTCGGTTACTCCTAGTTCTTTAAACCAATTAGTCATTTTATTTTTCTCCTTTACCTAATAAGTATAACATAATTATATTTAAAAGTCAATGCCGACCTTAAATTAGGATTAGGTAATTAATATATATTATAATATATAATATTATATATAATCAATATATATAATCAATATAAAATAAGTGTTGTAAAATTTAGCAAATTGTGATATTATAAATTTGGAGAAAATTATGAAGCACGAAAAGATAACCGAGAAGTTTATTAAAATGGTAGAGAGTGATAGCGAACTAAAAAGGTTACTCGAGAAGAATTTGGAGATTGGCAGGAAGATTAACCCTGACAAAGCATACAATCCAGCCCAATCTCTTGATGAACTCTATGATTTCTTGGACTGGTCAGTTAAGTGTATGCCTTGGGAGGTACTAAAAGGAGTGTCATACAATTCACTTTATTTAAGGCTCGACCAAACAACAGGATATTTTTGGTATATTTTTGACCAGCCATTAGAAGAATTGAAAGGAAGAGGTTATTATTATCCAACACTGCATTATCATGAACCTATTGCAAGTTTTGTCAAAGATTATTCGAAGGCTTGGGGTAAATTTCTGTCAACACGAAAGAGTTGGAATGAAGAATACTACAATCTCTTAAAAAGCGACAAGAAATTTGGCTTGCAAGAGGGATGGTATGGTGACAAAAATATATGGAAGACTTTTAATGACTTTTTTAGTAGAAAATTGGCTGACCCAAAATTTAGACCTATTGGGAATGCCGACATTATCTCGCCTGCCGACTCACTTCCAAAGGGATGTTTCAAAATAGGCGATGACAATAGGACGATAAACACATTAAAATTAAAATCTGCAAATCTAAACTCAGTAGAAGATTTAATTGGAAAGGATAGCAAATATTGCAAAGCATTTGCTGGAGGAACTTTAACACATACTTTTTTGGATATTTACGATTACCATAGGTACCATTTTCCTGTCAGTGGAAAGATTTTGGAACTTAGGAAGATAGACGGTGCCAATGCGGGTGGCGGTATTACTGAGTGGGATGAAGAGGGTAAACGTTATGTGTATTACAATGAGATGGGCTTTCAGATGATTGAAACTCGTGATTGTGTCATCCTAGATACAGAGTTTGGGCTTGTGGCAGTTCTGCCTGTCGGGATGTCGCAAATATGTTCATGCAATTGGGAAAAAGGTTTAAAGGTTGGCAAAAGTGTAAACAAGGGCGACCCTATGGGC
The DNA here is from genome assembly GCA_904397185.1 of uncultured Clostridia bacterium. Classification (GTDB taxonomy): domain Bacteria; phylum Bacillota; class Clostridia; order Christensenellales; family UBA1242; genus Caccovivens. The sequence continues at coordinate 17,346 of CAJFOL010000081.1, forward strand.
TTCTTCCAATTTGGGGGAAGTGATATTGTTATGATTTTCCAAAAAGGGTATAAAGTTGTCGATTTAATACCAAAAGACAATGAAGGCAACTTTAAACATATTTTAGCCTGTGAAAACTATGCAAACTTAGAAAGAATTTAAAAATTTGATATGGACTTTTAGGGTTTTGTAAACTATAATAAAACTAAAGAAAACAGGAGGAAGTTATGTTAAAAGAAGGATATTCATATTATAATTATGGAATTGATGAAGTCGTAGAAAATAGTGAAAAAGAAACTTATATGGAAGGTAAGCCTGCAAATAAAAACTTGCTTATACTAAAATATGGTGGCGGAAAGAAGTTTTATTTTAGAAAAGTTGATGCATACAAACTTTTGCAAAGAGTGCTTGGGCAAAAATTTTTGAAGGCAATAAAATGTGATGAAAAAACTTTTAACAAATATGTAAATGAGACAGGTTATGTAGACACTTTAAACACAATGTTGAAAGGAAGGGCACTTATATTTGTGACAGAGTTTGAAAGTTATCTTGAATTTTTAAATGGTGGACAAAACAGAGAGGTCGGGTTGACTGGAATGGACATAGATGGCAAATTGCTCGCCGAGCAAGAGAAGGAACTATTTTTAGATGACGTTTCATTTGACGAAATATATAGATATACTGATGAGGAGAGCGAGGCAGAGTAAGAAAAAAGATAAGACAGGCACTAAGAATGCCTGTTTTTTTATGCAATTTTTTGACCAATAAGTTTTAAAAAGAGTTATTTTTTATATTTGAATAGACAAATTTTTCTTCAAAAAAGTAAAAATTTTGACAAATTTCAAAAAATTTTTGTTTTAAAAAATCAATAAAATTGGGTAAAAATCGGCTGTTTTTGGTTTTAAATTGCAAACACCCGAGAATGTGTCGGCGAAAATAAAAAAAATCTTAAAAAAAATTAAAAATTTTTAAAATTTTTTTGAAAAAAGTGTTGACATTACAATTGCACTTGTGATATTATACTCATGCTGACACGAAAGGTACAGGTTGTACCTGCCAGCAATAGAACCTTGACAACTACATAATAGAAAGTTTTACAGAATGTAAAACGAGCAAAAACAAATATTCAATTATGTTTATACGTAATACGAATATCTTTTGCAAAATTCAATTTACGTCGAGTAAATGAATAACAAGAGTCTTATAAAGTATTAAACTAAGATTTGTGAAAATGCTAAGATTATCCAATAAATCATTTTATATGATTAAGCTACAAAGAGCATATAGGGGATGCCTTGGCACTAGGCGCCGATGAAGGACGTGATAAGCTGCGATAAGCGACGGGGA
>CAJFOL010000082.1 GCA_904397185.1 uncultured Clostridia bacterium
ATTTCTTTGAAGTAGCGGTCATGAATAGATTTTCCTGTTTCACTTTTTACTATACTATTTGCGACACGATAACTATTCATAATAAGTTGTTTAAGTTCATCTTGATTGTCTTGCATAAGAGTGAGGATATCACTAACAGGGTTTGCGATTGAACTGCCGATCATGTCGTAAGGGTCTTCAATTTCTTCTTCATCCATAAGGATAAGGAAGGTGAGTGCAGTTTGCAAGAAGTTTGTCTTGTCGTCATGGCTGTCGTAGTTTGCAACCACTTTTTCATTTATTCTTTGCAATGCTTTTTGTATATATTTTGATTGACCAGTTATTTCGCCATTATCAATAAGTTTACACTTTTTAATAATATCAGTTATCTTTTCAGTTTGCTCAGCCTCAGGATGAGAACTATTGATTAAAAATCTTTGAATACCGGCAACGTCAACATAACTTAAAGAAGAATTCTTCTTGTTTGTGTTGTTGTAATCAATGTTCAAGACTGAAGTGTCGCTAAGTTTTGATAGTATAGCATTAGCGATACCCAAGCATCTGAAGTAATCGCAGGCTTTTTCCAAATTTTTACCATTATCAGCGGTTGCAAAATATTTCATAACTTGGTCTTGTATTTGTTTTTGAGTTCTAAAAGGACATATGGCTCTATTTAAAGTGTAATAGACAATAGGTTTGCATTGTTCTTCTATTTTGAGAAGTTGCTTAGCATCTGCATCGTCTTTTGCATTCATTTTGGCTTCACTTATAGCGGACAGAAGTTGAACAGTGAAATTCTCGTTTGGTATAACATTTTCTACGTGCTTAAGAGCCTGCACAAAAAGTTCGTTGCCATATTTACTACCAAAGCCATCTTCATTATTTTCAATTGTAGAGATAAATCTAGGTAATTGTGATTTCTTACCAAGTTTTTTTGCATCCACAAGAGCCTGCTCTTTTACTGTGCTATTGCTATACCCATTTTGTTTGTCCATGATTGCGACATAACTATCAATAGGACTGAGTCCTCTATCAAGCAAGAAAAGAGAAGTTAAGCAGTTTGGTGCAATAACTCTTAAATTTAATGTGTCAGATTTTTGCAAATTTTTTATAACAGTTCTATCAAAGCCTTTTCCTTGATCGTGAAGTAAATTATCAATCATTCCTTGAATTAATTTAGATGTCATAATTATCTCCCTCCAATTTGTATATATATTTTATCATAAAAAAATGCTATTTTCAATACCTTATTGTAAAAAAAATAGCAAAAATATCAAAAAATAATATTTTTTTGACACTTTTGCTGTTATTTTGAGTCCGCATAAAGCAATATATATGAGTGATATGCTTAAAATTATATTAAATTTGCCTATTTTAACTTAAAAAAGGAGCCAATATTTGTCGAGGCAACGTCAATTCGTACGTCAACTCCTTCCTTTATTCCATCATTGCCAATCTTGGTAGTAATGAAGTTGAATGCAAGTTCAGGGGTGTTGTTCTCTTTGCTAAGGTGCGATAGGACGATTTGCCTCGCTCCATGTGCGACCAACTTTTCAATAGCCTCAGCACTGACACTATTGGATAGGTGACCATTTGGTCCGTCAATTCGCCTTTTTAACGAAAGAGGGTATTTTGTGCCTTTAAACAACATATCTCTATCATAGTTTGCCTCTAAATAAATGATTTGACTGTGAGAAATGGAGTTTATAATCTTGTCATTTATATGCCCAAGGTCGGTCACAACACTGATTTTTTTGTTGCCTTGCGAAAAAGAAAAACCAAAGCATTTGACGTCATGCGGAACTTCAACTGGGCAGACAAGCACATCTTCAAACTGAAATTGTCCATCAAATATCTTTCGGTGTTTGAGCAAAACTTTTTTAAGTTTGTCATCAAGCCCTACCCATACGTCTTGGTGTGCAAAGACTGGAACTTGGTATTTTGACGAAAACACGTCAATACCTTTTATATGGTCAGAATGCTCGTGCGAGACAATTATACCATCAATGCTGTCAGGACTTATCCCAATTGCCGAAAGCCTTTTGGCTGTCTCTTGACATGACAAACCATCATCCAAAAGAAGATTTGCTTTTTCCGTTTGGATGAAAGTTACATTTCCGTCACTGCCTGATGATAGATTGATTATTCTCATAGTGACAATATTATACAATATTTGCTTGTTTTTTGCAAGTTTTTCTGGTTTTTTAATGTATTTTTTAGTAAATTATTTGCACATTATAAATTTATCACGACTAAAAATGAATACCATTAAAAAAACATTTTATTTTGTAGGTCGCTATAAAATTGTTTTTAATAACGTTTCGGGTATAAGATCAGGGAAATCAATAATATAAACAATACCGTCTTCTTCGTCACTACTTGAGACTGCATTCTCGGTATTTTCACTATTATTGTAACATACTGCCACACTTGTTGCAAACCATACAAGCATGATAAACAGCAACACGCAGACAAAGAAGACTATATTATTTTTCACGAAATAAATTATATCATAATGACGTTTTTTTACAAAAAACATAGCCTTATTTTAGGTGTCGAATATTATATAAAAAACACTTATTTTGTCGTATTGTGATTTCCGTATATATTTTTTTATTTTAGTATGTTTTCTTCGTTTTATTTTCGCTCCACCGCCGAAAGACCTTGTCGACCTTTCGGCAGTTCCGCTCATCTCTTCGTTCTGTTTTTTTTGCCATCAACTCCACTCTAACAAACATAATAAAAGGTGACTCGTTAATTCCGCTTCGCGTTCGCGGACGTTTCACCCGCTCACACTCCGCATATTATCTCTTCGTTCAACTTTTTTTAAATAAAAACCTTAAAAAGTGGCTTTAGCCAGCGACCAAATGTCGCCCGACTTTTTAATAAATTTATCCTTATATTTCGGAGCCGTACAGGTTAGTAGCCTTTTTTGGTGAAAAAGTTTTAGCGAAGTGGGTCAAAATGCTTGACAAAAAAGGCGGGGGGGGGTAAAATAGGGTATCAAAAAAATTTTAGATACCATGTGTTGAATTATTTTCACCATTTTGTAGAAACTAATTTTTGGGTATCAAAAGTTAAAAGGAGAACATATGAAAAGTCTAAAGATGAAGATTTTAACAGTTGCTGTCTTGATTGCTTTTGCCGTGTCAATGCTTATAGTCGGGATTTATGCGGCTGAAACACAAAAAATAACAATGCAAGGGACTGTCAGTTTTGAAATAGCAGACAAGACCCTTTATGTCAAAGATGTAAGGTTAAAAAACGACAATACCCTTACAGGCCAAGGCACAACACTGAACAATTTTAAACCAGGCTTTATTAATGGGGAGTATAAAATTGATTTAGGCTCAATATCCTCAGATACAAGTTTTACTTTGTATTTTGATATAGTCAATACTACAAGCACCTTCTATTCCGCTTCTGAAAACTCTACAGTGTCTAATGCCAGTGTATCTGCAAGCGGAATTATTCGTGGTGATGCAGTAGACCCTACTACTATCAATTCAGATACCCCTATTTCTGGAACAGTTCAACTCGATATCACCATTTCAAACCCACAAAATGTAAATTTAAACAATATCACTATTTTATTAAATGAATATCAAGAGCCAGAAGTTGAACACAACGACTTGTTAGATTTTACTTTTGATGGCAACACACTTACATCCTACACAGGCTCTGACTCTGAAGTGATAATCCCATCCTCTTACTCAATTCGTCCGAGTGACAATGCTTTTGTCGCTGGAAATGACTATAGTGTGACCGCGATAGGAGAGTTTGCTCTTGCAAATTGCAATTCGACAAGTATAACTATACCATCATCAATTACAAGTTTAGGTACAGGTGCTTTTGCTAATTGCAAAAATCTTACAGAATTAAATTACAATGCAACTTCTGTCGGTAATCTTTCTTCTAACAACTATGTTTTTTATAATGCAGGGCAAAATACAAATGGAATAACAATAAACTTTGTAAATGGAGTTTCAACAATACCATCGTACTTGTTCGCTTCTACAAATAGCACCGCAGGTGCACCTAATATAACTCAAATCAATATGCCTTCTACTTTAACGACCATAAATTCTTATGCTTTTGCATATCTATCTAATTTAAAAAGCATAACCTTACCATCAAGTTTGACAAGTATAGGAAAATTTGCATTCTCTTATTGCAGTGGACTTACAAGTATCACCTTACCATCAAGTTTGACAAGTATTGAAGGAAATGCATTCTTTAGTTGCAGTGGACTTACAGAAGTAGACTTAAGTAACTGTGCAAGTTTGACAAGTATAGGAGATTCTGCATTCTATGGTTGCAGTGGACTTACAAGTATCACCTTACCATCAAGTTTGACAAGTATAGGAAAATCTGCATTCAATGGTTGCCGTGCATTAACTGAGATAAATTACAATGCAGTTTCTGTTTCAGAATTAGCAGGGTATGGTAATGGAGTCTTTTCTTATGCTGGACAAGACGGAGATGGCATAATAGTTAATTTTGGTGAGGGAGTTTCGACAATACCATCGTACTTGTTCAATCCTTATAATAGTTCATATGCTCCAAATATAAAAGAAGTAAACTTTTCGTCAACAATTACAAGTATAGGAGGTTATGCATTCAATGGTTGCAGTGGACTAACAGAAGTAGACTTAAGTAACTGTGCAAGTTTGACAAGTATAGGAGAAAGGGCCTTCAGTGATTGCACTGGACTTACAGGTGCCTTAGATTTAAGTAACTGTACAAGTTTGACAAGTATAGGAAAGTATGCATTCTCTGATTGCACTAAACTTACTTCTATTACATTCCCAAATACCACAGGTTGGTATCGTACGACTTCTTCAACTGCTACAAGTGGAACAAATATGGATATGTCAAATCCAACTCAAAATGCAACATGGCTGACTGGTAGTTATGATAAATACTACTTCAGACGCAATGCATAAATTATTTTGAACTCATTGATTTTAAGTCAAAAAGGCTAGAAGATTGGATATCTTTTAGCCTTTTTGGTTTAAGGCATATTTTGTTTTTATTCATTTGACAATTTGCTTTTTAAGTGATATTATATCTATGCAAGTTTTTAAAAATATTTTATTTGCAGAGATTATTTTTTAAATTTCAGCAAGTTAATTTTTTTTAAATTTTAACAATTTTAGGAGAGACTATGAAAGAAAAGTTTTATATCACAACACCAATTTATTATCCAAGCAACAAGATGACACTTGGCAATGCATACACCACAATTGTGTGTGATGCTATCGCAAGATTTAATCGTAAACAGGGCAAAGATGTTATGTACCTCACTGGCACTGACGAGCATGGTCAAAAGATAAGCATGTCGGCAGAGAAGGCGGGTAAGAGTGAGAAAGAATATCTTGACGAAATGGTCGAAGACACCAAATCACTTTGGAAACTTTTGGATATAAGTTACGATAAGTTTATCCGCACCACTGATGACTATCACGAAAAGGCAGTGCAGAAGATTTTTACCCAGTTATATCAAAAAGGATACATCTACAAAGGCAGTTATAAGGGTTGGTACTGCACACCATGTGAAAGTTTTTGGACGGAAAGCCAACTTGTAGACGGCAAATGCCCTGACTGCGGGCGAGAAGTTAAATTTCAAGAGGAAGAGGCATATTTCTTCAAACTTTCTGAGTTTGCAGACAAAATTTTGAAACTTTACGAGGAGCATCCTGAGTTTTTACAGCCAAAATCACGTATCAATGAAATGGTAAACAACTTTATCAAGCCAGGACTTACCGACCTATGTGTGTCACGTACTTCAGTTAAGTGGGGTGTTCCAGTCGAATTTGACCCAAAACACACCATTTATGTATGGATTGATGCCCTTCCAAACTATATCACAGCACTTGGCTGGGGAAGTGATGACGAGAGCAATTTCAAAAAGTTTTGGCCAGCAGACGTCCACGTAATCGGTAAGGAGATTGTAAGATTTCATGCTATTGTTTGGCCTGCAATACTCATGGCACTTGGGCTTGAACTTCCTAAGTGTGTATTTGGTCACGGCTGGCTTATGTTTGGCGGTGATAAACTTTCAAAAAGCAAGAAGACCGACCAAAAGGAGTGTATTGACCCACGAATTTTGGCACCACGTTACTCATCAGATGCAATAAGGTACTTTTTGTACCGCGAGATACCGTTTGGATATGATGGTAACTATTCAACTGAAGCATTTTTGACTCGTTTCAATAGTGACCTATCAAACAACTTTGGAAATCTTGTTTCGCGAACCTTTAGCATGGTTAAAAAATATTTTGATAGTGTTATCCCTGAGAGTTATGAACTTTCTGATGATGACAAAGCACTTAAGGAATATGTCTTAAATGAGACCAAAGAGGTCTTTAAGCATATGGAAAAATATGATTTGACCAAGGCGACCACTTCAATATTTAATATATTCACCGAAGCAAACACTTACATTCAAAAGGCGCAACCATGGGCGGTTGCAAAGACAGGCGATGAGAAGAGGCTGAAGACAATTCTTAGATGCCTACTTGAGACAATAAGAATAGGAGGTGAACTCTTTGAGCCGTTTGCACCAAATTCATCTCGAAAGGTGCTTGATGCACTAGGCATTGAAAAGGGAGAGTTTAAAAACCTTGACAACTTTGATGGACTTGAGAGCGGAAGAGAACTAAGGAGCCTTGATATACTTTTCCCAAGACTTGATGTCCAAGCCGAACTTGAAACCTTAAGCAGTTTATGTGAATAGCAATTAAACCTTAGACTTTGTCTCTAAGGTTTTTTTATGGCAAAAATATAGGTCTGTCTTTTTTTATTAAAATATCACAAAAAACTTGATAAAAAGTACAAAATAAAGTACAATAAAGTATAAAAACTTTGCAAAAAGTGGTAAAATTAGAATAAGGAGAAATCTCTATGAGTGCATCAACAGTAAGTTTGATAGTAACATTAGTTTTTATTTTAATCTTAGTGATAGGCTTTTTTGTAGGCTTTTGGCGGGGGCTGAAAAAGTCAACGGCAAACCTCGTTTTTTCGGTGATTGCTGCAATAATTGCCTTTTTTGTTACTCCTTCAATAAGCAATGCCGTTTTGAATATACAGGTGGAGAGCAATGGGACAAATGTGCCATTAAGTCAATATATAGTGGACTCATTATCTCAAGATGAAAACATTGCCGTAATTATAGAGCGAAATCCAAATATCAAGACATTTATTCAAGCCCTTCCGAGTGCAATCGCCAACGTTCTTATTTTTATAATCGTTATGTGTGCATTGCAACTTGTAATATATATTATTTATAGAATTATTGCTTGCTTTACTTTTAAAACTCCTGTAGGCAAGAAAAAACATAGGCTCTTTGGAGGCCTCGTAGGTGTTGCAAAGGTCTTTTTGCTGACCATATTTGCCTTTATGCCACTTGCTGGACTTATTGGACTTTATGATACACTTCAAGTATCTAATACAAGTTATTTGGTTCAAACCGCCGATAGCACAGAAGAGGTTGTTATTGACGACCCGACATTAAATTCCGAGAATGAGAGCGGACAAGGTGATACTGTAGGTGGAGATGAGGGCGAGGTTATCACTCCAACCACTGATGAAAATGAGCCAAGTTCAATAATAGATGACTATGTTCCAGAGGAAGTAAATGAGATATTTTCTGGACTTGAAAACAATATGCTTATCAAGATTTGTGGCATTTTTGGGCTTGATAATGCGACATTTGATTATTATTCTAAGGTAGATATAGAAGAAAATACCGTCTATATTAGACAGGAGATAGAACATATTTATCCTATTGCAAACTTTGCCTACAAAGTATCTAGCCAAGGGAATGTGGATATAGATTTTGAAGACGTAGACTATGAAAAATTAGAGACATTTATCAACAATTTCACAGATGGTGGCTTGTTTAAAGGTATAATCGTTGATTTACTCAGTGATTTAATCCAAAATTACCAAGAATATCCATTTATTTCTACAAGTGAAGAACTTTCGCAAATACAGGATATCTTGGCACCTATTCAAGTTTCACTTCAAGAATACTCACAAAATCACGAAATGCTTGAGAGTTACTTTACACATGATATCAAAGAATTATTTAGTGCTGTAAAATCGGCAGGCGAAAGTGGACTTTTAGATAAGGCTATCAGCACTCAAAATGATGAGGAACTAATTGATGTGCTTTTTGCCGATGAAAATCTTTCGTACACCGAGGATGCCCTTGTAAATATACTAGAGGTCAACATGGTTCGCGATGGAATCGCTCCGATAACACAACTTGCCCTTTCTCAACTTGGCGACCAGTTTGATGATGTAGGGGTAGACACCTCCACATGGGGTGAACAAGATTGGCAAGACCTTGGCTCTTCTATTGTAAATATTGCAAACGATTATTTCAACTTAACAGAGACAGTAGATATTTTTGGGATAATTGAGGACCCGACAATACTTGTTACCGATGAGAGCATAGATATTGGAAATGTGACCACTTCAGTAGGGAATATACTAGACGAGGCACTCAGCATAAAACTTCTTTACACAAGTGACGGACGGTCAATAATCGCAAAATTTTTGGAAGATAACAATTTAACTTTGCCAACCGAGCCAGTTTATGATGCAAACGGCGAAGCGGTTGAGATAGATTCATATAGTGATTTATTCTCATTTGTCTCACCAGCACTTAATCTTGTAAAACAAAATAACCTTTATCAAATACTAAACGATAGCCAGATGGAGACAATGCTTTCATCACTTGCAGACATTTTGTCACAAGAGGGGAACCACAACCTACTTTCACAGATAATCTTGCCTTTATCTCAGGTAGAGCCAACCAAAACCTTTATTGTGGATGATCTTATCAAAACTATAGACACCGAACTTGTATCTTTTGCAGACTTGCAATCATATTCCGATTGGAAGAATGACCTTGGATATATCACCGATCTTCTTGTAACAGTAAACTCTCTTTCTGATGAAAGCGAAACAAGTTATCTTACCCTTGTCTTAAATGGCAATTTGAATGCAATTTTAGATGATGCTACTGGCGAAGAACTAACAAGCATTTTAAAACCTGTACTCTATGCAAAATCGACTTCAAGTTTAAGAGATAATATGTTTGACAAGTTAGAACAGGTGGCAAATGATTTGACAGATGAGCCAAATCAAATTGATATCTCTTTAGTAACCCTTATAGAAGGCGACAGTGAAGACCAAGCAGACGAGATATGCGACATATTCAATTCATTTGTAGAACTCAACAAAGTCTATAGCGAAGGTGCAACTATAAAAGAACTAGATAAGACCGTTCTCGGCCAATTCTTGACTAGACTTCAGGCAAATGCTTATAGAACCTTGCTGTCGGATAAGAGCGAGACAGGACTATTTAACAATATGTTTGTCAACTTAATGGATACAATAAATAGCCAATATCAAGACGTTATAGAATTGTCCGAAGAATTACAAACCATGCTTGCAGTAGACAACTATCCATACATTAATTTTACAGATTTATTTGACCTCATAGAAGAAGTGGAATCTTATTTATAAAAAGGACTATTATGGAAGAATTTAAACACATTCCAGTCATGCTAAATGAAGTGATTGATGGGCTTGACATAAAAGAAAATGGTATTTACGTGGACTGCACGATAGGTGGCGGAGGTCATTCAAGGGAGATTTTAAAAAGGTTAAAGACTGGTCATCTTTATGGTTTTGACCGCGATGAAAAAGCCATTGAGACCTGCACCGAACGTTTTAAAGATAACAAAAACCTCACACTTATCCATGCCAATTACAAGGATGCTCCCGAGATTTTACAAGCACGAGGTGTGACAAAAATTGACGGATTTTTGATAGATTTAGGGGTCAGTTCCTATCAAATAGACACCGCTGAACGAGGATTTAGTTTTCTTCATAATGGCAGGCTAGATATGAGAATGGATAGGTCGCAGTCAATTGATGCCTATCAAGTGGTAAACTATTACTCAAAAGAGAAATTGCTTGATATTTTATATAAATATGGTGAAGAAAGCAATGCAAAAAAAATAGTTGAAAATATCATTGCAAGACGAAAGATATCTCCAATAGAAACGACTGGCGAACTCAAAGAGATCATAGAGGAAAGTTTTCCAAAAAAGGTTATTTACGGCAAGGGCGGAGTGTCAAAGAAAACTTTTCAGGCAATCCGCATTGAAGTGAATGGAGAACTTGAAGGGCTTGATAGTTTGCTGTTTCAACTTATTTCTATGCTTAACAGTAAAGGACGAGGGGCAGTGCTGACCTTCCATAGTCTTGAAGACCGAATTGTAAAAAATGCCTTTAAACGTGAGGCGACCGATTGTTTATGTCCGCCAAAAACTCCAGTTTGCATTTGCGGGCATAAGAAGTCAATTGTTTTGGTCAATAGAAAGCCAATCACTGCAAGTGAGGAAGAACTTGCCTTAAATCCAAGAAGTAGCAGTGCAAAATTAAGGATTATTGAGAAAATTTAAAAAATATCTATTCATAATGCAAAAAGGGGGTTAATATAATATGGAAGAGAAGACCATACTTGCTGAAATAAAGAAAGAGGAAGCAAAAGAGAACCCACAAAAGAGGACACTTGAAAAAATAGAGAAAAAATATATTGAACTTAAAGGCGAGACGGCAAAAGAACAGCCAGAAAAGCAGTTTGAGACAATAAAAAAGTCCGAAGAATATACAATCAATCCATTTTCTGCCTCGGCTTTTAAAAATGTTGAAACCGAGCAGGTCCATGATGAGCAAATTCAACAGACAGAGAATTTATCAGCAAGCAAATCTTCTATTATTGAAACACCCAACTATGATTTTATTGAGACATTATCGGATGAGCAGAGAGAAAAGATATTCAAAATAGAGGATAATGTTGAAGAGAAGAGTGAAGCAAAACCTAAAACTAGCAAGTTTAAAATCATCATGTTTTCTATTTTGTTTGCTATTTTTGGTGTATGGGGAGTGGTAAATATTGCCGAACTTGACAGTTTATCATCTTCAATAAGCGACATAACAAGCGAATATAATATGAATTTGTTATCATACCTTAATAATCTTCACAATATTGATGCGACAAACTCGCAGAATATGGAAAATCTATTTGAGACCATACCCAAGGACGAACTACCGCCAAACACAATAAGCGAGCAGTCAAATTGGTTTGATAGATTTTGCGATTTCATAGGTGGGCTATTTGGAGGATAGTCTTGCAAAAATTTTTTACTTTATTTTCATTAAAAAAGAGGATACTTGCCATTCTTTTGGTAATATCCTTTATTTTTTGTGCCTTAGTCGTAAGATTGTTTGTAATTCAAATAATAAACGGCAGTTCTCTCCAACTTAGAGCAACAGACCAGTGGACACGAGATTTGTCAATAGTGGCACCGCGAGGAAGTATATACGACAGAACAGGCTCTACTCTTGCTGTAAGTTACACGACCTACAATGTCTATGTTAGGGCAAGAGAGGTCACATCTCCATCGCAGACGGCATACGTTTTGTCGCAGGAACTTGACCTTGACTATGCAAGTGTTTACGAAAAGGTCACAAAACGTTCAGTCAGCGAAGTGCTAATTAAGATGCAGGTCGATGGCGAAACGGCTGAACAAATTTATAATGCAAAACTAGATGGTGTATATTTGGCAGAGACAAGCGATAGATATTATCCAAATGGCAACCTCTTGTCACAGGTTTTGGGCTTTATTTCGGTAGATAATGTTGGACAGACGGGAGTTGAGGCATATTATAATAACCTATTAAAAGGTGAGGATGGTTATAGTTATGTACAGAGCGACTTGCAGGGCAAGGAGATAGGAGGAAGTTTAAGATATTACGTGCCAGCCACTGCTGGAGATGATTTAATCCTCACAATAGATAGCAAAATGCAACTTATTTTGGAACAAGCACTTGAACAAATTATGACAGAACAGTTGCCAAAATCGGTCGCAGGACTGATTATGGATGCCGACACCTCAGAAATTTTAGCCCTGTCCAATAAACCTAGTTTTGACCTAAATGACGTGCCACGTGATGACCTTGAGCAACTTTTTGAGCAAAGCCGAATAAAGATTGTTACAGACATCTATGAGCCAGGCTCCACATTTAAGATTTTAACAGTTGCAGCCGCCTTGGAAGAGGGACTTGTGTCGCTCGATGACACTTTTTATTGTCCTGGTTATAGAGTTATTGACGGCGAGCGGATAAAGTGTTGGAAGACAATAGGGCATGGTCAGCAGACACTCGCAGAAGCCTTTGCAAATTCTTGCAACTGTTGTTTTATGGACCTTGCACTGAGACTTGGAGTTGACAAATTCTATCAGTATATGGAAAAATTTGGCTTAGGCAAAAAGACAGGGATAGATATAGCAGGCGAGGGAAGTGGAATACTCATGCCAAAAAGTCAGGTTAGGACGGTAGACCTCGCTCGTATGGGTTTCGGTCATGCTGTGGCGGTCTCACCTATTCAACTTCTTTCTGCGGTAGCCTGCATAGTCAATGGCGGGACATACAATCAGCCAAAGGTGTTAAGTAAAATCATGAGTGACAGTGAAATAGAGGAAGTCGAGACCAAAGTTAGAGAACAAGGTGTAATAAGCGAAGAGACATCTCAGATAGTCAATTATCTTTTGGAGCGAGCCGAAAATAAGACAGGCAAGTACACCTTTGTTGAAGGGTATAACGTAGGTGGTAAAACAGGTACGGCACAAAAATATAGTGAAAGCGGTGGAATAGCGCAAGGCAAATATATATCAAGTTTTATTGGCACCTATCCAGCAGATGGCCCAAAATATATTGTCTTTATCATGGTTGATGAGCCGAGTGCAGGGGCATATTATGGAAGTATCGTGGCGGCACCATATGGGAAGATTGTATTTTCAAATTTATTTGAATATTTAGGGGAAGAAAAACAGGATGAGAGTGTGGTGGTGAAATATGTTACTATGCCAAACCTTGTAGGGCTAAGTTTGACTGAAGCCGCCGTTGAACTTAAAAAGTTGAATCTTTATTATGAACTTGACGGCGAGGGAGAGTATGTGACCGAGCAGTTGCCACCACCAGGAACGTCAATACAAGAGGGTACAACTGTAATCTTAATAACTTAAAAATTGTTTTAATATCTTATAATAACAAAAAAAATAATGTAAAATTGTGATAATCTCATCTTTTACTTGATAAAATATTAAAAAAAATATAAAATATAGTTATGACAACAACGTGGATAATAATTATTTGTGTAATCGTCTTTGCAGTACTACTTTGCTTTTTGCTGGCAGTTGCAAACTTTTCATACGACCGTTTTATGCAAAAATATAAAGAACTTGACAAAATCCCAATTCAGTCAGGGCTAACAACACTACAATTTATCAATCAGTTGAATTACAATGTCTTTCAAGGTAACTTGCAAATATTGCAGATATCTCAGGTTGCAGGCGATGCATATGGCAATGGAAAGTTGTTTTTATCAACTCGCACAATAAGCAAGAATTCTATCGCTTCCTTTACCATTATTGCTCATGAACTTGGTCATGCAAAACAGGATATGGAAGGCAATAAACTTAAAAGGCTGAAATTCCTTAGATATCTTGGCAAAGCACTTGGGGTACTTTTGCCACTATGTTTGCTTGCTGGGGTAATACTGCTATTCTTTGGAGAGACTTATTTCACTTATGGACTTGTGCTACTTGGGTGTGGCGGTGCAATCTTCTTGCTTGCACTTTTCAACAAACTCTTCACGATATCCATCGAAAAAGATGCTTCAAGCAAGGCAATAGCGCTTTTAAAAGACTACTTGACTGACAGTGAACTCCGCATAGCCAGACGGTTTTTAAAGGATGCAAGGCTTACCTATTGGGCTGACTTTTTGCAAATAATCTTAGGCTGGACGGGATTTTCAAAGAAAGGAAAGTTGTTTTAAAACACTCTCTCCGCTCGCACGCGTCCGCACCTAAGACGCGTCCGCACACTCGCTTACCTCTTCGCTTCACTTTATCAAAAAAACAAACTATTATAAATAGGAAGGAATTAAAAAATTATAAATAAAAATTAAAAAATTATAAATAAAAATTAAAAAATAAATAAAAAATAAAAAAATATAAAAATCAAATAAAATATCAAAAAATTATAGCAAAAATCAAATAAACTATTAAAAAATGACAAAAATTAAACAAAAAATATTAAGAAATTAAAAATTATCAAAAAATTGTAAAAAATAAAATAAAAATCAAAAAAATAAGGAGAAAAAATGGAATATTATTTAGGATATATACTTTCAGGGGTGGCAATAATTATTTCAGTTATCATCGCACTTGTCGCACAGGTGAAAGTCAACAATGCCTTTAACAAATATAAAGATGTGCCTTCGTCCTTGAATATGACGGGGAGAGAACTTGCCGAAAAACTTTCACAGGACAATAATCTCGGACTCACTGTCAGGGAGTGCCAAGGCAGTTTGACCGACCATTATGACCCACGTGATAAGAGCATCAATATTTCACAGAGCAATTTTAACAACAATTCGATAGCCTCACAGGCAATAGTAGCCCATGAGTTTGGTCATGCGATGCAAGATGCCGAAGGTTATGCCCCGTACAAGGTTAGACAGGTGGTGGTAAAGGTGAGCAACCTAGTCTCTCGTATGCTTATGCCACTTCTCATTATTGGTATTGTTTTGCAAGTCTTTCTAATGGGGATAGCGGGAAGTCTAGTGATTTATATTTCAGTTGCCATCTATGCTGTGGCAGTTATTGCCAATCTTGTGACACTACCAGTCGAAATCAATGCCTCGTCTCGGGCAAAGGATATGTTGGTGCGAATAGGTGCGGGCAGTGACGAAGAAGTGCAGGCGACTGATAAGGTATTAAATGCTGCCGCCTTAACTTATGTAGCCTCATTAATGGTCTCACTTGCATATTTCTTGAGATTTTTATTCCTTTTGCTAATGTGGCGAAGAGATTAAAAAGTGCGAAAAGATAAAAAATAGGAGATAAAGATGGATTTGCAGAAAATAACAAAAGAAAGATGGGTGGATTTTGCGGTATCATTAATGATTGGTGTATGGGGATTGCTCGCATTAACATTTCCATTAATGCAGATGAATATAACCAATCTTTTAACTTATAAAGAGTGCGGATTTGAGTTAATTGATTTCAACAGTATTTTTTTGCCAGATGACAATAATATTTTAGGTGTTTTCATGAGCATTTTTATGCTTGTGCATTTAGCCCTTTCTATAGCACTTATTGTGCTTGCTATCTTAAGTTTATTTGATAAAAGTTGTATTGGTGCGAGCAAATCATTGGTTTATTATTGCTATGCTTTAATCTTTTTATATATGATACTCGGGATACTCTTTAGCGAATTATATAAGGATAGCGAACATTGGCTTGATATGGAAAACGGCAATCTTGGGAGCATTGATGAAAGCACGACAAGTATATTTACACTTTCATATATTCCGTTTATAATTACTTCGCTTATACTTTTTGCATATTGGCTTTATGGAGCATTGACATATGGGAAAAATAAAAAGATGGCATCGGTTACAGAAGACAGTACTTCAAGTGAAATTATATCAAACACAAATTTCAAGAAGGCAGAGGATGTAAACGATATAGTGAAACAACTGACATCTTACAAAGAACTTCTAGATAATGGAACCATTACACAAGAGGAATTTGAAAAACTTAAGAAGAAGTTAATAGACGAGTAAATTTTAAAAGCACACAGGGACAATAGCCCTGTTTTTTAATCCATTGTTTTGCCTGTGAGCCAAATGGTCGGTGTTCAAACTTAGGTGGACCAGCGACCAAACTTAGTTTGGATCATTGTCCGCTTGAGTATGTTTTAGGTATAAACTATATCTTCGTTCTAACAGACCAATTTTTCTCGTTTTTTCAATAAAAATCCCCTTAATTTTCGGAGTCGTACAGGTCGGTAGCCTTTTTTGGTGGAAAAGTTTATGCGAAGTACGTCAATTTGCTTGACAAAAAAGGCGGGGGGGGTAAAATAGGGTATCAAAAATTATTTTTGATACTCTATTTTTTATACTTTAGATTTCTTTAGGGAAACTATTGATTAAAACAACCGAGTATCAAAAAGCATAAGGAGAAAAATCATGAATTTAAAAAGTATACCTTTAAAGAAGTGGCTAGAGTTTGCCTTTACATTTGTGATTGGGCTATTGACCTTGCTTGCTCTTTGCTTTCCACTTCAACAAGTTACGATAGGTGGATTGCTAACCTTTCAAGAAAATGCCTTTGATATGTTTGATTTTAATAGCATATTTATGCGTGAAGATTTTGAATGGGGCAGTACTGTACTAGGAGTTATAGGAATTGTACAACTTGTCGTGTCTATAATATTGATAATTGTATCAATATTAAATTTCATTAACAAAAGAGACAGCCTAGTTTCAAAAGTTATAATAGGTATTTGCATATTCTTCTGTCTTGTATATTTAATTGAAGGACCAGTGTTTAATGCATTATACAATAAATATGGAACATACATAGATGGATATGGTGTGATTAGTGGTGAGGTAGTTTCAGTAACAACATTATCTTATATTCCGTTTATTTTAGTAGTAATTTTCTTGGTGGCATATTTGTGTATTGATAAATATGTTGTAAGTGGTGGTGCTGTTTCTGAGAATGATTCTATTAAAATTACAAAAAAGCAAGATTTAAATGCAGATACTATATCCAATCAAAATAATGGAAAAATTGATAAAAATGACGAAGAGGGAAAAGAAATCATCCCTAACGAAGACAACGACATAATCTCACAGTTAAAGACATACAAGGAGTTGTTAGACAGTGGTATTCTAACTCAAGAGGAATTTGACAAACTCAAAAAAGAAATTTTAGAAAATAATAGATAAAAATATAAAATTATACATATTTTTATTAATTTTATAAAAACAAAAAGGAGAAAATTATGAAATTAAAAAATATACCTTTAAAACGATGGCTGGAATTTATCTTTACCTTTATAATCGGACTATTGACACTGCTTGCCCTTTGTTTTCCACTGCAAAAGGGTGGTACCACCTTATATGGTATTACATATCAATATGAAGAAAATGGGTTTGATTTATTTGACTTTAATAGCATATGTAGACCTGAAAATTTAGAGTGGATTTCTATAGTAGTCGGAGTATTTTGTATTATCCAACTTGTAGTAGCAATTTGCACGATGGCTATAGCAATATTACATATTTTTTCTGGGAAATTTGGAGAATTAAGTTTTTACATGGTTATTACAAGTTTAATATTTTGTACCATCTATCTAGTACTTGGACCTGTACTAAACACTGTTCTTTTAAATGATGAAAATGGCATTTGGCTAGATAATTTAGGCTATATTCAAGTAGATTTGAATTATATTTCAGTATATACATTATCATACATACCTTTCATACTTACAATGATTATTTCATTAATATATTGGCTTATTAAAAAATATGTGTTGCCAACCATCAAACCTAAAACTCAATCTGCAACTGTTTTGAATAACCCTCAAATTGATGCTCCTAGACATGACGAACCAAATAGACAACTTGACAAACAAATCAAACAAGTTGACGAGCAAGTATTACGGGGGAGCGAGACTGCCAAGCCAATACATAAAAGCACCGAACAAAAAGATGAAAATACTAAGACAAATTCCAAAGATATGGTCTCACAGTTAAAGACATACAAGGAATTATTAGACAGTGGCATTTTGACTCAAGAAGAGTTTGACAAACTCAAAAAAGAAATTTTAGAAAATAAATAAAAAAGATTTATAAAATAAGTAAAAAATTTTTGAGAAAAAATAATTAAAAGTGAAAATCATAAAAATACAATAAAAAATAGGTAAAAATTTGAATTTTTACCTATTTTTTAGTTAATGTCAAGATATATAAAATTATTTTATGGATTTTTTATTCAATTTATTATTAAATTTTTTGATAAAATGATTTTTAAAGTAATTATTGAAATATTTTTTTATATTTAAATTTTTTTTAATTAAACTTAACTTTTTCGCTGATATATGGGATAAGTTCATCGGTTTTTAATCTGATTTGTTCCATTGTGTCGCGGTCTCGTAGTGTTACGGTGTTATCTTCAAGTGTGTCAAAGTCAATGGTTACACAGAAAGGTGTCCCTATTTCATCTTGACGGCGGTAACGTTTCCCGATTGAGCCTGCCTCATCGTAGTCGCACATAAATTCTTTGCATAGAAGTGAATAAACTTCACGAGCCTTTTCAGATAAGTTCTTTTGAAGTGGAAGTATTGCAACTTTATATGGTGCGATAAAAGGATGAAAGTGCATTACAACTCTGGTCTCACCATTTTCAAGTTCCTCTTCATCATATGCTTGACAGAGCAGTGCAAGTGTCAGTCTATCCGCACCTATAGAATATTCAATCACATTTGGAATATATTTTTCATTGGTGAACGGGTCGGTGTAAAGCATACTTTTGCCCGAGTATTCTTGGTGACGAGATAGGTCCCAAGTGCCACGATGGTGTATTCCATTGAGTTCTTGCCAGCCTATTGGGAAATTGTATTGAATATCACAAGCCGCCTTTGCATAGTGTGCGAGTTTGTCATGGTCATGGAAACGTAGATTTTCAGCCTTAAGTCCAAGTGCTTCAACAAATTCCATGGCACGTTGTTTGTAGTTTTCATAAATACCCATAGAGTCCTCTTCCTTGCAGAATTTTTGAAGTTCCATTTGCTCAAATTCGATAGTTCTAAAGAGGAAGTTGCCAGGTGTAATTTCATTTCTGAAAGATTTTCCTATTTGAGCGATAGCGAAAGGCACTTTGGCTCTTGTTGTACGTTGTACATTTAAGAAATTTACATATTCGCCTTGGCAGGTCTCAGGGCGAAGATAAACTTTGTCTGCATCAGCCTCAAGTGTTCCACGGGAAGTGATAAACATAGGGTTAAACTTGCGAATAGGTGTCCAATCAAAACCGCCACAGTGAGGGCAACAGATATGATGCTCTTGAATGTAGGCTTCAAGTTGTTCGTTCGTCATAGCCTCTGCTGATACTGTGCCTTTGCTGTGATTTTCAACGATGGTGTCTGCTCTAAAACGTTGTTTACACTTTTTGCAGTCCATTTTAGGGTCGCCAAAACTCTGCACGTGACCACTAGCCTCCCAAACACGAGGGTTCATAAGAATAGATGCATCAACACCATAAGTGGTTGGGTCCTCTTGTACAAAGCGTTTCCACCATGCCTTTTTGACATTGTTTTTAAGTTCGACTCCGACAGGGCCAAAGTCCCAAGTATTGGCAAATCCGCCATAAATTTCGCTACCAGGGTAAACGAATCCGCGACTTTTACAAAGGTTTACAATTTTATCCATAGTTAAAGTATTTTTCATAATTTTCTCCTTTTTTAATAATAAATTGGCAAATATTTGATAAATTAGCAAATTTTCAAGAAATTTTGTTTAACAATTTTTGTTGCTATCTGCTTGTCATTGTAACTTTAATTTTTAGCACAAGACCCAGAGAGTTTCAAGGTATATACCCAAAACCTAGCCAATCTTCCAGCCGTCCAACATTTGGTTGGGTGGCTGAGCCACTTTCTATTGCAATCTGTTAGAGCGGAAATAAGGTTTGTACCTAAATTTACTCTATCGGACACACCG
>CAJFOL010000083.1 GCA_904397185.1 uncultured Clostridia bacterium
TTTATGAGAGAAAATGGGCTTGGCATCAAAAAACTCTCGCAACTCTCTGGTGTTTCGCTATACATGATGCGGGTTATACTGAGTGGAAATAGCAGTGCTGGCTTAACACATCTTCTGAAAATTGCAAGAGTTATGGGTGTCAACTTTGTCGACCTTTTAAATGATAAGTGTGAGATTGAATTGGTTGAATAATTAAGATTTATTTCAAAACAACTTTGATAAAGTTTTTCTTGCCTTTCTTTAGTAAAATTGAGCCGTTTTCAAAGTCATTTTCGGTTATTTTTATGGTAAAATCGGATACCTTTTGACCTTTGAGTGTTATTGCTCCACCCTGGATAAGTCTTCGTGCCTCGCTCTTTGATGGTGCAAGTTTTGTTTCAAACAACAGGTCGCAGATTGGTTTGCCGTCTGCGAGTTCCTCTCTTGCCAACTCAAAAGTTGGTGCGTCATCCCCGCCTTCTGTAAACAGGTTTTCACTCATCTGGCGAGCCTTTATTGCATCCTCTTCCCCGCGGACAAATTTTGTCACTTCAAAACATAAAAGTTTTTTCGCCTTAACGATGTCTTCCTTGATAAGTGAGCGGACTTTATCCATTGGTTCGTCTGTGAAAAGGGCAAACATCATCTCAACACAAGCATCTGGTGTTTGGTAAATGCCTTGGTAAAAGTCGTATGCTGAGATTTTGTCCTTATTTATCCAAATGGCTCCCTTTTCGGTCTTACCCATCTTTTTGCCTTCTGGTGTCAGTAAAAGAGGATTGGTGGCTCCGACCATATTACGCGATTTGCCATCAGAAAAACTCATCTTACGTGCAAGTTTGACACCTGCTGCTATGTTTCCCCATTGGTCAGCACCACCCCATTCGAGCGAGCAGCCATACTCTTTATTCAAATGCACAAAGTCATATGCCTGCATTGGCATATATCCCATTTCAAAGAAGGTCAATCCCCCCTCTTTGAGACGATTGTCATAAATTTCACTTGAGAGCATTTCATTTACGTTGAAGTACTGCCCTATATCTCGCATAAAATCAATATACGATAGGTCCTTGAACCAGTCGTAATTGTTGACTATCTCAGCCTTATTCTCGCCGTCAAAGTCAAGGAATACCTTGAGTGTCTCCTTTATATTGTCAATATTTGACTGTATTTGTTCCTTTGACATTATTTTTCTTATCTCGCTTCGCCCTGTCGGGTCGCCTATACAAGCAGTTGCACCGCCCATTAAAAGATATACTTTATGTCCAGCCTGCTGAAATCTTCGCATAATAACGTACGGCACACAGTGTCCTATATGCAAACTGTCGGCAGTTGGGTCAGTACCCTCGTAAAGTGCAATTGGCTTGCCACTTTCAAGCATTTTTTTAAGTGCCTCTTCATCGGTGCATTGGTATAAAAGTCCCCTCTCTTTCAAAACTTTAAATAAATTTGTATCAACTTTCATTTCTCCTCCATTATCTAAATTTATCCAATATCTTTCGCATAAATTGCCTTTTTTGCTGACAATTTCGTTTTCATAAACCCCGCCATACTTTCTAATATTCTTTAAACTTGCGGTGTTATCCTTACGACAACTCATAAGGACATTTTTGATGCCAAGTTCTTTACACTTGTCAAGTGCGAGTTGTAGCAATGTGCTTCCGTAGCCTTTGCCTCTCTCGCTCGGTCTAACCCCAACTCCTATATGTCCACCTGTGTCCTTGTTGGTGTCATTGAGAGTGTGCCTTATGATTGTCATGCCAATGAGCCGATTATCCGATTTTCTAATCATTAAATATTGAGATATCGGTGGCTCGCCGTTCATCTGTTTGTCCAAATCTTCAAACCACTTTTTGTAGTCCTCGTAGTCCTCCAAATGCTTGGTTCCACTGATATCACTGCTTGACGACAAAAACTCATCGCGGTACTCCATGACCGCCTTTTCATCACGAAGTGTTGGCTTACGTAAAAATAGTTCTTCCATTTTTCTCTCCATTTTAACTAAAAAAGCATACTTTTCCTAAATTTTTAGGACGAAGTATGCTTTCGTGGTACCACCTAAATTTATGCAAAAAAAGTTAAACTTTCTCTCTATGCACCTCATTATTCTCGTTCGTGAGAAATACGCAAAACTTGAAATAATTGTAATTCGCATTTTTATCCCCTTTCGGACTTGCACCATCCGTCCTATCTCTGCAAGGCAAATATAAAGTTACTATGATTATTCCGCCATTTTGATTGAGACTATAAAAAATCATTTTTAAAGATGATTAATTTGAAAATACATCAATTTTTCTATAAAAATTATTTATTTTATATGAAAAATGCTATTTTCTTTATCATAATAACATGAAAAATAAAAAAAGTCAACATAAAAGTCGACTTTTATTTATTTCGTAGATTCCTAATTTGCACCTTGTTCCATATCCTTATCAGGGTGTTCATCAGTCTTTACTTCACCTCCAGTTTTTCTATCCTTTACGTAGAGGCTAACTGAAAGTCCAGCCATTACGATAGCAACGACTGTTACCACTCCCATAACGACTGCGAAGGCAATTGCTCCGTTGCAGGTCAATTGTTCGCCTGCACTATACATAGAAAAGGCGTTGATACTTGCTGATTGGTCACCCTCCCAAAGTTGATTCCATAATTCAGTGTCGGCTTTCAATTGTTCGACTGCCGTCTCAAACTCTTCACGTGTCATGCCACCAAGGGTTCCGTCTTCGTCAACAACATCCATTGGCATAACTTTATTTCCATTTGAGATGTACCACATTTGCATTGTAACAGAAGATCCGCCACTTGCAGCGGTCATTTCCATGATGTCACCGCTAACAAAATTAATTGATGATTCATTTCCTTCAATGACACCTGAGTATGCCATGCCGTAACTGATTGGTCTAGCAAGCACTCCTATGTAAAGTGCAGTGAAAAACAGAGCAAGCACCACTAAAACTATCATGATTTTCAAGTTTTTCATGATACTTTTAGATTTTTCAATAAAATTTTTCATATTTCCCTCCTTAATATATTTATACATTAACATAAATTTGTGTTAAAATCAATCATATTTGGATATTTTTACAAAATATATCATTTTTCTTCCTAATTTTTGTATATTTTTATATGATTTTTACTATAATTTTTGTCTTTAACTATTACTAAATCAATTACTTTAAAAATATTTTATCAAAATCTCAAACATATTTGACAACAATACAGGCAATCAATATAATTAAATTTGGAGGAATAAATTTATGAGTTGTCCTATGAATTTAAAAGGATTTGGACCATCCCCTATTCCAGAAGAGGGCGAATGGGTACAATTAAAAGATATCAAACAAGTTTCTGGTTTTTCGCATGGTTGCGGTAAGTGTGCGCCTCAACAAGGCACCTGCAAATTGACTTTAAATGTCAAAGACGGAATAATCAAAGAGGCACTTGTTGAGACTATCGGTTGTTCGGGCATGACTCACTCGGCTGCAATGGCTGCTGAAATATTGCCTGGAAAAACCTTGCTTGAAGCACTCAATACCGACCTCGTATGTGATGCAATCAACGATGCTATGAAAAATATTTTCTTGCAACTCGTCTACGGACGTAGCCAATCAGCCTTTTCTGAAAATGGGCTTGCTGTTGGTTCTGCTCTTGAAGACCTCGGCAAAACTCTTTCAAGCAATGTAGGTACAGTTTACTCTCAAGATGGCAAAGGTCCAAGATATCTCAATCTGGCAGAGGGCTATATTACCAAAGAAGGGCTTGACGAAAATGGTGAAGTTATCGGATATGAATATGTGGCAATCGGCTCTCTTATGAAGTCTCTTCGTGAAGGTGTTGAGCCTCAAGAGGCAATCAAAAAAGCAACCAAAACTTATGGAAGATTTGCTGATGCGGTCACTATAATTGACCCAAGGAGGGTGGACTAATGAACGAAACTGTTAAGCAAACAACAATTGATGAGACACTTGCAAAATATGGTATAAAAAGTCTCGATGAGGCAAAACAAATCTGCCTTGAGCATGGCATAAACGTTGAAAATATTGTAAAAGGTATCCAACCTATCTGCTTTGACAATGCGGTTAAAGCATATGAACTTGGGGTCGCTATTGCACTTAAAACTGGTACAAGAAGGGCAAGCGAAGTCGCACTCAAAATCGGCGAAGGTTTGCAGGCATATTGTGTGAAAGGTTCGGTCGCTGATGAACGTAAAATTGGTCTCGGTCACGGACGACTTGGAAGTATGCTCTTAAAAGAAGAGACAAAAAGTTTCTGCTTCTTGGCAGGACACGAAAGTTTTGCTGCCGCTGAAGGTGCTATCGGTATTGTAACTTCGGCAAACAAGGTTCGAAAAACTCCGCTGAATGTTATCTTAAACGGTCTTGGCAAAGATGCTGCCTACATCATCTCTCGTGTAAATGGCTTTACCTTTGTCAGCACAAGTTACGACCACAAAACGGGCGAACTTAAAATACTGTCAACCAAAGCATTCTCAAATGGTGAACGGGCAAAAGTAAAAGTTTACGGCGCATATGACGTGCCTGAAGGTGTCGCTATAATGCAACATGAGAAGGTTGACGTTTCAATTACTGGCAATTCGACTAACCCTATGCGTTTCCAACACCCTGTCGCTGGAATCTATAAAAAATGGTGCTATGAAAACGGCAAAGAATACTTCTCTGTCGCATCAGGTGGCGGAACAGGTCGAACACTCCACCCTGACAATATGGGTTGCGGACCTGCAAGTTATGGGCTGACAGATACTATGGGAAGAATGCACTGTGATGCTCAGTTTGCAGGTTCTTCATCAGTGCCAGCACACGTTGAAATGATGGGCTTTATCGGAATGGGCAATAACCCAATCGTTGGTGCCACTGTTGCCCTTTCAGTTGCAGTTGAAACGTGTGGGAAGTAAAATTTTGGTAAAAATCAATCAATAAAACACAAAAACTCCTATAAAATTTAACTTATAGGAGTTTTTTATAGTTTTTTAATAAAATAGTTGCTACATAAAATGGATATCTCCAAAGAAGCGGACATACCGTCACCCTATGGGTTTAGAACGGGCAGATTATCCGCTTTCTTTTTTATGAGAGCGGAGATATAGTTTATACCTAACATACAATTAATCGGACACTGATCCAAACTAAGTTTTAGAGAGCGGAGGTAAAGACTAAACCACAACTCACTTAAGCGGACACTGATCCAAACTAAGTTTGGTCGTCCAGCATCAAACTGGTTACTCTTTTTCATCGTCATCTAATGTTTCATCTTCCTGCACCTGAGGAATTTCTCTGAGCAGGTTTAAATCAAAACCTTTTGACCCTTTGGTGATAAGTTTTCCAAAATCTCCTTGATAATCAATGCCAAGTCTTTCAAAATTATCCCTAAGGCTTTTGCTCATAGTTTCAATATACTCCTCATCCTCAAATACACTTAGGAATATCTGTTTTCTATAAAACATTCTTTGTATGTCGCATAGATATTTTATCAAATGAATGTAATAGCATGGGTTATGCTCAAGCATATATCTCTGATAAAACTCGGTAAAATCTCTATCATATCTCCATCTGTGAGTCTTTATCTCCTTTCTCTTGATATGATAAATCGAAAAATCATAGTTTATCGCAGGGAGTGAATGTTCAATAAAACTCTGCGGATTTAATGTTATGATAACATTGCTTTTAAAATTGGAGTTTGTCCTGTAAAGCAATTCTCCGTCCTTTTTTGCAAATTTAAAACCCTTTTCTTCGAGATAAGGCACATATTTCTTGGTAACATCGACTATCACCTGTCTTGATGGCTTGGTTATAGGATAAAGGAGGACGAGTTGGTCAAGTGTTTTACTTCTATCCACAGTCTGCGAATAAGAAATATTGCTATAAAAATTGCCGTACATCTCCTTTTCTTCAAACAAAGCATATGATTTTTTCACTTCAGTCTTCAGTAATTGGATGGTCTCTTTCCCTACATTGCCTTTGTATTGCATAAGACGTACAGACGAAATAGCCCTAACCTTATCGGTCACAGCATAGATTTTTGTATCAGTGACATAATTTATGTCCAAGCCACCATCTTTGTTGCTTGTACATGGAACACATATATAATTTCTCTTATCATTGTCGTAACCGACCACAATTACACTTCTTATCCCGCCATACTCGGCATCAACAACAGGGTCAAGATTTGCCATATATACATCGCCTATCTTAATGTCACGATTTCTCTGAAAATATGGATTATCAATCTTTACAAATGCGGTATGATTGCCACAACGAGCAAAATCAAATGCACCTGCTAAACTTAGATTAGAATGTTGTTTAAGCATTTCATCAATACGTTTTATGCCTTGATTGTACATATTGTTTATAAGTGTAGTTTTGATTTTTTCGGCTATTTCAGATGCAATTTTTTCAATTTTTTCCTTCTTTTCACCAACTTCTGGGTATTTTTTGCTTATATAATTAAGATATGTCCTCTGCAATTTCTCAATAATTTCAACATCGTTGCAAATAACGTCAATATGATAATCATAAAAATTTATCAAGATTTTTTCATGCATCTCTTTACTATAAAGCCTTATTCTTGTCGTATTCAAGTCGTTTTCGTCATCTTTAAAATAACTTACTAACTCAAAATCACTGTCTTCTAGTGCCTGGTTAATTATCTGCATCAACTCATCATATGTCAAATTGATATTCATACTTTTTTCTCCTATGTTTTATTATAATTCAACAGCCATAATTTGTCAATAGTCAGCAAAATATTTGACGTTTTATGGCAGATTATATATAATATTAACATGATACAAATAAGAAGAAGTTGGTATGAACTCCTAAAAGATGAATTTGATAAAGATTATTTCAAAAAGCTGCAAGCCTTTTTGCAAGATGAATACTCTCGCTATCAAGTCTACCCTGCCGAGCAAAATATTTTTAATGCCTTAAATCACGTCCCTTATGACAAAATAAAGGTGGTCATAATTGGTCAAGACCCATATCACGAACCTGGGCAGGCACAAGGTTTGTCTTTTTCGGTGCCTGAAAATGTGCAAATTCCGCCATCACTTGTCAATATTATGAAAGAAATTGAAGATGACCTACATATAAAATGCAATCCAAATGGCAATTTGGAACGTTGGGCAAACCAAGGAGTGCTTCTTTTAAATACCGTTTTAACCGTAAGACGAGGACAGGCGAACTCTCACAAAGATAAAGGCTGGGAGATTTTGACTCGAAAAATAATCGAACTGGTAGGCTCACGAAAAGAACCTGTGGTCTTTATGCTTTGGGGGTCTTATGCACAGAGTTTTGCACCATTGATAGCAAGCCAACACCTAGTGCTGAAGGCACCACACCCAAGCCCACTCTCCGCCTATCGCGGTTTCTTTGGATGCAAACATTTTTCAAAATGCAATGACTTCCTTGTCAAAAATGGTCAATCACCAATTGATTGGAGATAAAACTTAGAAAAATTGATAAATTTTAATTATTTTTATACTTATATTAAAAAAAATAAAATTTTACATATTTTTTATGATTTGACTTTATATATTTAATTGAAATTTATAACAAAAAAATAGGACTATAAAAGTCCTAATTTTTTGTATATACATAATAATCACCTTCTTTAGCCCTAGTAAAACTGCCAGAACTATCAAGATATTCATTGGTCAATCCTTCATCATCTATCAAACTTGCAAGCACTTTTACTGTTGTTGCATGGGCAAGGAGTCCTCCACATTCCTCGCCGTCCATTCCTGCATTTTGGAAAACGTAACTGCTTTCTATTGTAAATTGTGTAGCAAATACTATATCATCGCTCGGATCAAAAATATTATTTTCAATATTTGTTATGGTACTTGGTATCGTTATGCTATTTGCCATACCAAGATGCATGAATATAGAACCAAAACCACCTAAACTTGTAACAGTATAATCATCACCTTCGACTAACACATCTTGCATAAATGTGCCTGTAAACTCTATGGTATAAATTTCACTAATTGTACTTAATGAATCTACATATGAATAAAAATCTTCCACCGATATGCTTTGATTATTATAATCCCCACCTGTTATTAATATTTCTCCTTCATAATATCCATTTTGATACATATAATTTATAGAATTTGAATAGATTCGTAGATCTTCAATAGTATCAGTTGAATACTTATATAATGGAATAACCTTAACAGGATATGCAGCAGGTGATAAAGCAAAAATCTCTGCAATGGTAACTTCTTCCATTAATTGACCATCTGCAGTCTGACAATCAATTAATCCTGAAATGGCTAGTAATTTTTGTTCCACTATTGTTTCTGGCATTGGGTCATGCATTAAAGCATATATAAATAATGCTGTTTGATTAACAAAATATGTTTCCGAAAACTCTCGCTTTTCTATTGATACTTTGCTTGGAATTGTAATATCAGTTTTGATACTATCTATCCACAAAATGTTTATCTCATCTTCATTTATTGCTTGGAACATAAAGTCGTCATAAACTTGCAATTCTTTCTCATCAATATGCAAGGTTATGCCACTTAAATCAAGGGTATCCATGTTTGGGGCTGAGACTTGCAATATCAAAATCACACTCTCTGGGGTGTCTTGAGTTATATTTTCACCATCACTGAGTGTTGTTGATGGTATCTCCGAATTTTGCAATGTCACACTTATATTTTGGCTCTGCAGTTCATCTGATAAGGTATATGTCACAGTGTATGCCGTTTGTGAGGTGTTTATTATATAAAAATGTAGTTGAAATGTACCTAAAGTGTTTTCGGGAATGGTCGTCAAATTCATATTAAACTCGCCGTTTATGTAGCCAGGCAAAAATGAATCTATACTCTCTGCATCCGAAACATTGTCATTTTTTATTTTAACGTCCTTTACGTATAAACTTTTATCCGCTATCTCAAAATTTACACTTCCTGTCATTGTCAGTGTCTGTGTTTGGGCTGCCCACACACCAACAATAAGCATAGCAATGGCTAGTACCACCATAATAATTGCTGAAGTCAATTTCATTTTTAAACTTTTCATATATAACTTCCTTTTTTAAAATAGGGTATCAAAAATTTTTCTAATTATCCTTTATGTGGATAACTTTTCTTAAATTTTTTGATACCCTATTTTACCCCCCCCGCCTTTTTTGTCAAGCAAATTGATGCACTTCGCACAAACTTTTCCACCAAAAA
>CAJFOL010000084.1 GCA_904397185.1 uncultured Clostridia bacterium
AGGCTTTTTGGTGCTCCCAGAAGGACTCGAACCCTCGACAATGGTTCCGAAGACCATTGTGATATCCACTTCACCATGGGAGCAAATTTCTATTTAGAAAGTTTTTGCTTATTTATTATAGCACATTTTATTAAAAATGCAAAATATTTTTATTATCGGAAGCCGAACTTGCTTGCAAGAGTGAGGCTGATGGTCATATATTTCTTGTGATGGACACAATTTTGTTGTGTATTTTGCATTTAGCAAAATTAAAACTTAACTTGTTTAAACGTGACATTACATAGTATATACAATCGAAAGCCGAACTCGTCCGTCAGGATGAAACTAATAATTATTCATGATATATGATAAGTGTGAAACACTCAAATTCTTTAGAATTTATTAAAATTTTATTATCACATAATTTTTATATTAAAATTCATATTTATTTTTTATTTTATTGATCTTTATATTATTTTTAATTAATTTTTATTTATTTTTTAATGTTATTTTTGTTAAATAAATTATTATGTATTTTTTTTAATTTAAAAATATTTTTTATTACTTTGATTTTTAAATAATAAATTTAATTTTATTTTTATATATCACAATTATTTTTTATTTAGAATAAATACTTATGAGGGCTGTTATATGAAATATAATGATGAACAAATTTTATCATTACAAGAATATGAAATTATGGCAAAGGAATATACAAATTCACTTAAAAAGCGAGGCTTTATTTTTGTCCAAGTAGATAGTGAAGAAGTAAGTCAGTTGATAGACGAAACATTTAACCTACTTGCAATGAATAAAACTTGTTTATTTTTGATGGGTGGATTTCTTAACACATCATCTTTTTATTCATTGAATGAAAGACAAATCAAAAAATTAAGAATAATATTTGACTATGAAAAAACATTGCCAACCTTTAAATTTCGTCATGACAAAACAGAATGTTTTTTGAAATTTGTAGGTATCGAGGCACGGATAATCAAAAATTTACTTAATTTGAGCGAAAAAACAAACTATGAGCATGAATTAAAGACTATCTGCCAAGATAGGCTAACCACCATGGCAAACATTTTCCAAATTGATTAGGATTTCATAAATTCAATCGTTTTGGGTATAATATCATCGACATTCTTTCTGAAAACAATAAATGATTCTTGAGTATAAGGTTTTGCAACGTCTTCAAGTTCTACAAGGTCAACTGGATAAATTTTTAATTCTCTAGCCATCATTTTACAGATAGCCTTTCCAATAACATAGACGGCATTGTAATCATCAATGTCATTTTTGTATGCTATGGTTTCATAATCATCACATTCCATGATTGCAGTTATTGCATAGCCTAAAAGAAATTGTAGTTTTTCTATTGCAAGTTCGTTTCCCCTTGCCGCTGCCACAATCTCCCATTTAAGATAGTAGTCATAGTTTTCAGACAGGAGTTTAGGAACCCCCGATTTATAGTAATAAGCGAGGATATCCATTGCAACCACATCTTCTCGCTTAGCATTTTCCTTTAACTTTTTAAACTTTGTCTTAAACTTGTCAGGATCATTCTCTATATACTCGTTTAGTTCTTTCCTAGTTTTCGTAAATTCAGACAAAGCCTCTTGATAATCATAGAAAGCAGGTCGTTTTCTTATTCTTTCCATATCTCCTCCTTATTAGATTTGTATATATTATAGCATATTTGTACATAAGTTACTCAACGAAATCATGAGAATTTCACAATTTATTTTGATAAAACTACCAAACATTCATACTCGCCAGTACGAGGAAACATATCAAATAGGTATACTTTTTTAATTTTAAAATTGGATATTCGTTGCAAATCTCTTACAAGTGTTGCACTATTGCATGATATATAAATAAACTTTTTGATTTTTTTACTCTTAATTACACTACATACCTTGGAATCAAGTCCCACTCTAGGCGGGTCAACTATGAGTGTATCTCCCTGCAAATTTGGCAAAATTTTAGCACAATCTCCTTTAATATTTACAAGATTTTTGAGTTTATTTTTATCACGTAAATTTTGAGCCTCGTTATGCTCTGCTTCGCCTATTTCAATCCCTACGACTCTATTTTTTAGTGCAATAATACCACTCAGCACACCGTTTCCACTATAACAATTGATAATTTCACCTTTAACTTCTTCAAGCACTTTTTTATATAACTTTTCACACACCTGATTGTTGACTTGATGAAAAGAGGTTGGAGAAAAACTGCAGTCCAGACCAAATTCCGTTGTATTTAGGGATTTTATGCCAAAAATATATTTGATTTCTCTCTGAAAGGTCTGATAAATACCATAATCTTGTCCTAGAATCAAGTAAAGCCCCTGATAATTTATCTGTTTTTTATCTTTAAGTATAAAATTAATAAGACAAGCATCGCCTTCCTGCCTTAGCACAATATTATCTATTACATTATATAAGCCATTTCCATCAACAAAATCTTTAACCGGCTTTATCGCATTATTTATCTTATCTTCACAAATAGGGCAATAATCTATGTCACAAATTTCATCGCTTGCACGATATTTTAGTCCCACCTTATGTTCTCCAACAAACAATTTGATTTTATTCCTATAGCCATAAACATTTTGTGACGTTACAACTTCAATCTCTCCAAGATAGCCTATTTTCTTTAACTGTCGTTTGAAAAGTTCAGTCTTAATTCCAATCTCATCCTCATAACTCATATGCTGATAACTGCACCCACCGCATCGCCCAAAATAAGGACAAACTGGCTCTTGTCTTTTTGGACTTATTTCATTCACCTGCAAAAGTCGACCAAAACAAAATGACTTGTTTTGTTTGACAACCTTTACTTTTACATTCTCACCTTTTATCACATATGGAACAAAATATACCTTCCCGTCAACCCTACCGACACCTTCGCCGTCATATCCATAATCATCTATTAATAAATCTTTAATCATATCTTAGCCTAACTTTTACAACTTATTCTCAATATATTCGAGTATTTTATCCTTGCCAATACCCTGCTCACTGCTTGAGGTAATGACCATCTCCGGCCTTATTTTAAGGACATTTGCAATCATTTTAACCTGATTTTGCTGTTTGCTTTTCGCAATCTTATCCGCCTTAGTAGCAATAACCATAAAAGGCAAATTGTTATAGACCAAAAATTCTATCATCTGCATATCAAGTTCGCTAGGCAAATGTCTAATATCAAGGAGAACAAATACAGTTTGCAAAGCCTGTGAACTTGTCAAATATTTTCCCAGCAATCCTGACCACACGTCAAGTTGTCCTTTCCCAACCTTAGCATAACCATATCCAGGCAAGTCGACAAATCTAAAACTGTCATTTATATCAAAATAATTTATCATTCTTGTCTTGCCTGGCACAGAGGAGGCTTTGGCGAGGTTTTTATTATTTACCAAACTGTTAATAAGCGAAGATTTCCCCACATTACTCCGCCCTACAAAGGCAAACTCAGGGACACCATCATTCAAGATTTCTTCTATTTTAACGACACTCGTCTTATAAACTGCTTTTTTTATTACCATGGAATGATTTTATCATAATATCGTTAAAAAATCAAATGATTGCCAAATAAAAAATGCCCGAATTAAATCGAGCATTTCTTATATGATTTTAACTAAGCAACTGTACACATAAATCTTAGAGTGATTGAAGTTGTGTCTTCATCAATAAGTGCAGTGATAGTATCCATGATTTCTTTATAGGTAATTCCTTCGCCAAACTCATAAGTAGTTGGAGTCATTGCATAGTTGTTGACAGTTATTCTGATCTCTGTAACGTTTGCCTTTACATAACTATCTCCATTTCTAACATAAAGATTGTCAAGGCTGATATCTTGGAATTGCTCGTCAATTATTACATCTTCAAGTTGAGCATATCCCTCTTCGGCGACGTCTTCAAAGATTTCATAGTCTCCACCTCTATTGGTTATCAATGTGTAGTTGCCATTATTTTCAACATACACACCTTGTATACTGTTGTTTTCGTATCCAAAAGCATAGGTCCAAATATAGTCACCATATTGCTCTGCAGCATCCCAAAGAGCAGTTACAGTCAAGCCGTTATTTTCAACAACAGCATCTCCAAGAGAACTGCCATTGTAGGTATAGTCACTGCCGTTTGCTGTATATGTGTTATTGTTGTAAACAAATCCTACAAATTCGTAACCATCTCTTGTAATTGTATAAGTGCTAAAGCCGTTTTCAACGTTGTAATTAAGCGAAGTTACTTGGTCTGTATCAACAGCATTGAATTGAACATTTACGTTGTAGTTAATCAAATCTTTATCAATATAGACTTCATAGTTTTGTCCAAATACCATGCCTGCCTTTGTAATAGGCGAACCACTTGCAGTAGTCCAACCTACGAAAGAGTATCCGCTGGTAAGGGCATTCTTAACAACGTCATCATCGGCTGTCAATAATGCATAACTATTAAATTCATCTTCGTAAAGTTTTGTTTGAGCAATCATAGCCCCGTTTAACTCAGTATAATATGTTATTGTTGTGCTTGGAAGTTCGCTAACACTTAGTACAAGGTCAATCCTGCCGTCCACAAATTCTATTTGTGACATAGTCTCAACTGGAGAGCCTTCATATAACCAACTATTAAATGTATAACCGCTTGGAATTTGTGCTAAAACTCTCTCATCTTCAGCAGAAAGAAGTTCGCTTGAAGCAAATTCGTCTTCTCTAAGGTTAACTTGTGCAATAACGGTTTCGCCATCTGGAGCATAATAGGTTATCTCGGCAATTTCAACCCTTCTCTCACTAAGAACAAGGTATTTTGTAACCCCATCTTCAAATCCAATTTGATTAGCATCTGTGATAGGTGCATCGTTATAAATCCAAGCATTGAACTCATATCCAGGAGTTACGTAGTCAGCAACAGCACTTGCACTAAGAAGTTCGTAACTATTGTATTGTACTTCAGTTAAAATATCTTGGTGAATTAATGTTGTCTCATCGCTATCATAATATGATATTGTCATTTGATTTGACCATTTTGGCATAAGAGTAATGGTTCTATATTCGTGATTTTCATCTTTGTTAGCAACATCAAATGTAGCACTTGTGTAAAGAGTGGTGTTTGCTTCGCCTTCAATGTACCAACCTTCAAAACTTGCTCCAGCCACACTTGTAGGAGTATATAAAGCATCTCCGTAATTTACAAGGTCACTTTCATAATCAATAGGAGTTGTTTGGTCATCATAGTAGCCAGCATAGACAATATCAAACTTCTTGATATTCTTTATTGCTGTAATATTTGTATTGCCTCTGATTGTAAATTCATACTTTTCGCTAAGTTCTTCGGCAACAGTATCGGCAGTTACTTGCTTGTCAGTTCCCCTATACCAACCATCAAATTGGTAAACAGTGTTACCAGTAAAGGTAAGTGTAATGCTTGAATTTTTCTTAACAGTGATAGACTGCCCAAGTTCTACTGCAGTAGGAGCCTCATCCTCTACTTGAACAGTAATCAAAGTAGGATAATCACCGTTTTCATAAGTTTCACCGCCCTCGTATACAGTTAGTGTCACAGGAGATGCCTCGGTAACACATAAAGCACTTCCTACAATAATTAAAGGAACAAGAACTATAAGAGCACAAATTGATAAGATTTTAATTAAATGCTTAGACATAAATCCCTCCATGTTTGGATATAGTATACCACAAATATTTTTCATTTTCAATAGGTAAAACAAAAAAAATGTAAAATATCCCAAAATTATGTTATGCAAAAAGTGAAAAATTAACATTATATGCCTATCAGAGCCAATTCTTTTTAGTTAAAATTTAAAAAATTGATTTATTCAATTAATATAGTCTATTAAGAATCAAGCAATTGCAACATAATTAATAAAAAAAATCATAAGGCAAATCAAAAAAAGTGACAACAATTACATACAACTTTGATGCCACTTTATTTGTAATCAAGAAAAATAAAATCTATTACAATCGAATTTGCAAAGCAGGGACCGCGCCGTAGGTATCATAGTCAACAAGGTTGCGACCAGCATACCCGCTACGGACAACACAGGCGTAACGACGATTAGGCTCATCACGAGGCGAACGCAACCAGCTGTAGCCAGTGCCAATATAACTTCCACTTGAATATACATATGCACCATTTGCCTCTGCATAATCAGTCACCATAAATGCCTTCTTTGGATCTCCGTCCCCACTTGTAAATCCATACTCAGTATTATATATGTCTGCATGACTTAATGCAAATACATAGTCATTTGTATTTTCACAAACATATCTTCCTCCGTTGCCCCCTGTTGAAGCCAAACTATTATCTACTACTGTTTGTACTATACTTGATTTCTCATTCTCTGAGAATGAATTATAAAACTCGTTGTTTAACCATGCTCGCAGTTCACTATGTTTATAGTTGTTTGCATATACTTGGTGATTGCTATCTACTCCTTCTCCGACTATTGCTTCATTGTCTATAAGTATTGTTCCACCTTCATCTGTTGCGTAAGTCTCACTACTGTCTATGTTTGACTGATATGCTACTTGGTCGACTATAACATCACAGACTATAAGTGCAGTGCCGTCGCCGTAGGTGTCATCTAGTATTCTCCATCTTAGTCTCTCTACCTTGTAATAGTTTCCATCCTCTGCCTGTGCATAGTACTCTCCGTCATTGCCGAGATAGTATCCTCTGCTATCTTGTGTGCCTGTATCAACTTCTACACCCTCTGCTATCAGTGACTGTGGATAATAGCCAAAGTATAGATAATCGCCGTTTTCGTCAGGGTTGCCCTCTGCATCTACTCGCTCATATGGTGGGACATACTTTTCAAGATCTATATCAATCTCAAAACCTGTTATACTTGCTGGGTTGTTTCTGTCATTTACATGGAATGTCACCACAAATTGTTGACTGCCGTTATTCTTTGATATAATAGTCGGCGATGTGGTAGGTGTGGTAACTGAGACTGTCGCATTGACTGCTGTACCTTGATTCACTGTCACTGTCGCTTGGACATCATCTACTGTACTATTGTTGGTGATAGTAAAGGTGATGGTCATATCTTCTCCACTTTCATTAAATGAGAGATTTAGATTCGTCCATGTTGCAAGTTCAGTCGCTCCGTCATTGTAGGCATCAATCTTCACCCCTTGCATCTTGTTTGCACTGTCCTCTAATTTTCCATTTGCAAGCACTCCATCTGAGATTGTCACTTGCAAATCTGTTGCAGTAAAGGATACATTACCGCCCATCTGCATTGTAATGGTAGGACTTGCGAGTATGCCGACCATCATCAAACTTGCAACCATTACAAATGCTACAATCGCTGAAATTAATTTTGTTTTTAAGGTCATTGCCCTTCTCTCCTTTTAATAATTTTGAAAAAATAGGCTAGAAAATTTTAAAATAGTCTCTTTTATGTGGATAACTTTTTCTTAAAAATTTTCTAGCCTATTTTACCCCCCCCGCCTTTTTTGTCAAGCATTTTGACCCACTTCGTTTAATTTTTTTGCAAAAAAGGCAGGCGGTGGTATTTAATGCCCATTTATAAGGATTTTATTTGAAAATGAGCGGAGATTTAGTATAAACCCACAACACACTCAATCGGATAGCCGTCCAACATTTGGTTGGTCGCCAAGCCTCTAGACTTGAGAGCGGAAAGACAGCCCAAACACACAACACACAATCGGATAGTCGGGCGACATTTGGTCGCAAAAGGCTACTGACCTGTACGTCTCCGAAAAATGTGATTCAAAATTTACAAACAAAGAGATTTGCGATTAAAAATATGTGAGACACACAATAAAGATAGCAAAAAAAACAATCAATAAAACTTCGTTTGTTATACGGTGATTTGTACCCTACATTTGCCTAAACTTTTTACTAGACATTTGTCATAAAAAAAAGACAAAAAAAATAGACACTATATATTGCGTTATACAGTGTCTACCTTATACTACTGGTGGAGAATATCGGAATCGAACCGATGACCTCTTGCTTGCAAGGCAAGCGCTCTAGCCAGCTGAGCTAATCCCCCAAA
>CAJFOL010000085.1 GCA_904397185.1 uncultured Clostridia bacterium
ACCTTAGATACAATTGAAGCATGGGCAGAAAATTAAATATTTTAATAACCTGTTTAAAGACTAGATTTTTAACTATTATGATAGAGTTAAAACTTTTAATTGTTTAATAAAAGAGGATATTTTTGATATTGAAGATATCTCTTTTTTTAAAGCATTACAATAAAGATTAAAGATAGCAAGGTTGAAATCATAGCATGACTAAATTTTTGAAGTACAAATAGCCAGACAGGCATATTTAGTTTATTCAGCATTGTCAGTGATTGCAGTATTGTTGATATACCACCAAAACTGATTACAAATGTACAAGCGACAATTGACCACTTGTTTGGCAATGCAGAGGAGATATCAATACAACCTTTCGTTATTTCAATAATGCCTTCTAAAACACAAGAAACACTTTTGGGGAATAGATTAAAGATAGGTGATAGTGAAGTTATAACTACGAAAAATATTGCAATTATCACACCGACAGAAATTATGCTTAGGGCGGAATCTAAGACAATACTTGATAGGTCGGTATTTAGTTTGCTTTTATTTTCTGTTTTGTCCGAAGTTGTGTCTTTGATATTTAGTTTTCTGTATAACAAACCATTTATCAAAGCACCTAAAATATGAGATATAAAGATAATATAGCCATAGACAGCATTTGATAACATTCCTATTCCAACTGCACCAATAATGAACATAGGTCCCGAAGTCGAGCAGAAACTTGTCATTTTAAAAGCATCACTTTTTGTTATTTTACCACTTTGGTAAAGGTCGGCTGTCATTTTTGCCCCAACAGGGTAGCCAGAAATGGCACTTGTCAAAAATACATAAGAAGAAAGAGTTGAGGTTCCAAACAGTTTTTTACATGGCAGGGCAAAGACCTTCGAGACCCTTTCAACAACTTGTGTTGCCGATAATATTTTAGTGAAGAAAATAAAAGGCAGAACACTAGGCAAGACATTAAAAGCCCATGCACTTATGCCGTTTAGTGTTTGTGACATATATAACTTCGGGAATAACACCATATTAATTATTAAATATAGAATAAAAATAGACAAAAAAATATTATATTTTTTCATAAATATCTCCAAAAATTTGACATTACAACTTGTAAATAATATAATTAGATTAGAATTAAATCACATTAGGTTAAAAGGCTTGTACAACTATGTATACAAGACTTTTTAGTAGTGTTATATTCATAATAGATATTTTATGATGTCTTATTAAAAATCATTATTAAAAAGGGGATAGAATGAAGGTAAAAGAACTTTATAAGAAGGCCCGAGAACTTAAAAAAACTATAGTTTTTCCAGAAGCGGGCTTTAGCGATAGGACACTAGAGGCGATAAAATACATTCAAAAGAAAGGCATTGCAAGACCGATATTGATAGGGGATGAAAGTGCGCTCGTTTTAAGAGATAAATCACTTATTGATTATCAAATTATAAACCCACGAACATTTCAAGGTAAAGATGAACTTGCAAAAAGACTTTATGATAAACGTAAAGAAAAAGGTATGACAATGGAAGAGGCGGAAAAGTTGACTCTTGACCCTTACTATTTTGCTACTTTACTTGTCGATGCTGGGCTTGCGGACGGCATGGTGGCTGGTGCAGAAGCATCAACAGCAAACACTGTTAGACCAGCCTTGCAAGTGATAAAAGCGAAGAAAAAAGGTGGGATTGTTTCATCATGTTTTCTAATGTTTGGAAAGAATAAATTTTTAAAAGATAAAGCACTGATTATTGCCGATTGCGGTGTAATAATGCATCCAAACGAAGATGAACTCTATCAGATTGCCTGTCAAAGTGTTGAGACCTATCAATGCTTAGGGCTTAAGGATCCTAAGGTTGCATTTTTGTCTTTTTCGAGCAAAGGATCGGCTAAAGATGAGAGTGTAGAAGTTGTTAGAAAGGCATACGAAAAATTTAAAATAACAGGAATACCTTGTGATGGTGAATTGCAGTTTGATTGTGCAATGGTACCGCGAGTTGCAAGTCATAAAGCACCACAAAGCCCTATAAAAGGTGATGCGAATATACTTATATTCCCAGATCTAAATAGTGGGAATATATGTTATAAAACCATGCAATATATAGGTGGGTTAAATGCAATAGGTCCATTACTTCAGGGACTAAACAAACCTGTCAATGACCTTTCAAGAGGTTGTTCGGTAGAAGATATTGTTACTGTAACGGCAGTAACAGCATTACAAGCAAATAAGGAGGAAAAATGAAAATATTAGTTGTAAATGCAGGAAGTTCGTCATTAAAATTTCAATTATTTGATATGGAAAATGAAAGTGTAATTGCAAAAGGCAATTGCGAAAAAATAGGGTTGCCAGGTTCTTTTATCGGATATAAGACTACTGGCGATAAAAAAGAAGTTATGGTAGATATGCCTGACCATAAAGTTGCCATTGCAAAGGTTTTTGAAATGCTGACAGACAAGAAAGATGGTGTTATAAATAGTGTGGATGAGATTGATGCTGTAGGACATAGATTTGTGCAAGGCGGATGGCTTTTTAATGAGAGTGTTCTTATGAATGAGGATGTGGTTAAAAAACTTGACCAGATTGCCGAACTTTCACCTCTTCATGCTCATGCAAATATGGCTGGATATAAAGGTTGTGTTGCTTTAATGCCAAACACTCCTCAAGTAACGGTATTTGATACGTCGTTTCATGCGACTATGCCAGCAAAAGCATATATGTACGGCATTAAATATGAAGATTACGAACAATACCATGTAAGAAAATATGGTTTCCATGGTACAAGCCACAGATATGTTATGGGCGAATGTGCAAAACTTCTCGGCAAAAAGCCAGAGGATATAAATATAATCACAGTACACTTAGGCAACGGCTCTTCAATCACTGCAATAAAGAATGGAAAGAGTGTTGATACCACAATGGGTCTAACCCCACTTGAAGGTCTTATTATGGGGACTCGCTCGGGCGACCTTGACCCAACTGTTGTAAGTTATCTTGGCAATAAGAAAAATATGACTGCAGAGCAAGTTGTAAATTATCTTAACAAACAATGTGGTATTATGGGAGTAAGTGGTGTTTCCAGTGATATGAGAGAACTTAACAGTGCTATTGAAGCAGGAAACGAAAGGGCTAGACTTGCTCTTGATATGCTTATTTACAGAGTTAAGAAGTTTATAGGCTCTTACATGGCAGTGCTTGGAAGGGTTGATGCAATTGTGTTCACTGGCGGAATAGGTGAGAATCAAGAAGACTTGAGAGAAGAATCTCTTAAAGATATGGAAATGTATGGCATCGAAATAGATGTTGATAAAAATAATCATCTTCCACGAGGAACTACAGAAGAAATTAGTACCAAAAATTCAAAAATTAGAGTATTTAGAATACCAACAAACGAAGAACTTTTGATTGCAAGAGATACACAAGAACTTGTTATGAAAAGTAAAAAACAATAAATTTTTGTGTGACTTATAATTATTTTGTAAAATAACTTGACAATTATAAATAAAATCAGTATAATTGTATAGCATGATATGAATATATCGGGGTAAAGTTTAAGTTACAAAATAGCAATAAAAGTTGTGTTTAAGCAATATAAAGAGATTTTAGACTAAAACCGATTAAAATTATAGCAAAACAAGGAGGAAAGACAAGATGGCAGTTCCAAAGCACAAGGTTTCAAAGGCGAGAAGAAATACAAGACATTCTGCAAATTCAAAAGCAGTTATGCCTACACTTGTTGAATGCCCACAATGTCATGAGTTAAAACAACCTCATACAGTATGCAAGAAGTGTGGAACATACAAGGGTGAAACAGTCATAGCCAAGAAAGAAGAGAAAAAATAAAAAATTATGAAAGTCTTTAAGTTTTTTAAAGACTTTTATTTTTTTGTCTAAATTATCAAAAATCACTATATATGCTATTATGTATGACAGACATAATACGAGATATAGTGTTTTTTTATAAAATATGCCTTTCAACCTTTAATAAAAATTTAAAAAGTTTTAATAAAATAGTTTGCATTTATCATATTTTTTTGTTATTATATTGGTGAGTTTTTAATATTTAGTGATAAAGGAGAAAATCATGAAAGTCGTAGTAGATGCATTTGGTGGAGATAATGCTCCTGTTGAAATTGTTGAGGGAGCAGTCCTTGCAGTTAAAAATAATAAAAACCTCGAGGTAATACTTTGCGGAAAAGAGGATAAGATTAAAGAAATTTTAAGGGGAAGAACAGAGCGAATAGAAATTGTCGATGCAAGTGATGTTATCACAAATGATGATGCTCCTACAGAAGCAATCAGACATAAACCTAATTCGTCACTTGTTGTGGCATATGACATTTTGAAAACAAGAGATGACGTTATTGGTCTTGTAAGTGCGGGGCCGACTGGGGCTGTGCTTGCTGGGGCTATAATGAAGATAGGTCGTATTAAAGGTATATCACGACCTGCACTTGCACCAATTTTGCCAACAAAGGTAGATGGCAGTGATGTTATTATTATTGATAGTGGTGCAAACATTGATTGCAAACCTATCAATCTATTGCATTTTGCATTAATGGGCTCAGCCTACTATTCAATAATATATAACAAAAAAGAGCCAAGAGTCGCACTTTTAAACAATGGTGCCGAAGATGAAAAAGGAAATGAACTTGCAAAAGAAACTTTTCCACTTTTAAAAAATGCCCCAATTAATTTTATAGGGAACAAAGAGGGCGGTGACTTTATGAGTGGTGATGTTGATGTCATGGTTGCCGATGGTTTTGCAGGAAATGCTCTTTTAAAAGGTACCGAGGGTGCTGTGAAAGCAGTTATTTCAATACTTAAACGTAGTATAAAATCTCATTTTTGGTCAAAAGTCGGATATCTTTTTATGGGCAAGACTTTTAAAGAGATTAGAGAGCGAGTTGACGTCCAAAGGAAGCATGCTGGTTCGCCACTTTTGGGTTGCAAAAAGTTGGTAGTCAAAAATCATGGCTCGTGTGATAGAGTAAATATTCAGGCATCCATTGAACAGACAATAAAACTGCATAATAACAACTTAAATCAAAGGATAGAAGAGGCAATTGCATCTTTAAGCGAAAAAATTTAATTGTAGATGCTGTAGACTTTTTGTTAAATAGGCTATAATCATTTTTTATGTAAAAATAAAATTATTTTAAAAAATCTTTTAATTTAGGTGGTGCAATGAATATAAATTACAATTTTAAAGACAAAAAACTGCTTGATAGGGCATTGACACACTCGTCAAAGTCAGAGTTAAATTATGAGCGTCTTGAGTTTTTAGGTGACAGCATTTTAGATTTTTTAGTAGGTGAATATTTCTTTAAAAATTGTAGAGATGACGAGGGAAAATTGACTGTGCTACGAAGTCATTATGTTTCTGAAAATAATTTGGCAAAATTGTTTGATAAACTTAATCTATCAGGCGAAGTGAAACTCGGGAAAAGTTATCAAGGAGAGATTTCAAAGGCGATTAAGGCTGACGTGATAGAGGCTCTTATTGCTGGAATTTATCTTGATGCGAAAGAAAAAGGTATAGAAAAAGCAAGAGAATTTATAATGCGATATTTTGACCTTGAAAATTACAAATCCATTGTCGATGACAATTATAAATCTCGTCTGCAAGAACTTATCCAAGGCAATTTCAAGTGTAAAATGCAGTATGTTACTGTCGCTTGTGATGATGGCTTTGAGTCAAGTTTCTATATGGATGAGGATAAAATTTCGGTGGGATATGGAAAGAGTAAGTTGGAGGCTGAGCAACAATCGGCTAAATTTGCCATTGAAAAATTGTTCTTGATTGATAATAAATGATTTTAAAAGTTAGAAGATAGCCAAAAATTTGTAAATATATTTGTAAATAACAAAAAAGTTTGTTATACTATTTTTGTAATAATTTTGTGGCTTTAGGTCACGTTTACATGAGGTTTTTATGATTTTTAAGAAAATTGAAATGGTTGGGTTTAAGTCGTTTGCAGATAGGACCACTATCGAATTTAACGACAACTTTACAGCCATAGTGGGTCCTAATGGTTGTGGAAAAAGCAATGTTTCTGATGCAATACGTTGGGTTCTTGGGGAACAAAGTCCTAAGAGCCTACGTGGTGATAGTATGCAAGATGTTATCTTTAATGGTACAGAGAAAAGAAAAAGCCTTTCATACTGCGAAGTCACTTTGACATTTGATAACACAACACGTTTTTTCAATTTTGATTATGACGAACTTGCCATTACTCGTAAGTTATACCGCTCTGGAGAAAGTGAATATCTTATAAATAGGAACACCTGCCACCTTCGAGATATCACCAATTTGTTATACAATAGTGGGCTTGGTAAAAACGGATACTCGGTTGTAAGCCAAGGCAAAGTTACAGAACTTGTCGATGCAAAACCTGAAAATCGTAGGGCTATGTTTGAAGATGCGGCAGGTATCTCAAAATATAAAAACGATAAAAAAGAGGCTGAGCGAAAACTTGAAAGGACGACTGACAATCTCACTCGTGTAAAGGATATTCTGTCAGAGATTGAAAGGCAAATGGGACCTTTAAAGAAACAGGCGGAAAATGCTAAAAAATATCTTGAATATAAGGACAAGTTAAAAGACCTTGAAATCAATGCATATATTTATCAATATGAGAATGCAAACGAAGCGAAAGAAAAGATTAATTTAAAACTTGATGCCTTGAAAAAACAAATAGACATTAGGCAACAGGACTTAGATAGCACA
This sequence comes from uncultured Clostridia bacterium, assembly GCA_904397185.1. Taxonomy (GTDB): domain Bacteria; phylum Bacillota; class Clostridia; order Christensenellales; family UBA1242; genus Caccovivens. Next base: position 6,714 of record CAJFOL010000085.1, read on the forward strand.
AGTGCAACATATGATAAGTGTATGTTTGATTTGACTAACTTTGATAAGACCTTGGCACAACTCAACGAAAAGATTTTGGAACTTACTGTCAACCTTGAAAAACAGGAGAGTGAGACAAAACTTGCAAGGGAGAGAATAAATTATACCTATAAAGAAAATGATAGGTTGAATTTAGATAGGTCCAATGCTCAAACGGCAATTGAGGCATATGAAACAGAAAAGACAGGCAAAGAGGAACTTCTTAAAGAACTTACTAGCGACCTTGAGGCACTTGAAAAGTCTTTTGATGAATTATCTGAGAGTTATTCAAAGATTGCAAACGAATTGACTTTGAGCGAGGATGAGGCAGGACAAGGACAGCAGAGAGTTATTGAAACTCTTGGCTCTCTAAGTGACATTAAGAGTTCGGTGTCAAGACTGCTCGCCGAGAAGGAACTTCTCTCAACAAATCTAAAGAACTTAAATGAAGATATGCTTGCATTGACAAGCAAACGTGAGGAGAATACAAATTTATTGTCGCAAAGCAAATCTAGTTGTGACGAAAAAGAAAAATCTCTTGACGAAATTAAGAAGAAGATTGAGTCGCTTGCAAGTGGCAATTATATTTTAGAGCGAAGACTTAAAGACCTTGACAATGAAAAGGCTAATCTTAATACTCAAATAAAGGTTTTTGAAAATAGGAAGAAACTTTTGACCGACCTGCAAAACGAGTATGAGGGCTATTCATATGCAGTCAAAAAATTACTACGTGAGAGCGATAAAAATAGTTATATAAAGAAGAACATTGTCGGAGTTGTAGCATCGCTAATAAAAGTCCCTGAAAAGTTTGAGACTGCCATTGAGGTGGCTCTTGGCGGAGCGGTACAAAACATTGTCACATATGACGAAGAAGGGGCTAAAGAACTTATTAAATTTTTGAAAGACAACTCCTTTGGTAGGGCGACATTCTTGCCTATAACTTCTATGAAAAGAAGAAGTTTTGACGAGAGACTGATTGCGGGGAAACAGGGCTGTTTTGGGCTTGCTAGTTCGCTTGTTGACTACGATAAGAAGATAGATAATGTTGTAAGCAATTTGCTTGGCTCAACAGTTATAGTAGACACTTTGACAACTGCCGTCAACCTTGCAAAATCAAGTGGTTATTCGTTTAGAATAGTCACTCTTGATGGTGATGTGGTAAACCCACAAGGCTCGCTTACTGGTGGTAGTAAAAAAGCGGAATCTTCCAACCTTATTGGACGAGAACGTGAGATTGAAACACTTGGTATTGATATCATAAAACTTGAAAAACGTGTGGAAGAAATTACCAAAGAAATTGCCTCTGATAATTTAAAGTTTGCCGAGCAAAAGAAGGTTATAGATGAATATAATGCTCAGAAAAATAGCCTTGAAATAGAACTTGCCTCAGAGAAGGAAAAACTTAACAGTTTCAAGACGATTGTTGAAGAGACAGAAGATAATTATAAAGTTGCTGAGATGGAAGCGACAACTGTCCAAAACAAACTAAAACTCATCTCTGATGAACTTGATAGGTCACAAAAAATTGAAAGTGCCCTTTCAGGCAATAAGGTCGATGCTGACGAACTTATTAAAGAAAAACGCGAAAAAAATGAGGCTTTAAGACAGGAGCGGGACAAGATAAACAACAATATCTTGACTGTAAAAGTTGAAATTGCCGAGACAAAGACAAAGATTTCATCTGTTCAAAGTGATATTGAAAGACTTGAGAATGAGATAGGCAAATTTAAGATGAATATAGTCAACCTTGACGAGCAGATAAAACAGAATAATAAGTTTATTGAGTCATGTGAAGAGATGATAAAGCAAAAACTCGCTTCTGCTCCATCTTCCGCTAAAAAGACAGAACTTGAAGAGCATATCAAACGTAGAGGCGGGGTAGAAGAGGACAAAGCGAAGTTATCTGATAAAATAAAACAACTCGATAGTCAAAAATCGGCGATTATGGATGAACTTTCATCGCTTCGAGATAGGAAGTTTAGAGAGGAGATGAACCTTTCTAAAGTCGATACCGAACTTGAACAAATGCAGGAGCGAATTTATGAAGAATACTCTCTTACATATTCGACCTGCCTTGAACATAGACGTGGCGATTTTGATATCAATGTGGCTATGCCTGAGATTGCTAAACTTAAAAAGGATATAAATGCACTTGGCTATGTCAATGTCAATGCGATAGAAGATTGCAAGACACTACTTGACCGTTATGACGAACTAAATGGGCAGGCTCAAGACCTTGAAAAGGCACAAGATGACTTAAATAAAATTATCAAGGATTTGTCTGGAATAATGATTGAAAAATTCAATAATGAATTAAGCCGAATAAACGAAAGTTTTAAATTGACATTCAGAGAACTCTTTGGCGGTGGAACAGCGAAACTTGCTCTGTCAGATGAAGATGACCCACTTGAATCAGGAGTTGAAATATTTGCACAGCCACCTGGCAAGAAAATTCAAAATATGACCTTACTTTCAGGTGGAGAAAAATCACTTACCGCTATGGCAGTTATCTTTGCGATTTTAAGAATAAAGCCTTTGCCATTCTGCTTGTTTGACGAAGTTGAAGCCGCTCTTGATGACTCTAACGTTGAAATTGTCGATAAATACCTAAAGAAGTTGTCTTCAGACACCCAGTTTATTCTTATCACACACAAAAAGCCGACTATGGAATATGCAAATGCTCTTTATGGTGTAACTATGGAAGAAAAGGGTGTGTCAAAGATTGTATCAGTATTACTTTCAGATGCTATAAAGCATGCTCAGGAGGGCTAAAATGGGATTATTTAAAAAGATAGGAAATGCTTTAAAAAAGACAAGAGAGGCAATAGCAAGACGCATTGATTCTCTCCTTAGTCATGGCGAACTCGATGATGATTTTTATGACGAACTTACAGACATTTTAATTTCATGCGATATTGGGGTTAGAACGAGCATGGAGATAGTAGATTCGCTTCGAGAAAGGGCAAGAAAGAATAAACTTAGAACTGCCGAAGATGTCCGAAATGAACTTAAAAATATTCTTAAAGAGGAATTTGCTAGTGTAGACGACATTGAAATAGAATATCCTGCAATCATTACCATTATTGGTGTAAATGGTGTGGGTAAGACCACAACCCTTGGCAAGTTATCTAAATATTTTAAAAATCTTAAAAAAGATGTGACCTTGGTCGCAGGCGACACATTTAGGGCAGCCGCATCTAATCAGTTGAATGAATGGGCGGAGCGAACAAAAACCCGTATCATAAAACACGCCGAAGGGGCGGATGCTGCTGCAGTTGTGTTTGATGGAATATCAAGTGCAAAGGCTAAAAAGACAGATGTACTTTTAATTGACACGGCAGGTAGACTTCACACAAAGACCAACCTTATGGAAGAACTTAAAAAGATTGACAAAGTTATAAACCGCGAATATCCAGAGGCACATAAATATAACTTCATAGTCCTAGATGCAACAACTGGACAAAATGCATTAAATCAAATCAGTGCTTTTAATGATTTTGTCAAGATTGATGGAATAATTTTGACAAAACTTGATGGCACTGCCAAAGGTGGGGTAGTTATAGCGATAGAGAAAGACTATCATCTGCCTGTTGTGTTTATAGGTGTTGGCGAAGGTGTAGATGACCTTGAAAAATTTGACTATAACGAATTTATAGACAACCTATTCTAAAAGTCTAATGAAAATTATTTATAAAAAGGAGATAAAAATGGACGAAGATTTAGAAGAAATTAATTATAAGTTTGATACACAACTTTTGCTTGAAGGTAAAGATTTGTCTGATGAAAAGGTAAAAGATTATATTACAAAAAATATTGAAGGCGATTGCCTTTTAGTCGTCGGTGATGACGAACTTTTGAAACTTCATTTTCATACTAACACACCATGGAAGGTGCTTGAATATTGTGCTTCACTAGGTGAAATTTATGATATTGTAGTAGAAAATATGCCACGTCAAGCCCAAGGACTTAAAGGGTAAAGTTACAAAATAATAGTGCATTTTTGGCAAGATAAAACTTGCCTATTTTTTCATTGACAAAAAATAAAATTTTACTATTAAATTTAATAATTTAATCCTTTTTTAATATTAATGTTTTTAAAATTTATTTTAATTTCTTGGACTGCTAAACAAAACTTTAGCAGTCTTTTTATGTGTTTTTTTCTTAGACAAGCAAATTTCGACAACTTTCAACATATACAAATATTATTGTGAGAGGTTCTTCACAGTAAAGGGCGGTGGATATGATTTATGAAAGTTTTGCGAAGTTTGTCAGCAAGATATGTTGCTTCACATCTTTTGTGAGCAGTATACAAGGTTTTCCAAAACCGCTTACTAAAGAAGAGGAACTTGAATATATAGAGAAGTTAAAACAAGGCGACAAAGATGCGAGAGAGGTTTTAATAAATCATAACCTTAGACTTGTCGCACATATTGTCAAAAAATATAGCAATTCCCTTGAAGCCGATGACCTAATCTCTGTGGGGACAATAGGTCTTATAAAGGCTGTAGACAGTTTTAACGGCGAAAAGGGAGTCCTTCTTTCGACATATGCATCAAGGTGTATAGAGAATGAGATTTTAATGCTTATTCGTGCTAATAAAAAACATAAAGACACAATTTCGCTTAATTCTATGCTTTCACCAAAGCCTGATAGCGATGAAATGGAACTTGCAAATTTAATACCAGCACAGACCGAAGAGGATGTTTTTCATCAAGTGGAGACGGGTTGCCTTATGCAAGATGTTGAAAAGGCGATGGAAAAATACCTGTCTCCTATGGAACAGGAAATTATAAAATACCGCTATGGAATTTGTGGATATGAAGTCAAGACACAAAAGGAAGTTGCTGACATTTTTAATATCTCACGGTCATATATTTCAAGGATAGAATCAAAGGTTATACGAATTTTGCAAAAAAATTTGGTAAAAAATGTCGATAATACCAAGGAAAATCAAAAAAAATCTGAAAAAATATTGTAAAATATCTTGTCAATTTCAAAAAATATTATATACTATTTATAATAGATTTAATTTTTTATTGAAAATTACTATTTATTGCTTAATTTTATACTTAAAATTTTATTTATTAAAATTTTTTAAAGTTATATTTAAAAAGGAGCAGAAATGGAAAAGACAGAATTTTACAAAGTTGTCAACAAATTGATTTTACCATTATTTACTGGCTCTTTTATTGACGGAGAGGAGGAATCTTCAACTCGTGATAGCGAAGTGGCATTTGGGAAAAGAAATTCTCTTTTGATTAAGCCTTCAAAACTTGATGAGTATAGACTGATTTTAAAAAGAGGACAACCATTTCAAAACTTCGAAGTAAACTTGCTTAGGTCAATTTTAAATGAAATTGATAAGATTTCAGCCCTTGGGCTTGATGATGAGAGTTATGTTTCAGTATTGCAAAACAATGCAATAGAAAAATCAATATGTGCCTCTATCAGTGATAGTGAAACGGCTATTATCATGTTTGGTATTATAACTGAACTTGAAAAATGGGCGGCTCGTACTTATGAAGGGAAAAAGATAGCGATAGGCATCATAATAAACACAAGTATTGATACGTCAGAACAGCCAGAAACAATATCATATAGTGATATTATGGCTAAGGACTTTTTTGCCTTACTTTCGGACGGCATTGATTCTTATATAGAATTTGACAAGAAGGGAAATCTTGCAGGATATGTCCAGATGGAAAGGGTGAAAAAAGTGCCAAACATTGCACCATATGAGTTTGAAAAGGTGGCAAGATATTGCAATGAAAAACGTATTGGTATAGTACTTACACAAAATGGCGACTTTTTGATATTTAAAAACAGAGAACTTTTATTTTCAAAGCGAATGGGAACTTGGAATATTTATTCGCATGAGGAAGTTATACAACTTTTGTCTAATAGAGGCAATTATTCATTAAAAGATATAAGAAGGTCGGTATATTATACCGCTCTTGACACTTCTTTTGCATATAGTGGGGGCTGTATTATATATCTTAATAAAGACACAGTTGAGGGTGCTTTAACACATATCAATGCTCACGATATTTTAGATGAAAAATACTTCGAAATTAAGAAAAAACAAGAACTCGAAGATGCTGGAAAACTTTACAATCTTCAAACTCTTGCGACTGTTGAGGCAATTTATAATGTTCCATATCAAATATTTTTAGAGCAACAACATTGTGTAAAGGCAGAATGTCTACGTAAAATAATTTCAGGCAAACCATTTCATGAACTTAGTAGGAAACTGCGACAGGAACTTGTTAGTATGGATGGGGCGACAGTGATTGATAGTGAAGGCACAATTATTGCAGTAGGAGCCATCTTGAAAATAGAGGCGGGGAGCGATGGTGGTGGACGACTTGCGGCAGCGACAACACTATCAAAATATGGCATAGCAATCAAGATATCACAGGATGGTATTCTTAAGGCATTCTATCAAGATAAGAAAAACGGAAAAGTGAAAACACTTTTTACCGTAGGATGATTGACTTTTATGATAAATATGCTATAATAGTGTTGTTATGCAGACAATCGCGTCAATTTTGATGAGGAAAGTCCGAGCATCAAGAGAACTGGGTGCCGATTAACGGTCGGCGGAGGCGACTCTAGGACTAGTGCAACAGAAATAAACCGCCAAAATTTGGTAAGGATGGAAAGGTGGTGTAAGAGACCACCGCTTAACTAGGGATAGTTAAGGCTCTGTAAACTCCACTCGATGCAAGGTCAAAAGGGCATATGTGCTTGTTCTCTCACGCCCTGAATGAACCGCTTGAACTTACTGGCAACAATAAGTCTAGATAGATGATTGTCTAATACAGAACTCGGCTTACAGCATAACTGACCAGTCTTTTAGGGCTGGTTATTTTTTTGTCTAAAATCAATTTTTTTGTCAATAATTACAGTATGACAAGGAAAGAATATCTCTTAAAAATAGAAAATTTAATAGTAAATAAACTAAAATACCATGCTCCCATTTTAAATAGTGATGACATTGATTATTCATTAATTGATGCAGTGGGAATTGACACGGCATTGCCTATATTTATCTATCGTAAACCGCTTGATAAACTGTTTTTTGCCGCCTTTTATTCTGTCAAAAAGAAGTGCGATTTTAATCTTATTTTGACTGCGAAGCCTCTTGTGAAAGATAGAAGAATAAAGTTATTAAAAAATACCTATGTGCTTTTAGAAGACAGTATAGGGAGCGAATTGAGTCATGCCATTGATGCTTTAAATATAAATTACTTAGCACATAGTGACTATGAAAATATAACTCATGAGGAATATTTAAAATTTAATGATAAGGTCTTAGAGTTTGAATATATACCTTATTATTTTACTAAAAAAGTCATGGATAAGGGAGTGATATTTCAAGCCACAAATTTTATTTTAAATGGTAAAAATTATATATTAAATATTACCAATACCTTAAAGAATATGACTAAAATGTCCTTTGAAATTAACATTCCTTTGCCTCGAGGGTATTACTTTTTTAAACAGGGTAAAGACTTTGTTGAAATTGAAAACTTAACCTCAAAAGAAAAGGCATACTTTAATTATCATTTTAAGGATGCCAGTATTACTTTTTCAAATATGAATGGAATCGAAAGTTGCACATATGCTTGTGTAAATTTAAAGTGTGGAATAAACTTACTACCAAAACAAAATAAGAAGTTATACTTTAATTTTGGAGAGAATAAATATTGTATTTATTCGCCAAATGATATGCAATATTTTTTCAATCTTTCACAACAAAAATTGAATGAAATTTTTGATTTAAAAGTCACAACTTCCGACAAGCAAAAAGACCAACTTTTCAACTTCTATTTACCGCGAAATATCTACTCAAAATGGCAAAATTTTGATGTTGACGAAAAAAGTGAAAATGATTATATAAAAATGCGAAATTTATATGTCAAAAAAAGTGAAAAAGGGGAGCAAATAAATCAGGATATCAAGGGACTAAAAGAGGTCAAATTCTACCGTAATTCCAAGTGGAAACGCGTTTTTATATTACACAATTCATCATGCTATATGTTTGCTGATAAAGTTAAATATTTTAACTACACTTTGCTCACAAATGAAATTTTTAATAAAAATAATGAAATTTACTTGTCTTTTGCCTCTTACTAGTGTAAAATAACTGTGTCATGGAAAATTTGAATAGAGTCCCACTTGCTGAAAAAATGCGACCGAAGTCATTTGAAGATTTTGTGGGACAAGAACATATTGTTGGCAAGAATACACTTCTTTATCGGGCTATAAAATATGGCACACTCGGAAGTTGTATCTTTTATGGACCGCCAGGAACAGGCAAAACTACTCTTGCAAATATAATTGCAAACACCTTGCATGCAAGATATGTTAAGTTGAATGCTGTGACAAGTGGTGTAAGCGATGCCAAAGCGATTATTGAAAGGGCAAGACAAGATAAATTAATGTTTGGCGCTGATACTTTCCTCATTTTAGATGAATGTCATAGGTGGAATAAGGCACAGTCAGATTGTGTGCTTGAGGCTATAGAGAACGGCTCAATTTATTTTATAGGAACAACGACCGAAAATCCATATACTTCTATGACAAGAGCAATAGTGTCAAGGTGTAGAGTGTTTGAGTTTAAACCTATCACTTCAGACGATATAAAAAAGGCATTGCACCGAGCATTAAGCGACAAAGAAAACGGGCTTGGCAATTTGCCTGTAGAATGTGATGACGATGCACTTAATTATTTCTCTTTTGCATCTGGCGGTGACCTTCGAAGTGCATTAAATGCACTTGAACTTGCCGTTATGACAACACCGCTTGAAAAGGATAAGGCGATACATATAACTTTAGATATTGCAAGACAGTCTATAGACAGAAAGGCTTTGTCTATGGACGAGAATATGTATTATGATTTTCTTTCTGCTTTTTGTAAAAGTTTAAGAGGGTGTGACGTAGAGGGAGCCTTGTACTATTCTCAAAGACTTATCAAAGCGGGATGTGACCCGATGGTGATTGCAAGACGACTTGTCGCACATTCATCCGAAGATGTAGGTATGGCAGATTCAAATGCATTGCTTCTTGCAACAAGTGCCATGTATGCCGTTGAAAAGATGGGTGTTCCTGAGGGGCTTATCCCATTGACACATGCAATAATTTATGTTTGTGAAGCGGAGAAATCAAATTCTGTGGTGAAGGCATTACATATGGCAGAAGAGGATGCAATAAAGTGTACAGATAACAAGGTGCCAAATCATCTTAAAAATCATCCTAGCACAAACAAGGATGGTCATGGAAGTTATAAATATCCACATGATTATGGTGGCTATGTGAAACAGCAATATATGCCAGATTCGCTCAAGGATAGAATTTATTACGTCCCAGGAAAGAATGGTAAAGAGAAAAATTTAATAAGAAAAAAATTTAAAGGAGACAACTGATGTTTGGTCATAGATGTGATGGGAAAAAGGTTAAAAATTTAAATATAATTGATAAGGCAGAGCCTTTCTTTATGCCTCAAAGAATTGATGCCGTCAACTATACAACCGTCAAGGTACCATGTGCGACACTTGATGAGTTTATTGCAAGGGAAAGACGTAATGGCAATAGTTACAACTATATGCATCTCGTGATTGCAACTCTTGTAAGAATTATGTATACAAGAAAGAAGCATAATAGGTTTATTATGCGAGGCTCAATCTATCAAAGAAATTACATAAGTGTGTCAATGGACGTCAAAAAGAGACTTGACGAAGAGGGCGATGATATGACCTTAAAATTTATGTTTACAGGCAGGGAGTCTCTTCCAGAGGTAAAGGAAATAGTTGATAGCGAGATTGCAAAAGCCGTACAAGAAGGCGAAGTTGATAAGACCACTAAATATGCAAGTAAACTTGTTAAACTTCCAGATTTTCTTTTCCGCTGGGCTTTGGCAATTTTTAGATGGATGGATAGGCACGGTATGCTCACAAAAGGCATGGTTAGTGCAAGCCCATTTCACACAAGTGTGTTTTTGACAAACTTAAAGTCAATCAAACTTGGGCATATCTATCATCATTTGTATAACTTCGGCACCACGTCAATGTTTGTTTCAATGGGTAAAGAGAAGATGGAGCCTTATATTGAAAACAACAAAGAGATAAAAATTGGTAAGTTTATGAACCTTGGTATGAGCCTTGATGAACGTGTGGCTGATGGCTTTTATATGGGTAAATCCTTGAAGTTATGCAATGATATTTTGGCAAACCCAGACACATTGCTTCAAAGTATGCCTGATGATGGAAGTATACCAAAAAAATTGGTAAGGAAAAACAAGAAAAACAAGGTAAAAAAGGTAAAAGCATCAAAGGAAAAGAAACAAAAGAAGATTAAACCATTAAAAAATAAAGAAAAACAGGACGAAAGAAAGAGAAAAATATCTTTAAGAAAGAGAAAAAGCGAAGATAGTCAAATTAGCACGAAAGAAAATACAACAAATACAGAAGAATAATTTGCATAAAAGCGGATATTATGATAAAATTAATATAGGAGATGAAAAATGAAATCTATAGTTTATTTTATCTTGGCGGTCATCACAATCGTCTATATCGGCTTTTTGTGTTATGTGAATATTGCAGGCACTAATAGTGATGTTGAATATTACATATCAGTTTATGGTGCACTGGCAATTGCTCTTGCCTATGCAGGGATAAATTTCTTCGGCAATCCTTTAAAAATTGTGTTTTTTATATTGCTAATTATTGCAGTAATAATACTTGTCCTGACCATAGCCTTGCCGGATGTGTTTAAGTCTTTATTTGGGGTAGCATAGGTGAAAAGATGAATAAACTTTTGATTGTAGACGGAAATAGTATTGCAAATAGAGCATTTTATGCTCTTCCTTTTTTATCCAATCACTTAGGAGAACCATCCGGTGCGGTGTTTGGATTTGCAAATATTTTAATTAAGATTATAAAGGAAGAAAAACCAAGTCATATAGTGATAGCCTTTGACCATGCCCGTAAGACGTTTAGAAATGAAATTTATAGTGAATATAAAATGCAGAGAAGCCCAACACCGATTGAACTTGTCTCTCAATTTCCAGTTATCAAACAAATGCTCTCAACTATGGATATTAAAATTGTAGAACAAGAGGGAATTGAAGCGGATGACATAATAGGCACAATAGCAAAAAATAATGCTTGCGAGAAATTGATTTTATCGGGAGACCGAGACCTTTTGCAACTTATAGATGGTGATACCGTTGTTTGGCTGACTAAAAAGGGTGTAAGTGAGGTTGATAAGGTTGATGAAAACAGACTCAAAGAAGAATTTGGGATAAAGCCATATCAAGTGATAGAGTTAAAAGCATTGATGGGAGACAAATCTGACAATATTCCGGGAGTTATGGGTGTAGGCGAAAAAACTGCCCAAAGTTTAATTGAACAGTATGGTGATATAGACACTGTATATCAAAATCTTGACAATTTAAAACCAAAACTAAAAGAGAAACTGGAAGAAGACAAAGACATGGCATACACCTCTAAAAAACTTGCAACAATAAAGACCGATTGTCAATTTGTTTTTTCGCTTGATGATTGCCGTTTAAATTTCCCTTTTAGCGAAAAAGTATATAAGTTTTTTGAAAAAATGGATTTTACATCTCTCACTAAAAATACCGACCTTTTTAGCCGGGAAGTTGAGCCTGCAAAGGATGCAAAACGTGAAAAATTGACATATGAAAATCTGTCAAATTTAAAAGATTTTAAAGACGACTATTTTTGCTATAATTTACAAGATATGGAGTTTTTATGTGCAGACAACCTACTATATCTAGATAAAAATATAGATATGTTTAGCGATAATCTTGATTTAAAAGATTGTCTTAATGCCTTAAAAAATGTGTTTGAAAATGATAAAATTTTAAAGTTAACATTTTCTGCTAAGAGCGATATGCATCTTTTAAAAAAGTACGGAATTGTTTTAAACAATTATTATGATTTGGCAGTTGGGGACTATATAGTAAATGCTGGACAAAAAACTACAGTTAAACTTTCTTTAAATGACTATTATTCTCATTACAAGGAGTTGAAAGAGAAGATAGAAGAAAATAATCTTTCATTTATCTATGACAAAATTGAAAAACCTTTAATAGAAATTTTGTTTAGCATGGAAGAAAATGGCTTTAGAATAAATAAAGAAAGGCTAGAGGAACTTGACGAGGAGTACACTAAAAAACTTGAAGACTTGACAAAAAATATCTATGAAGAGGCAGGCGAAGAGTTTAATATAAATTCTCCTCGACAGGTCGCACATATCTTATTTGATAAACTTGGGATAAAGGCATACAACAACAAAAAAATGTCTACAAAAGCGGATATACTTGAAGAACTTAGATTTATTCCAATTGTTGAAGATATCTTAAATTATAGAAAATATGCCAAACTTAAGAACACATACATTGATGTGTATGAGAAACTTATTGCCGAATACGGAGATATTATTCACACTACATTTAACCAAACTCTTACTAGTACAGGCAGACTTTCAAGCAGTGAGCCTAACCTGCAAAATATACCAACACGGGATGATTATGGCAAAAATTTAAGAAAGATTTTTGTCTCAAAATTTCAGGGTGGAAAGATTATTTCAGCCGATTATAACCAAATTGAACTTCGACTTCTTGCTGATATGTCGGGTGAGGACGAACTTATAAATTCATATAGACAAGGCAAAGATATCCATGCTCTAACCGCATCACAAATATTTAATGTAGATATTGACAAAGTCTCGCCACTTCAAAGAAGGGAGGCTAAAGCAGTAAATTTTGGGATAATTTATGGTATTAGTGACTATGGCTTGTCTCAAAATATAAAGATAACTCGTGAAAGTGCTAAAAAGTATATCAATTCATATTTTACTCGTTACCCAAAAGTAAAACAATTTATGGATAATAATGTGACATTTGCTAAAGAAAAAGGCTATGCAGTGACCAAGTTTGGTAGAATAAGAAAGATACCAGAATTATCTTCATCTAAATATCAAACAAGGGCATTTGGTGAACGTGTTGCTATGAATATGCCACTTCAAGGGACTGCCTCAGATATTATTAAACTTGCAATGATAAGGGTTTATAATGCATTAAAAGAGAAAAATCTTAAAAGTCAACTTATTTTGCAAATTCACGATGAACTTATTATTGATACTTTCCCAGGAGAAGAAGAGGTTATTGAAAGACTTTTGAAAAGTGCGATGGAGGGTGTGACTGAGTTAAAAGTGCCACTAATCGTCTCTATGGGGTGTGGCGAAAGTCTATATGATTGTAAATGATAAAACTATTTGAATAGAGCAGTTACAATTGTAGCCACCTAAAATAAAACGTAGACACACCTATATAGTGATACACTTTTTGTGCTACTTTAAAGATTAATTATACTTAGGAGAAAAAATTGAAGACAAAACTTATAATATTTGATTTTGATGGGACATTATCAAAACCAAACAAACTGCCAAACAGTTGGACTAGAATTTGGGCAAAAATAGATAGAAAAGAAGATGACGATAGATTGTATGGGCAATATATTAGGGGTGAGATAGATTATAATGAATGGGCGATTGAAGTACTAAAAATATATAGAGAAGCAGGGGTTAATAGAAAACTGCTTGAAGAGATTGCAAAGGATACACTTTTACTTGATGACAGCGATGAGGTGTTAAAGTCATTATACGAGAAGGGTATTAAAACAATCATTTTGTCAGGTGGGATAAAAAATATAATTAATTTTGTGCTTGGAAAAAGTGAAAAGTATATCTATAAAATCGAGGCACAGGAGATACTTTTTGATAGCGATGGTGTTGTCAATGGTATAACAAAATTGAATCATTTTATTGAAGATAAGAGTCAATATGTAAGTATGATAATAGATGAATTGAACCTTGACCCAAGCGAAGTTGTATTTTTTGGTAATAGTGAAAATGATGAAACTGTATACAAGACAGGGGTTAAGACTATATGCATAAACCCTCAAGGAGCAAACTATAAAGATAGCACAATTTGGAACAAAGTTATCAAAAATTGCAAAAGCCTTAAGGAACTATTGCCATTTATTGAAGAAAATGATAAAAATATTTAATTTTTTTTGATTATTATTTGACTAATTTTGTGTAAAAGGGTATACTCATTATGGAGATGTAATGCAAAAGCATAGAAAAATGGGAGTAGATTATGGAGATAAACGTATAGGAATTGCCTTGAGCGACTTATTATGTATAATTTCCAGCCCTTACGAAGTCTATCAAAATAAAGGCGAAGAAGATGCTTTAAAACACTTGGACAAAATTATTAAAGATAATGATGTCGATGAGGTTGCATTTGGATTACCTTTAAATATGGACGGAAGTGAGGGAGAGCGAGCAAAAATCCATAGAGAGTTTGGAGAAAAACTTGCTCAGTACTCTGGTGTCAAGGTGTTTTATATAGATGAGCGCTTAACCTCGGCAGAGGCTGAAGACATTTTAGTTTCAAGCGGTGTCCGAAGGGAAAAGCGAAAGGAACTCATAGATAAAATATCTGCACAACTTATTTTGCAGTCATACATTGCTAATTTTAAAAAGGGGAATTAATATGGAAGAAAAGAAAGTAGAAAAAAAAGAGGAAGATTTAAGACCAGTTGATATTCTTGACGTTTTACTTGATCAAGATAACAAAGAGCCAATTGTTCTTGTAGATGAGGCAGGGAAACAACTTACATTTGAGCAAGTTGCTGTTATTCCTTACGAAGTAAGAAAGGAAAAGAGATTATATGCTGTTCTTAAGCCTATTGATAAAATTGAAGGCATTGGTGATGACGAGGCTATCGTATTTGTAGTTGACCAAGACAAAGATGGGAACTCTATCATCAAAGTTGAGGAAGACGAGGAAGTTGCTATTGCAGTATTTGATAAATATTATGACCTTCTTGAAGAAGCACAAAAGAAAGAGAAGGAAGAGGCAAAAGCAACAAAAACAGCACCTAAGAAAACAACTTCTTCTAAAGTTGCTGGAAAAACAACAAAGAAAACTGATAAGAAATAATCTCATCTCAAATAAAAACAAAAGCATCCATTTCTATGGATGCTTTTTCGTTATAACAATGGTTTTGCTACTTTACCATATTGAATTGCAAATTTGTTACAATGTTTTTAATAAAAAATTTGTAATTATGTATAAAATCTTTTATTTAAGCCATAATGAATATACAAGGTAATAAACCTTGAATACAGGAGGTGAAAACTATGTTTGGTAAAAATTCCAAGATGGGAAAGAGTACCAAAAGTGGCAAGATGTCAAAATCTGCAAAAAGTAATGTAGAGGCATCTAAAGAAGCGAAAGGTTGCGGTTCTAAATCATCAAATTCAACTAAGGACTGCAAATAGTTTTCAGCCAAAATAGAAGAAGGCAATCAGCCTTCTTTTATTTTATAGAATTATAGGTTTTTATAAAATGTTTTTAAATTTGAGCAAATATCACTTCAGTCAGTTTGATTTATTCTGTTGGCTGACTGTCTTCAAATAAAGTCATATTGATTTTTTCAAAGTTTAGTGTGATAACCTCTTCGTTTATACCAGTTATTACAATTGATGTTTGTAATTGCCCATTGAAACTTGAGTTGTTGAAATAGCCTTGACTTGTGTATGTGTTTGTGATGGTACCATCATCAGTAGGTGAGGTTATTTCAATACGAAATCTATACTGACTTTCTTCGCGTTCACCGCTTCCACCAAAACATAAAACCGAGGTATGGTCAGATATAAATTCGCCTGTTTCAGATATGCTTCCGCTTTCAAAAGGAATGAAAACATTGCTGTTTTCAATAGTTGCATAACTCAGCACAAAGGTTACACCAATATAACTATCAAGCCCAGATATAACAAGCCCATCAAGCGAAGTATAAATCATTTTAGACGGATTTGTTTCTTCAAAAACTGCGATGTAGTCACCTTGAGTGCTACTATTATATGTTAAAGTCAATTCCTTGTCAGTTGAGACTACTTTGCTATCGTCTTTTATCCAACATATGAAAGGATTTGTAGAAGATGTAGAATTATTCTCATTTGCCACAAGAGTCATCGTAGTGCCTTCCACTTGCCTTGGGTTTGTAAAGTTGCCAACAACAGAGCCATATGTTGAATCGCTCCAGTATACATTTATTATATAAGTTGTACTTGATGTACAAGCCGAAAGCAAAAGCATAGGACAAAGGCAGAGAATTGAAAGTAAAATTTTTACTGATTTTTTCATTTTATACCTCTTTTATATTAGTATTATCAATATTTTTATGTTATTTGTCAAATTATTTGCTTTAAATTTCATTTTCTTAGTGTATTTTTTTGTTCCTTGCATAGAATATCAATGAAAGGAGCAGTTATGTGGGAGTTTTCACTAAACATCAAGACAGAAAATTTTGCAATAGCAAGTTTGCTATATAATGCACTATCAAAATCAATAAATCAAATGCAGGGAGTTATAACTTCAAACGAAGAAAATGGTTATATATCTATTTTGGTGGCTGTAGATAAGGCTAACAAGGATAGAGCAAAACTTCTAATAACCTCTTGCATTATCGAAATCATTTGCAAAAGTTTTAAGTCTACATTTTTAGATAATTATCTTATTTTCCCTCGTCAAGATAAAATAGGAATGCTTGCCTTTAAAAAAGCATTATTGAATTTTGATAGAGAGACCGATAAGTATATAATAAAGAAAAACCTCGAACTTAAACATGACTTATTCCTTGAGTCCTTTTATCAATTCAAACTAAGACCTCTTCAAGAAAAGTGGGCAGAACTTGTCAGCCTATCAAATGAGAATAGCGATTATCTTATCTCTTCTGACAGTTTTATAGATTTACTCAAATTTTTGGTTGATAACCTTGATATTTGTGAAGATGAAATAAGTGTTGTTAAGGAGGGTGAAGTATATAAAATATTTACAATAGAGAATGTACAGTATCAAAACAAGACCTTTAGCGAAGAGATGATTGTCTCATCTGTAATTGATCTTTCTCCTTCAAAAATCAACTTGTATTTTAAAGAGACCTCAGGAGCCATTAATTTGCTTGAAAAGATATTTGAAGAGAGAATTACAGTCAATAATAGTGGTGCTAAAATATACACAAAGGATAAAATTTATAAATCTTGAAAAAACATGAAAGAGTAGTTGACAAATAAATTTTATAGTGCTAAAATAAGGTTGATACTTGGAATGGCAGACAAGTAAGCACATTTGTAGTGTACAGAGAAAGATTGGTTGGTGAAAAATCTTGACTAGAATGTTGACTGAAACCACTGCTGTGATGATAAGTTTTTAATTAAGTGGTCTTAAATTAAGACAATTAAGGTGGAACCGCGGTTTATAGATAATCGTCCTTAAATTTTAAGGGCGTTTTTTATTTGTAAAAAATGCCAAAAAAGGAGAAAAATTATGGAAATAAAGAAAGAAAAAGATGAAGAACTTAGCAAAGCAAGACATTCGCTTGCACACATTCTTGCAAAGGCACTTATGCAGTTATATCCTGAGACTAAACTGACAATAGGACCTGCGATTGATGATGGTTTCTATTATGATATCGACCTTCCTCATTCAATAACTGCTGACGAGTACGACAAGATCGAAAAGAAGATGAAAGAAATTATCAATAAAGGCGAACCATTTACAAGAAAGGTTGTATCTAGAGATGAGGCTTTAAAACTTTTTGCTGGCAATGAGTATAAGACTGAGATAATAAACGAATTTCCAAAGGACGAAGAAGTGTCACTCTATTACACAGGCGATGATTTTTATGACCTATGCCGTGGACCTCATGTTGATTCAGCAAAAAGGTTACAAAATTATGGTTTTAAAATCCATAGTGTAAACGGGGCATATTGGAGAGGAGACGAAAAGAACAAAATGCTTCAAAGAGTTTACTGCTATGCATTCAAGACTAAAAAAGACCTTGCAGACCACATTGCCATGCTAGAAGAAGCCAAGAAGAGAGATAACCGTAAACTTGGAAAAGAGTTAAAACTTTTCATGATTTCACCAGAGGGCCCAGGTTTTCCTTTCTATCTTCCAAATGGAATGATTGTAAGAAATTTGCTGATAGATTATTGGAGAGAACTTCATAGACAGGCAGGTTATAAGGAGATTATGACTCCAATCATGCTTAATCGTCACCTTTGGGAAGTATCAGGACACTGGGACCACTATAAAGAAAATATGTACTTGTCTGTTATAGATGATGAGACCTATGCTATTAAGCCTATGAACTGTCCAGGAGGTGTGCTTGTATATAAGAGCGAACCACATTCATATAAAGAACTTCCTCTGAGACTAGGTGAACTTGGTATTGTCCATAGATATGAGAAGTCAGGCGAACTTGGTGGACTTTTAAGAGTACGAAGTTTTACTCAAGATGATGCACATATATTTATGATGCCAAGCCAAATAAAGGATGAAATAAAAGGTGTTGTTGCTCTTATTGATAAAGTTTATAAAGTTTTCAACCTAGACTACTTTGTAGAACTCTCTACAAGACCAGAAAACAGCATGGGAAGTGATGAAGATTGGGAACTTGCTACAAAAGGCCTTAAAGATGCTCTTGATGAGTTAAATCTTGACTATATTATAAATGAAGGTGATGGTGCCTTCTATGGACCAAAGATTGACTTCCATTTAAAAGACTCACTTGGCAGAACTTGGCAGTGCGGAACAATCCAACTTGATTTCCAACTTCCTCAACGTTTTGAACTTGAATATGTCGGCGAAGATGGACAGAAACATCGTCCTATCATGATACACAGAGTTATATATGGTGCTATTGATAGGTTTATTGGAATACTTATTGAAAATTTTGCAGGGGCATTTCCTCTTTGGCTTGCACCAGAGCAGGTAAGAGTACTTTCACTCACAGAAAGAAATAATGACTATGCTGAAAAGATAAAAAAAGAATTGTTTGATAAGGGATTGCGAGTAGAGAGTGATTTGAGAAATGAAAAGATTGGCTATAAGATAAGAGAGGCATTCTCTAGGAAAGTACCTTATTTGATTGTAGTTGGCGATGAGGAAGAAAAGAGCAATACAATTTCAATAAGAGGCAGAGGGAACGAAAACAAAAGTGGTCTTAATTTGGCAGATTTTATCGAAAGACTTGAAAATGAGATAAAAACTAAAAAAATTTAGTTTAATTTGTTTGGAAATTGAATATATTTATGTTAGACTAAAAGGGAATATTTAATCTAAATGGAGGAAAAATATGGATGCAACACAAATTATTCTTATAGTTTTCATTGTACTTCTGATAATCATTTATCCTATTATTATATCTGCTAGAAACAAAAAAGAAAATCAAAAATTACAAGAACAAACTAATTCGCTAAAACGTGGGGACAAAATCTTGACTACAACAGGAGTGTATGGAACAATTGTTGATTTACACCTTGATGACAACAAGAAAATAGTAACAATCGAAACTGGCACAGGTAAAAATAAAGGCTATATGGCTATTGATGCTTATTCAATCTATACAGTTTTGACTGAAGAGAAACCTGCAGAGGAGAATAAACCACAAGCGATCAAACCTCAAGAAGAAAAGGCACAAGAGAATGTGTCTATGAATGTAAAACCTCAAGAACAGGTTAAAGAGAATAAGGTGGCGGATACGATAGCAGAGAACGAAGTTAAGAGTGAAACTGTTGACGAGAAAACACAAGAAACTAAGAAAGGTAGTAAAAGAAAGAAGGCAAACTAAGCCTCCTTTTTTAATTTTGACGTCAAATTGGTGTTGACATGAGAGGTAAAATATATTAGAATATAAGTGATGAGAATATACAATTCCGAAAAATTTTTAAAAAGAAGATTATTGGAAGAGCCTTCTTATACCTATTATGCCTATCAAAAGGCGAAGGAGCATCCATTAAAGGAAAGAGAAGTGTTCTGCTTTATGGTTCGTGTTTTTTGTAGACTTCTCTTCATGGGCAAAAAGATAACAGATCCAAGAGTCGCAAATTATTTTAAAAAGACTGTACATAAAGACAAAGACGGATGGTATAGTGTAGACAAACCTTTTGGACGGGGTAGATTTATTAATGCTAACAAGTTGTTTAAAAATGTAAAATGTGGTGAGGCTGAATGTCATACCTGTGCATATTATTTTGTATTAGAAGCACCTGTCAAGTCGAGATTGGTGTTTGGCTCAATAAATCCTTTTAGAATAAATAATGGACTATTCCACTCAATTTGTACATTCAAGTTATATGACAAAGAATATGTGTTTGATGGTGCAAACTACATGGTAATGGATAAGGACTTATACTATAGAATATTCAATTTTATGGAACTTCAAAAAATTTCTCAAGAAGAATTAATTAAAGACAAAGAGGTATTATCTGTAAAACCCATTTTAAAAAATGCTGGCAGTTACAAATTTGCCAATATTGACGTACTAAGTAAAAGATTTTATGGTATCGGTTTTCTAACCTATTTATATAACAGAGATGATTTTTTGCAAAACAATCATAAGCAGTGCGAAAATTTCAAAAGTGTAGTTGAAGATTATAGTGCCTTTAGAGAAAAACTTGAAAGACTTGATGAAAAGTATTCTACTGCGGTTTTAACTCTATCTGAAATTCTTTCGCCAAACCAAGAAGATAAACTAGAAAAATAACTTTCTAATGGAGAAAGTTATTTTTTTGTGTAATAAAACATATTTATTTAATAGTTACAAGTATAATTTGTTTAAAAGGAGTCAATTATGAAATTGAAAACAAAAATAAATATACAAAGTGCTAAAAATAAATATCCAATAATAGGTTTTATTGCAAAAGGTGTTCTTATTGCACTATGTACTTCTCTGGTGCTTGTCTTAGTTTTCGCATTCTTGCTTAAATTTACAAACATATCAGATAGTGCAATTGCACCTGTAAATCAAGTGATAAAAGGTATAAGTATATTTTTAGGAGTTTTTGTCGGTCTTAAAAAATGTAAGGAGTTAGGACTCGTCAGCGGACTTTTAATAGGTTTTATATATACGTTAGTTGCATTTTTGGTCTTTTCAATACTTAGCGGAGCATTTTCATTTGATATAACTTTGCTTACAGATACAGTATTTGGGGCAGTAATAGGGGCAATTTGCGGAATAATTAGTGTAAATATTAAAAAAAGTGCAAACTAAAACTCAAATTTAATTGACATAGTCCTTTTAATTCTTTATAATTATGAGAGTAAACGTTAAAATGCAATTAAAAGGATTATAAATGTTAAAGAAATACTCAATCGTAAATTTTGTTTTACTTATTATAATAGCACTGCTTGGCATACTTTTAAGTGTATGTCCTTTTAATGTACCCGCAAGCACTGATAAGTACAATGGTTTTGTTAATGCTATAGAAAAGGGTATAGATTTGAATGGTGGTGTTTCTGCCATCTATAGTGCCGAACTTGACGGCGGGGAATCTAATTTAAGTCTAACAGAGACAATAGATGCTTCTATAGAAAAAGTTGAAAACGTTTTCAGCCATAATGGAGACTTCCCAGAACTTTTTGTTACAAGGCAGGGTGATAAGGTTCGAGTTGAAGTTTCTGGTGTATCATCTACAGACTCAGTTTTTGGGTATCTTGCTGATGGGCAAAGTATTTATGTAACTTTAGAAGAAGTTTCAGATGATGTTACAAATCCTAAAGTATATCTTGACAGTGATGATATTTCATATGCATATGTTGGATATGATTATGATAATAGCAACTATACCATAGTACTTGAATTTACAAATATTGGCAGGTCGAATCTTGAAAATATGCTCACATCTGCAGATGAGATTGGGTCATCAAATGCTTATGTATATATTGAAAGTTTAGATGCTGACAATCTTTTATCTGATTCGATAAATGTCAGTGATATAGATGGCAATATTTCATTTGCTTTAAATTCTAGTAGTGATTATTATTCTACAAGTACAACGACCTATTCAAATGGTTCTTCTCAAGCAAGAGTTTCATATATTATCACAGGTGGAGCACTTGGTTTAGACCTAACTTTACTTGAGACAAGTGAAATAAGCCCTATATTAGGCGAAAATACGTTGCTTTTTCTTGGTATTGCAAGTATTGCAACGATTGTACTCGCTTTTGTGGCTTTGATTGTTAAATATAGAGATTTAGGACTGCTTGGGTGTCTGTCTTTAATCTTCTACCTAATTATATTTGTATTCTTTATGCAAGCAATACCATTCGTAGTGCTTAATCTTGCTACCATGTTTGGCTGCATCTTCGCTTTTGCTCTTGCTATAATTGCAAATGTAATCATATTTGAAAAAGTAAGAGAGGAATATGCACTCGGTAAAAAGATACATCTTTCATTTAAAGGTGGAATGAAAAAAGCATTGTGGCCTATTCTTGATAGTCACATTGTTCTTGCACTGGTATCAATAGTTATTTGGATATTTGCTCCATCATATTTGAAAGGCTTTGGAATTGTACTTTTGATGGGCTGTGTTGTGTCAGTGTTTATCTCTCTTGTAGTTACAAGATATCTTTTAAATATTTACCTTCCATTAAATAGCACCAAATCAAAGAGATTAGGACTTGTTCGTGATAAAAGTGTGAAGGAGTTAAAAGATGACCAATCGTTAAACAATGTTTCATCATTACAAATAAACGAACAGACTATGGATGACCAAACTATTGACTCTCAATCAAATGAAACAATAGTTACCGAAACTGAAGAAGGAGGTAACAATAATGACTAACATGAAAAAAGAAAAATTATCTTTAAACAAACGAATAACCTCTTCTAAATTTAGTTTTACCAAAAATTTCTTATATTTTTTGATAGTGCCAGCCATTATTTTAATAGTAGGAATAGTTCTTTTATCGACAATAGGCTTTAATCTAGGCACTGACTTTACTGGGAAAAGTGTAGTTAAAATTTATATAAACAATGAGGATAGTTTTGGCGAAGAGGTTGAGAGTTACAATCTTGATAGCCAAGAAGACAAAGATGCTATTTATGATAAAATCGAATTGGTTTTAAGTGAAAATGGTGTCAAAATCGATAGTTTTAGAACGACAACTATGACTATATCAGACTACAATGTTTATCTTGGTCAAGCAGTTGAAGTTACCTATCAAAATATTTCGGATGATTTAGATAGCATAACTGCTAAAAATAGTGATATAAGAAATAGTTTAGTTACCGCATTTGGCTATTCTTCTTATGATGATGCAATTTCATCAATAGATTATTCGCCATCCACAGCGGATTTTGGCTGGATAACAGGTACTGTTGCAAGTATAGTATTTGGGTATTTAGTTTTTGCGATTTATATGGCATTTAGAGATAATCCAAGTATATTCTTGGTCGGAATTATACAAATTGCAATTGACCTTTTCTTAACTTTAGGCTTAATATCTATATTTAGACTCACTATAAATATGTCACTTGCAATAATTCTTATTTCAACTTTCTTGCTTAGTGCATTTAACCTATTTTACTATTATTCTAAAATCAAATCTAACATTAAGTCAGGTAAATTTGAAAAAGCAAAGAATAGTGTAATTGCGGATGAGACAATCAAAGAAATAACATTTAATAGAGTGATTATTTACATTGCTTTATTAGTCATTTCAGTTATTTTCTCTGCACTTGCCGTTGAGGGAGTGAGAGAAGTGGCACTCGGAATAATGACAAGTTTGATTGTAACTTTCTATACATCGCAGTTCTTATTACCAAGTTTTTGTAGTGTATTCTATAAAGAACGAAAAAAAGCAAAGACAGTTAAAACAAAATCGCCTAAAAAAGCAGAAAAAGTTTCTGAGTAATTCAGAGACTTTTTTTAATATAGATATTTTTTTAAATAAATATTGCTAAATTGTTGACTATTATCTTTATTTATGTTATATTAAATATGTCATTGGACAAATATGCACCTATAGAATATTCTGTTGCAGTTGCCAAAAACTTGTTGTATATTAAAAACGATACCCATACAACTTAAAAGACATTTGTCTGTGGTCGCAATTAGGAGCTAGAAAACTATAGGGAAGGACAAAAACAAAGGAGGATAAAAATGTCAGTTATTTCAATGAAACAACTTTTGGAAGCAGGTGTTCACTTCGGACATCAAACCAGAAAATGGAATCCAAAGATGAAAAAATACATTTTTACTGCAAGAAATGATATTCATATCATCAATTTGGAAAAAACATCTGAGCAAGTCGACAAAGCATATCAATTTGTACGTGATGTCGTTGCATCAGGCAAGAATGTACTTTTTGTAGGTACTAAAAAACAAGCACAAGATGCTGTAAAAGAAGAAGCAGAGAGATGCGGAATGTATTATATCAACACACGTTGGCTCGGCGGATGTCTTACAAACTTCAAAACTATTAAGTCAAGAATTGAAAGACTCAATAAACTTAACCAAATGGAAAAAGTAGGCGAGTTTGACTTATTGCCAAAGAAAGAAGTTACTCTTTTAAAGACTGAAAGAGATAAACTTGAAAAAAATCTCGGCGGAATTAAAGAAATGAGAGAACTCCCAGGAGTGATATTTGTAGTTGACCCTAATGTTGAGCACATTTGTGTTAATGAATGTAGATTGTTGAATATTCCTATGGTTGGACTTGTTGATACAAATGGAAATCCAGATAATATCGACTATGTTATTCCAGGAAATGATGATGCTATTCGTTCTGTAAAACTTATTGCTTCAGCCATTGCAGATGCAGTTATTGAGGCTAAGGAGGGTGTATCATTAAAGAAAGAAGAGACTCAAGATGAAGATATTGATATCGAGAAGGCTCTTGCTGAGACAAAACCTAACTTAGAAATTGCAGAAGCAGGGGAAGAAAATAGAAGCAAAAAAACTGCTAAGAAAAAGCCTGCTAAGAAAAAAGTAGAAAAGAAAGAAAATAAAGAAGAAAAGAAAGAAGTAAAAACTGAAACTATAGTTGATGATCAAAAGAATGAAGATAAAGGAGAGTAAATATGAATTTTACGGCGAAAGACGTTGCTGAACTTAGAGCAAAAACAAATGCAGGTATGATGGATTGCAAAAAAGCACTTGTTGAAAGTGATGGAGATTTTGATAAAGCAATTATCTGGCTTAGAGAAAAGGGAATGGCTGCCGCAGCCAAGAAACAGTCAAGAATAGCCGCAGAGGGTATCGTTACTTCATATATTCATATGGGTGGAAAGATTGGTGTTCTTGTTGAGATTAACTGCGAAACAGACTTTGTTGCTAAGACAGATGAATTTCAACAAATTGGGCATGATATTGCATTGCAAATAGCCGCTGCATCTCCAAAATATGTAAGAGTTGAAGAAGTTCCTGCTGAAGTACTTGAAAAAGAGAAGGAAATCTTCATGAATCAATCTCTTAACGAAGGAAAACCTGCTCAAATTGCAGAAAAAATGGTTCAAGGAAGAATTAAGAAATTCTACCAAGAAGTTTGTCTTCTTGAACAAGCATTTGTTAAAGACCCAAGCAAGACTATAGCAGAATATATCACTGAAAAAACTTCTCAAATAGGCGAAAAAATATCTATAAGAAGATTTGTTAGATATGAAATGGGCGAAGGTCTTGAAAAACGAAATGACAATCTTGCTGAAGAAGTTGAAAAACAAATGAAGGGTAATAAGTAAATTAATATGACTGAGTGTTCAGTCATATTTTTTTGACATTTTTTTATAAATTTAATTATTTTATGCACTTAATTTTAAATAAAAAAATAAAGAATATTAGCAATTTCTATTAAATCGTTTGCAAAAATTTTTACTTTATAGTAAAATAAATTGCAAGGAGTGATTTTATGAACGAAATGATAGAAGAAATTGTTTTATCTTGTCAAGACGAAATAGATAAGGCTATCAATCATCAGTTAAGCGAATATCTTGTGATAAGAGCGGGTAGAGCAAATCCACATATTCTTGATAAGGTTTTCATTGATTATTATGGAGTGCCTACACCTATAAAAAATATGGCAAGTATATCGGTTCCAGAGGCTAGAATTTTGGCAATAAATGTATGGGATCAATCGCAAGTAAAAAATGTAGTCAAGGCTATATCAGCGGCAGACCTTGGGGTTAATCCAAATGATGATGGAAAGACAATAAGACTTATATTTCCAGCACTTACCGAGGAAAGGAGAAAGGAAATTGTCAAGTCCGTAAAGAAAATTGCCGAAGATACAAAGGTTGCTGTACGTGGTGCAAGAAGAGATGCTATGGACATGATAAAAGACCTTGAAAAAAATGGCGAGATTTCAGAAGACGAACGTGATACTTATGAAGATAATATTCAGAAACTTGTAGATAAAGCTTGTGACCAGATTGATGAGAACAGCAAGAACAAAGAAAAAGAAGTAATGGAAGTTTAATCTACAATTCGTCAGATAAATTCCATTATATTTAAAAATATTATAAAAGGGATTTATATGACAAAATTATTAAAAGTACCTAATCATATTGCTATTATAATGGACGGAAATGGAAGATGGGCTACCAAAAGAGGACTTCCAAGAAACTTGGGGCACAAAGAAGGTGTTAATGCTGTTGAAAGAACCATCAAGTCATGTTTGAAATATGGTATTAGGTATTGCACATTTTTTGCATTTTCTACTGAAAACTGGAAGAGAAGCAAAGAAGAAATTGATGGGATTTTTGATTTATTAAGGTCTTACATCTCAAAAGACAATAATATTTTTATTGAAAATCAAATCAAATTATCGTCTATTGGTGTTATTGACCCATTTCCTGACGATTTGAAGAAAGCATTAAATGATTTAAAAGAAAAAACGAAAAATTTTGATAAACTTGAAGTTGTTTTTGCTTTAAATTACGGTGGACGTGATGATATAGTTCGAGCGGTAAATAAACTTATAAAACAGGGGAATGAAATAAATGAAAAAGATATTTTATTATCTTTAGATACGGGGGATATTCCTGAGCCAGATTTTGTCATTAGAACAAGCGGAGAGCAAAGATTATCTAACTTTTTATTGTATCAAATGGCTTATAGCGAATTATACTTTCCTAAAGTTTATTGGCCAGATTTTAATGAAAAACATTTTGTTAAGGCTTTAAAGGCATATCAAAAAAGAAATAGAAGGTTTGGAGGTTTAAGTTGAAAACTAGATTATTGACATCACTCGGTATAGTGATTGTGCTTGCAATAGCCTTTATATTAAAGGCATTTGTTCAAGATATTGGAAATTATTTCTTTGATTTATTGATTCTTATAATTGCTTGTTTTGCAAGTTATGAGGCATCAAAATTATTTTCTAAGATGGGAAAATACAACAATCAAATTTTGGCTACAATTTTCCCTGCTTTTTTGATGATTGCATTGTTACTTTGTACTGCATATGACTCTTCTATAGGAATTGGCTATACACTTGTTATCTCTGTTGCATTGCTTGTACTATTCTTTGGTATAGCATTTGTTTGGCCACTTACAAATTATAATGGCACGAAATCTGAAATAAGGACAAGACAACTGGACAAGTCTATAAAGCCAGTTAAGTATGCTCTTGTAAAAGCATTAAACACTGCAGTGGTTTTTGTTTATCCAGCATTTTTGCTTTTATTTTTAACTTTAATCAACCATTTTGAGGACATGTCTGCCTCATTTAATGCACTAGCAGGCTTTAATGGATGGGTATCATTCTTTGTACTTCTATTTGCTTTACTTATACCTATTTTTACAGATACATTCGCATATTTGATGGGAGGACTTTTTGAAGGCAAAAAACTTGCTCCAAAAATAAGCCCTAAAAAAACTATTTCTGGAGCAATAGGTGGACTTTTATGGTGTGTACTTTTAATTGTAGCAGTATACTATATTTGTCATTCTATTCCTTCTATGGGGACGATTTTGGATGGTGCAGGAATAAGTGTTTGGAAAGTTATTATCATTGCTTTTATCGGCTCAATAATCAGTCAAGTTGGCGACCTATTTGAAAGTTACTTAAAACGTAGTGCTGGAGTTAAAGATTCAGGAAAACTTTTGCCTGGACATGGTGGAATGCTTGATAGGTTTGATTCATATATATTTGTGGCGCCTTACATTTTTATTGCTTTCAGTATATTATTCATAGTTTTATAATAAATTATTGATAGGACAAGTATTGCATTAAAGTACAGAAGAAATTGCTATTTTGTGAAAATATGTGAGGTTAAATGATAGTTCTTTATATTATTCTTGCCATTGCAATTCTTCTTCTAATGGTGCTAATACATGAGTTTGGACATTACACAATTGGCAGGATGCTAAATTTTAAAATAACAGAGTTTTCAGTTGGCTTTGGCAAAGCCATCTTTTCTCGTAAAAATAAAAGGGGGGAGTTGATATCACTGAGGATATTTCCTTTAGGTGGTTATTGTGCCTTTGCTGGCGAAGATGAAACAAACCCTGATGATAAGGATGCATTTACAAATCAAGCACCTTGGAAACGTATACTTGTTTTTCTTGCTGGTGTAACTTTTAATTTTGCTACCGCTGTTATTTTTTCTTTAATTCTGCTTTGTACTGTTGGCTATGATGTACCACAGGTAAGGACAAATTTTAATATAAACGATGAAATTATTTATGATGTAGGGTCAAATGTAATAGACGAAGACGATTATATTATTAATAGGGATAGTGCTATAACATACCTTCCTGAAGGTGTAGAGACACTTCAACCAGGAGACGTCATAATTTCAATAAATGGTGAAAAAATTGATTTTGCTTTTGGTTCACTTTATGGGGATATGAGGACAAGAGAATATAGTGCATTGCAAGATTATCTTGCCGAACAAAAGGAATTAAACCCCGAAAATTACAATGAAAGGGATGCGTTTTCAAATTATTCAGTTAGCACTACTGCTGTCGTAAAAAGAGATGGAGAATATATTGAAAATGTATATCTTGGTTTTTATCAAGTTGAAGTAAAATCGCCTGCAAAAGACGAG
Source organism: uncultured Clostridia bacterium (assembly GCA_904397185.1). Taxonomy (GTDB): domain Bacteria; phylum Bacillota; class Clostridia; order Christensenellales; family UBA1242; genus Caccovivens. The sequence continues at coordinate 35,669 of CAJFOL010000085.1, forward strand.
GAAGGAAACGTCATAGATGGGGAGTATGTCACCTCATATGTCTATTGCCTTGACAGTCAAGTCAGCGCTTATGTATATTCCTTTGGTGAG